>NZ_JBEGDL010000004.1:0-359215 GCF_040813775.1 Ammoniphilus soli
ATTAAAATCCTAATGATTAGTATTAATACCTCCAACCTAGCTAATTATCCTCATCCCCCGTAAAATAAGAACATACATTCTTATTTATAGGAGCAATCATAGAACATGAAATTCCCATCCGATCAAGAAAAGACCTTTATCTTCGATTACATTACCCTTCCCCTACTGCTTACCGTTCTGGAACGAGACCGAAAAGTATTTGAAGCATCTTCATTGAAGATTAAAGATCCATACCTTTATCTATTTGACTCTGCTGTAAGTAAAGTTAAACGCTCGATACAAAACACTTAGATTGCATGGGATTAAGGTTTTTTCGAAAAAAAGAACAGACAATGGTATAGAACTAAAATATGTATACCATTCACATCATCATCATTCAATTAACCCCAGTTGGGATGTTCTTCGAACTAAGGTAACCGAGATGATGTTGGATTATTTAAGATAAGCATCACAAAAAAAGGACATCAGCCATCAGACTGACATCCCATTTGAAGCAGTAGTACAAATGATTTGTGACCCCCTTTACCCATAGCTTCATAAGAGCTTTTCCTGCATAGTTTTATGGAGGATATTATTAGTGAAAAGAAATAACCACCTCCAAAATGAAGGTGGTCAATATGGAGAGGAATGGAGAGAAACCAGAGTAAGGAATGCCACTCTGATAACTAAACTATACCATGTCCATATGTTATTTTCTACCAATATTCATTAAATAATCTAACTATTGCTTTTCTTCTAAATAGTAATCTCACTTAATAAGTAAATCGTAATTACGGGAGTGCTTTGTCTCCTGGTGATCCCCCAGCAGGATAATACATTTATATTTCTTTCTGGGCGGATCCCAAAAGAAAAAGACGCTTATACAGCGCCTATCCTCATCTTAAACTTCGCATATTCGGTTTTAAGTTTAGGATTCACGAAGACCCTCTTAATTATTTGTAAGACTAGAAAGCAATTTACTTACCAATCCATCATTCATCAAATCAGCTACTAATAAAATCAATAAGATGATTGCAATAATGATAATTTTTGATTTACTCATGAAGTTTCCCTGCCTATTCTTGTTTAATCTATTATATCACTTTCTGGAAAGACATCAGACAAAGTTAGTTTTGGTTAGAAAATAAAAAGTCGATCCCGTATTATCCACGAAATGATCTTCAAATTGATGATGACTAATCATTGTGGAGAGAAACCTGATAGGGATGTCCCTTTGATAATTCAAAGATACCCTGTCCATTTAAGTATTAGATGCTTAATATTCATAAAATCTACCATACTTCTACTGTTATTATTCTTAAATTTCATTGATCCAATGACGGAATGTCTCAATAGCTGCGTCAACAGTTGGGAATTGTTGTTCTTTTTCTAGCTCGAATAGAGGGAAATCTAAGATCCGATTTTTCTTTACAATCACAACATGTCCCAGAGTTCGTATTTCCACAAAATATGGAAGTAATTCGTCATCCTCATATTCATATGTTCGTACGTGCCCAAGAACAGAAATTTCATTTGGCTTTAATTTCAATGCGTTTGCAACTGACATTATAGTTTCATTCTCAAAATAGAACATACAAACCTCCTAAGTCGATAAGAGAAAGTTTTCTCCTAACCAATTATAATACACTCTATAGCCTTAATAATCATATAGGAAGATTATACGACTGACATGGTAATAAGCTGGTATATTCCCTCAATTCGTGAGGAGAATATACCTTTTTTCTGTATAATCAAAGTATCAATTCAATGTGGGTGGGTAGTACGATGATCCAAAAACAACAATCTATGGTCTTCAGTCCATTTATGGCTATCTATGACTTAGTGATCCCAAAGGACAATATGTTGAGACAAATTAACGAGCTGATCGACTTCTCGTTTGTGTATGAAGAGCTAAAAAATAATTATTGCCTGACTAACGGTCGAAACGCGGTCGACCCTATTCGCTTGTTTAAATATTTATTGTTGAAGACTATTTATGACCTCTCGGATATCGACGTGGTTGAACGATCGAAATATGACATGTCTTTTAAGTATTTTCTTGACATGGCGCCGGAAGAGACCGTTATTGACCCCAGTTTACTGACTAAATTTCGGAAATTGCCTTTAAAAGACATCAACCTTTTGGACATGTTAGTCAATAAGACCGTAGAAATTGCCATTGAAAAGGAGATCATCAAAAGTAAATCCATTATTGTCGATGCTACACATACGAAAGCCCGGTACAATCAGAAATCTCCTAAGGAAATCCTGATGGAACGCTCCAAAAAGTTGAGAAAAGCTGTATATACCATAGATGAATCCATGAAAAACAATTTCCTTCCAAAAATACGACGGAAGTGTTAGAGGATGAGATAACCTACTGTCAAAAACTAATGGATGTAATTGAAAACGAAGGAAGGATTTCTGAGATTCCTAAAGTAAAGGAACAGTTGAACCTTCTTAAAGAAACAGTGGCCGATGATATCGAACAATTACGAATCTCAGAAGATCCAGATGCAAAACTGGGCCATAAGAGTACAGATTCCTCGTTTTTTGGATACAAAACGCACATGGCCATGAGTGAAGAACGAATCATTACAGCCGCGATCATTACGACGGGTGAAAAGCATGACGGCAAGCAATTACAGACGTTAATTGAAAAAAGTGTGGCAGCTGGAATGGAGATTGAAACCGTCATTGGTGATGCAGCATATTCGGAAAAGGACAATATCGAATATAGTCAGGAGAATCATATTCAGTTAGTCGCAAAATTACATCCTTCTGTTACACAAGGATTTAGAAATAAGGAAGATGAATTTGCATTTAATAAGGACGCTGCATATGGCGATCCGGAAAGCTCGACAAGGAAAAAAGGATATAGGTACAAATCAGACGGATACCTACTACTTTGATATCGAAAAATGCAAGCGATGCCCTTTTAAAGAAGGGTGTTATAAAGAAGGTGCAAAAAGCAAAAGCTACTCTGTGAAAATTAAATCTAATATTCATGTCGAGCAGGAAAAATTTCAGGAAAGTGAGTTTTTTAAAGAAAAATCGAAAGAGCGATATAAAATTGAGGCGAAAAATAGTGAGTTAAAGCATAGACACGGGTACGATGTAGCTACATCCTCGGGTCAAATTGGCATGGAGTTACAAGGTGCGATAGCTATCTTCACCGTCAATTTAAAAAAATACTGAAACTGATGAAGTAAAAGGAACCTCTTTGATGGCTTCTGTTGATAAAAAAAGACGACTCTCATTCAATTTTTTGAATGTAGAGTCGTTTTTTGTGGGGTCATTTTATATTTTGTGAGAAAAACGTCAGTTTTTCAGCGGCCTCGAATAAGTCGCAACCATTTTTTCTTGTTAAACTATAGAATCCCGTTCAATAACTCGCTTTTAGTTGCAGGTCGAATGTTTGAAGAAATTTTTCAACGGGAAATTACTCGTCCATCCACATTAAAAGAGGTTGAACACGTTGAACATTGTTTAATGATTAGCTTTTGTTCTTCATCATAGTAGTAATGCAAACACCCTTCACAAATATTCGTGTGGTTTATTAAATATCAATAATGTTTTTGTGAGCCAAATGTAGCGAAGCATAAATATTTTCACATCGATTGGTTCATGTTTCATCGTTTTAAAAATAGAATATGCTTCTTTTACCATGTCGTTTGTAATTAAGATATCATTAGCGTCTAGGTTACCCAATCGATGTTGAAATGAGCTAGTAAAGTCTGGTTGTATATTTTTCATAAATTCCTGCAAATAGTCCCATGATTTTTTGATACCTTCCACAACTTGCGTAGCTTGAACGTCTGGCATTGAAAATATATGGTTATCCAATTCATTGATGGCACTCTTTATGTGTCCATAAATATTCATAAATCACCTCTAACAACTGTTATATTTAAACCTATACTGTCCTTACGCGGAACAAAAAAGGCTGCTGGACGCAGATCCGTTTACCGAACAATCGATTCCCGTTAGCATACCTTATCGACTATTAAAAAAATGAACATGTATACATCTGGTATTAACTTAAATCCAAGTTTCTTATATAATGTGAGCTGGAGCGAACACGAAAACGTGAAGCATTACGCCGGCATAAAACGTTATGTTATTGCTAATTAACAATAAAATTAAGTGAAAGAGACCACTCCGAAAACGGGTGACCTCTTTCCATACTATCATTGGCTTCTAGATAGTTTCTTGCGGTTAACTAATCTGCGTTTTCTTTTTACTCGTTTTGTAGGCAATGCCATACTGACATTTTTTCGCTTCGTTTTTCTTTGGGTGCTACTTGTACTTGAAATCAGGTTGATTGTATGGTTCACGGTGCCCGATGGAAGGTTAAGTGTTCTAAACCCTAGTAATCTGCAATTTTTGCATGGAGGTAATCCATGTATATAAGAGGTACACCGATTGGTTGCAGTATTAGGAACTTGATAGATGTAACCACCTGACCATGTAAGATTTCTTGACACGCTCTCAGCGTACCAGTAAATCGTTCTCCCCCCTACGGCGCTTAAAAAAATCTCCCTCGTTTGACCAGGATTCAAATGATACCAAGCAGCCAAATATTTAATGTCTGCTACTATGCTAAAGCCACATCTACTCGGATTATTAAACATGATAGCAATACGTACGGTAGAACATGTAAAAAATTATATTTATTCACTGCTGACTTAAATAAAAACAAATGCATTTCCGTATCCCTACAAGTATTATAAACTTCAAAACGGCTAAAAATTAAAAATTCATTCCGGCTTTAACACCTTAAAAGGTAGGTCTATTTTAATTTTTTCACTATAGTAGGGACTTATATTGACCAGCATAGACAAAAAATGCAGTCTATTCACTGGTATTAAACCTACTTATAATGTATTTATGACATACTAATCACATATATCTAATACCAATTCGGAAAAGGAGCTGGAACAAATGACTATTTTAATTTGCCAAGAGTGCGATATAACTGTAGATTTTATGCAAGATGAAAAGGTAAGCACTTTGTACGTGAAATGTTCCTGCTGCCAAAATGATTAATAAATATAAAAAGAATTGACCTTTTATATCCTAGGGTCAATTCTTTTAAGTTGTTAGAATGGGGTCTTCGAGCCACCAATGGAGTAAAGAATTAATTCAGCTTTATGAGTTAGGGTTATCAGCAACTCTAGCAAGGCTATTACATGATCTAGCGGTATCGAGGTCGGTTTTCCAATTTATCGGAACTCTAGATGGGCTACCATATATTTCCATATATTCTAATTACCCCCTTCGATGTTTTTTACCCCTCCCATAGTCCCTTGATTTTCAAGGCTTCCCAAGCTTGATCTTGTCGATAAAATTATAGTTTTATCGGAAAGACAAATTCTAACCCTACTGCATCCTAGTTATATATCCCACTACGTTCGTTCAGATAAAACGGTCTATTTCCTGCAAAAACGGTTGGTATGATCTTCTTTATATCCGACTACGTTCAGATAAACCGTAGCACCTCCAAAGATGATGTTTTGTCTTGTCTTTATATTCCACTTCGTACTGATAAAACAGGTAACTAAGACACGAACTTAATACGGTCTGGAGCCTTTACATCCCAATAGGTTCAGATGAAACGTTGTAATATTCCGTAATGTATCTGCTTTTCTCCATTTATATCCCATATTCATCTAAAACACTTAGTTCTTTTAGATCCCCCGCCCGATAAGCAAAATTTATTTCCCACTTAGTTCAAATAAAACTAAACGCAGCATCAACACTGATGAGCTTAGTTGGATTTACCTTTGTTTGACTCCTATAAAAAAATAGGAGTTTTTATTTTTTACCAAATATCGATTTAGTTTTAAAAAAACGAACAAGATTGGGCAACTTGAAACATAAAATATACTACTAATAAAAAGGGAGGTGATGAAAAATGACATTTTCGCTTACAGGTTGGATGCTCTACACGATGTGGGCAGTTTTTGGTCTCATGTTACTCGATTTTCTTATCGGCCTTTTCCGTTCGTTGAAGACTTTATCTCCAACATTGATATTAGATTATTTAAAAGATATTCTATACTACGTACTGCCATTAATGGTTATTGCGAACATGATGCCACTTGATCCTACGGGATGGGTACTCCTAATTGGTTACTACGTTAGTGGTCTTGCTGTAATTTGGAATTATTTGATTGCGATCAAAAATAAATTCTAAATCTGTAACTTGCCTCCCTCTCGGGAGGTTTCTATTTTTTAACCAAAGATTGAATTTATAAATGTCAGACAACTTCAAATTGACGATTTGTTCGTACTCCGTGAGATACCCCGTAAGTACCTAGTTAGCTACTCCGTAACAAATTTTTTACCCGGTAGCTTTGTGAGGGCTACCTGCTTTTTTGTGCCTTCGAATAGATTCTCCGCTTGCATCTAACACAGAAATACGCCACTCTAAGGTTTCATTGTCAACGATAAACCAGCGCCCTTTCTGATCACAGGTTGCAATCTCCGCGATTCTAAGCATGATACAGGGATGTATAGAAATGGTTGGCTTACACTCAGGCCAAATAAACGCTCAGAGACGGTTATAGGTATCTTATCAACCCACTAAATATTTCACATATTCTTTACATTTTCACATTCCTTCGTCTGCTATGATGGTATAGGAAGAATTTGTAAGGGAGTGGATTCTTATGCTTTATCCCAAAATGTACAGTACCGAATACTTTATTGACATATTTCAAATTGCCTTACTCTTCAATAACCAGCCTAAGTATGATGAGCTTGACTATAAAAGTAAGCTAGACAGAGTCTTTAGGGTGTCGGTTTCCAACATCTTGAAGCTGTGCAATGAAGGAGCAGAGCATAAACTTGAGTATATAGAAAACGCTCATACAGCCTATGAGATTGTCAAAGAGCAATTTGAAGGTAATATCAAGAGTACATAAACTCTGTTAGAAAATCTAACTGAAAATAACACAAAAGAAATTAGTTGGATATACTTATTTTTGTACTTATCAAATTGCACTTACATCCATTTGCCGCCTGTGATTACAGAGCGGTCTTTTTTATACCTGAGCCAATTCATCCAAGAGTGAAGGATTATTCAATCATCATGTGGAAATAAGTTGGTAACATCACCTACTAAGGAGGTTTTACCGTGTCACAAATAGACCCTGAAAATGAATACATTTACAGACTCCAAGACCGCGTTGATAAATTGGAATATAGATGCAATGTTCTAATGATATTTTTGGGACTAGCTGTGTTTGTGATTATCCATTTAGCAACGAATTAAGCCTCTAACCAATTATACATAGGCACCTCTCTGCGCTTCTCTACAGCAAAGACTCTCTCTAATGTACCATAGAAATAGGCTCCTAAATCCTTACGCAACTTGCCTGACTTGAGTAAGAATATAGATTGTCTGAATGAGCGAATGACTGTATCAATATAGCTTTGTACTGGTGTACTTAGTCGGTTAGTTCTATGGGCTAACAAAACCTTGCCCCATAGGGAATAAATTGTATTGGCATTGTTGAAGAATGGTTTGCAAGCTGAAATAAACTCTTCAGGCACATTTGATGGAACAAAAGATGAGTCTAAAACGTCCGGTTTACTTACGTCTTTACTAGGTACTTGATCATTGGTTTCTGTAGATTCTAAATGCTTCATGTCTTCAATTTGACACTCGACGCTTGCTGTATCAAGGCTTGGCTCACTTTGAGACTTTGACACTTCGTTTACAACATCTTCACTCACTCGCAACAAATCAAATTTGTGCAGAATAAAATAATGAAAGATCATCCCATTATATTCAACTTCTTCTCTGTGACCAATTCCTAATGACTCAATACGTTCTAACGCTCTCAGAACAGTTCTGAGGCAGATATTTAGCTCTAAGGATATATTTATAGGTTTAATCCATGACACTCCAGAAACAGCCACAGAATAGCGAGAAAGCAATCCTAAAACGGCTTTAGCATTTTTGTGAAGTCGTTTACCTGACTTGTAGACGTGTAGTTGAAGATGTTCATCCATCTCTTTAGTAGAATGAAATGTCTGAAGATTCTTGGCGATACTTCGGTACAGTCTTAGTATCATTATATCTTCTCCCTTTAGATAGCACAGAGAAAAGCAATACCCATAGAAGTACATAAAATGGACATACTCTAATAAACTTAGTATTGATCCATTTTTAAAAAATTGGTATACTAAGAGTAACAGTTTTGGGTCGTCCAGTGTTAGTGTTCCCGCACTATGATACACTGGGCTTTTTTGTGCTTATTTTTTGATTTATCTTTTTGTTAATTTCGTCCTTAATCTATTGACAGGTGAAAACTTATCATGTTGAATTTTCACGTCAGTCCCTGTCATCTGAACATACCTTCTAACCATCTGAAGAGAGCTATGGCCTAAGATTCTCTGGAGTGAAAAGATATCCATTCCATTCAGAATGCTTGTTCGTGCAAACGTATGTCTCCATGTATGTGCAGTTGTTCTTATCTCTTTACCAACTCCAGTCACATCCCCATAATACTTCAACCTCTTATTCATTTGAGTATCCCTTAATTCTTCACCAAAGCAGGAAAGAAACACCTTGTCGGCTTCAGGAAAGTGGGTTCGATTCTCTTCAATTAGTTCGTGAAGTAACTTGACTACTTGATGAGATAAAGGGATAAGACGTGACTTCCGATTTTTATTAAACTGTGCTGCTAACTCTATACACCTTGTCTTCATATCAACATCTTGTCTACGAATAGACAGAGCCTCATTCATCCTCATTCCAGTATCAAACAGAAGCATTTGAAAAACGTAGTCACGAAAACCCACATATGACCGTTGATCACAAGCCCCTAATAATTCATTTATCTGCTCATCAGTGAATGATTCAATCTTGTCTTCATCATCTTTTTGTATCTTGATGTTGTCGGCAGGACTCCGTTTCAAAAAACCTTCTCTTACCCAAAAGTTAAATGTGGTTTTTAATCCTCTAATTCTCATGTTAATTGTAGCTGTTGCCAAACCCTTTTTATCTTTATTTTGAATAAGAGGATGACCTTTGAAACGCGGAGCATCGGTTGTAATGTAGTGGATATATCTCCGAATCATTTCTGGCGTGATTTCATGAATATAAACAGAATTCATTCTAACTTCTTTAAGCCAATCAGTGAAGTATCGCCATGTGTTAGAGTAATCGGTATACGTTCGTTCTCTGCACCCTTCAGCAATCTTTGCTGATACAAAGTAATCAAAGGCAGGTTGTAACGCCATAGGTTGAATATCATTTTCCTCGACTACCGCCCTATGATGGACTTGAGTCTTTGTGCGATGTTTTTTAATAATACGTGACCCCGCCATAAAACAAAAAGCACCTCCCTAACGTATCTGACAATACGCCAAAGAGATGCTTTTACACGTTTCTTCATTATTAGACTAGAGGGTTAATACGTATACATATTTACATCAAATACGTAACCCTCTACGACTTAGTATAATTTCCACCTAAAAGTTATCGAACAAAATGCGAACACTACAAACCGCGCTAGTCGTCACACTTCTCCGGAGTACCCTCTTCTGTAGCGGTTTTAAAGCTGGTTCCGCAGCCGCAAGTCGCGATGGCGTTAGGGTTATCAATGGTAAACCCGCCGCCAACCATAGATTCCTTATAATCAATTCGAGTCCCTTTCAGAACCTTCAAGCTGTCCTCGTCGACGACCACCTTAATCCCCTGCAATTCAAATTCCTGATCATTTTCCTTTTGATCATCGTCAAAACCCATGCCATATGTCAATCCACTGCAGCCGCCCCCTTGCACTCCCACTCGCAAGAACAAGTTAGGGTTTTCCTGAGCTGCCAACAGCTCCCGAATTTTGCTGCCTGCGCTTTCTGTAATCTCTACCATAGCCTTCCCTCCTCTTTTAGAATCAATCTAAACATCCCTCAGTGGCCTCCCCCTATAAAAAAAGCTTCATTGATGCATTTCAGGATAGCCAGACCACCTTTAGAGGAAGCTTTTTATGCGGAATAAGGGTGTAGATTTGAAGAAGTTTATACTTTCTTACTCCGTAAGAAAAGTATACTAGTAATCAGCTTTTTCCTCAAGGTTACAACTATCCTAATAGTGTTTTCCTTAAAATCCCATTTCTCTCCAGAGTCGATCTTCCTCTTGCTTTTTAACTATAAACTCCTTAATATTTTCCAGCAGCTCCTCAGGCGTATCTCCTGCTACAATCGTTCCTTCTACCATCGCAAAGGGCTGGATATAGCACTGCCCACAATTGCCTAAACATCCGTATTCGATAACCTCTACTTCCCTAATATCGTCCATCGGGGCAAGCAACTGGTTTCTGACTTGATCCGAGCCGCTGGAAAGATTGGCCCGGCAAAACTCAATCATGATTGACATCCTATCACCTATTCCGCTCTGGGAATTCCTAATTCATCTAATTTCTTATAAACCACCTTTAGGTCCGGGTTCCCCTCTGTAATAACATTCCCCTGAATCACAACAACCGGATACCATAAATCCTCTTCGATCACCCGTTGGGAAAATTGTTTTTCCTCATCGCTTCCTGGCTGATAAATATCAATATAACGGACTTGGATCGCATCTTCTGCATAAACCCGCTTTAAGGCTGCCTCGAGCCAACTCGCCGTGTCTTTGGAAGAAGGGGCGTTCAGGCAACTCGCACAAAGCGCTTCCGCTCCATATACCTTAATTTCTACCATGTCAACATCCCCTTATCTTTTGTTTTATCATATAATATTATCACGGGCCAAACAAATTCGCGCACAGTGAATGTGCTGAAACTCATGGATTTATCGTCTCAAGGGTATTATAATAGGGGTATTAGAAAGGAGTTGTTAATATGGCTGACCTTAATGAACAAGTACAAGAAGTTCTAGATAAACTGCGCCCATTCCTTCAACGCGATGGCGGCGATTGCGAATTGGTCGACATCGAAGATGGTATTGTAAAACTGCGCTTAATGGGAGCTTGCGGAAGTTGTCCAAGTTCCACTATTACGTTAAAAGCAGGAATTGAGCGTGCTCTTACCGAAGAAATTCCTGAAATCAAGGAAGTTCAGCAAGTATTTTAATGAATCGATGAAAAGAGGCAGCAATGCCTCTTTTTTGTTTATCCCAGCCTTTTCTGAATTTGTTCCATGACCCCATCCCTCATAAAAGGACTGAATTGATCCTTATGTACATCCACATCAACAGGGAATAATTGCGCATCCATCGTTTCGAACCTCAAGGGTTGATTTTTGTCCCACTCCAAAACATGAGCAAGAAATATTGCCTTTCTAAACCGAGTCATTTTTCCCTCCACCCTGTACTCACCCAATTGCCCAGCTACCGTAACCTTTGCCCCGGTTTCTTCCCATGCTTCCCTAATCACAGCATCTTCGGCGGTCTCTCCCGGTTCCACCTTCCCGCCGGGGAGTTCCCAGCCCCGGTGCGGATGACAGGTAAAAAGTAACTTTCCCTGATATAACGGCACGATAAGGACATGATCAGGCTGTCGCGAGAATAATTCAGGCGTAAATGTGAGATAAATATTTTGACCCAAGGAATCCTGAAACACATATTCGTTCATCGTCTTAACTTCCCTTCTATTTCAGCCAAGCCCTTATTCTAGGAAGGAGATTGACTAATGTCACCAATTGCAGTAGTTAATGATGAAGTTGTAGAGAAAAAAACCAGAGAGCTTCTCGAAGCCAGAGGCGTTACCATGGACGACTTAGTTGAACTCGTCATCTTTTTGCAAAAGGATTATTTTCCGGATTTAACCAATGAGATTTGCATTGAAAATATCGAAAAAGTTTTAGCCAAGAGAGAAGTTCAAAACGCTATCCTAACCGGAATTCAATTAGACCTTCTTGCTGAAGAGCGAAAGTTGATGGAACCGCTGCAAAGCATGGTATATAATGACGAAGGCCTTTATGGAGTAGATGAGATTGTTGCCTTATCCATCGTCAACGTCTATGGCAGCATCGGTTTTACCAATTACGGTTACATTGACAAAATGAAGCCAGGAATCTTGAAGAAACTCAATGATAAAAACGATCACCAGAACCATACGTTTTTGGACGATATCGTCGGAGCCATCGCTGCCGCGGCTTCAAGTCGCTTAGCCCACAGCAAGGGTCATTCCTCCTAAGCCATAATCCATTGCTTTAAATGCGCGACCGAATAAGTGGGCTTAACCTCATCCGCCTCTGACTCTTCGGGGCGGGTGATCCCTGTATAGACCAGAAGCGTATCCACTTGGGCACGAACTCCAGCTGCTATATCCGTATGCAGATTGTCCCCCACTAAAAGAACTTCCTCGGGTGAAACACCAAGCTTCTCTAAAGCAAGCTCAACAAAAAGGGATTCGGGCTTGCCAATGAATTGGGGTTCTTTCCCGCAGGCTACGCTAATCGCCGCAGTCAATGCCCCATTGCCAGGTACTAGGCCTCTTTCCGTCGGAATAGCCCGGTCGCTATTGGTAGAAAGAAAACGGGCTCCACGTTGAATGGCCAAGGAAGCTTTAGCCAACTTTTCGTAGGTAATCTGTCGGTCTATCCCCACTACTACTGCTTCAGGTTCTTCATCGGTCAGTTCGCACTTCCATTCTTGCAAAGCGGTAAATAACCCTTCTTCCCCTATAGCATACACCCTATTTAGCTGGAGCGAGCCTTTGATAAATTGGGCGGCTGCCATGCTCGTTGTAAACACATTTTCGGGGAGGCAGGAAATTCCCATATCATTTAATTTTTGAGCTACCTGATGAGGGGTCATCGATGAATTATTCGTCAGGAAGAGGTAAGGAATCCCTTGCGACTTCAGCCATTGGATAAAGCCAGGCGCTTCCTCGATCACTTCGTTTCCTCGATACATAGTTCCGTCTAAATCAATCAGATAGGCACGATAGGTTTTCATGTGGCCCCACTCCTCTAACTTCTTTTATCCCATTTTACCATTTAATTGTGCAAAAAAAGAACAACCGTCCTGTAAACCGGCTGCTCTCCTAAGATTCTGGATTTTTAATCACATAGACACACTTGTCTTCACCCTGTGCAATGCATTCGTTTTGCTCTACTTCCGTTTCCAGTACCTTCTTAAATAAGGATAGCTCACAATCGCAAGCATGATTGAACTCTTTAGCCACTTGCGAAATGGGGCAATTGAATTCCTTAAAGATAAAATCGCCGGATTCCGGGTCTTTTTCAATCTCGACCATGTAACCCTTTTCGTTTTGGATAACAGCCAATTGCTTCACTTTCTTTTCTAAGGTATCTCCCTTGATCTGTTTCTTATACCTATCGGATAATCTTTGCTCCCGTCTTTGGAACAACGACCTGATCTTTTCTTCTCCTTCAAGATCTTCAATATCCTGCAAGAAATCCAGCGCAAAGTCGGAATAGTGGCGGGGAAACATGTGGTCCGATTCTTCAGTTAGGGAATAGACATTCGTGGGGCGGCCCATGGATTGTCTAACCATTTTTGATTCAATCAGATTATCCCGCTCAAGGGTGCTAAGATGACGGCGGATCGCCATCTCCGTAATTTGCAGCCGCACTGCCATTTCACTGACGGTTAGAGAGCCATGAAGCTTCAGCATGTGGAGAATTTCATTTCGTGTAGAAGAATTCCTCGCTTTAGACATTACGTACTCACCGCCTTTCTTCTTATTATCATATTCTACTCGATTTTTTTAGATAAGTAAATTTAGAAACAAAAATATATAAAAAATACCTAAATATGATTAAAAGACAGAAAAATAGCCCTCAAAGCATGTATACTTTAGGGCGGGAGCATTTCTGGATGAGAAAGTTTAGGTTCTCTTGAGTAACGCAGAACCCGACTTTCCTCTAAAAGTGGTCTGGCTACCAAAATGTTGCTTTGATGAAGCTTTTTTTACCATAATTCTTTTTCTAAATAGGCTCGAATCAACGACGTATAAGCATTCATGACACGGGAATGGCTGGCATAAGCATCAAACAGCTTCTCATGGCTGGAATGCGTGTATTCCATCACAAGATCTTTGCGAAGGAGCACGATTTCCTTAAAGACGGCAGCTTGCTCAGGGGTATAAACCTTTTCGTCCTCCATAATGTCAACGATGTCCTCATAACTGCCTGGGTCCCGCATGATAAATCCATCAATCAAAAAATTTCCGACATCCGTCATCCCCTCGATGAACAGATGAAAGATCCTTTCGGCTGCAAAGCCAGAAATGGGCTGGTTCAGAAATTCAGATTTAGGGTTTTGCATGATCGAGGATAAAGAAGGCAGCAAGGACTTGTCTATGTATGTTAAGATTTCTTCAATTCTTTGGGTATTTACATTATACATAAGGGATCGACCTACTTTTTCTTTTTACTTAGTTTAGCTGAAATAATGGTAATTGCAAACGTTAGAACCAGCGCAAGCAATATGACCGCTACATGTCCCGAGTTTTCATCCACTCCGATTATCACCTCGCCTATACGTGTACCTCCAGTATACCGAGCTGCCAGAAGAGGTTCAAGCCTATATCCCCCGCAAGAAAAAAGGATGTCAGAACTGACGGTGTGTTATCCTAAGGATACAACAAGAGGATCTTATGTTAAAATGTAACAACATGATTCTAGGAGGGCTTTATTTTTATGAGCAAACATGAAACCTTTTTCCTCTATGACCACACAGAGGAAACAAAAACCCGCTTTGTCAGCTTTATGGGAGAAAGCAGCCGCCATGACTTGGCCATTACCACCACGACAAATTTCTACGGAAAGAAAATGGTCGTAAATCTTCAAAACAACCGTTCTGCCATTATCGGCCCCGACGACTTGAAAGAAGAAGGATACTTAGAGTATGCTTTTGGCGTGACAGAGGAAGAGGCCCAGGAGCTTCTTGAATTTTTATATACAACTCTTTAGGCAAACATAAAAAGAGCAACCTTACTCTGTCGGTTGCTCTTTGTTTGGTTCACTTTGCTTTTCTTTGACTTTCTTCAATACAAAATAGGGACAGCCAAAGTTGCAATATTCTTGGATATATTCGTCTAAAAAGCTAATCCGGTTGTCAAAAGACGATTTGGGGTACTGATCTTCAAAAAATCCTTTTAACCGAAGCTGCCCATATCCCCAGTCTCCAACAATATAGTCAAACTTATTCAAAATATCGCTATAGCGACTTTTGAACGTCTCCGCGTTCCAGCCGTTCCGATGGTCTTCCAGCAATTCGAAGGACAAACCTTGAATGCGTATCACGTCCAATTTCCTCCCATGCTCACCTTATTCTTCTAAGAATATATATTACCACACTTTCCTGCAATCCACACTCCCTTTGCATGCAATGTCCTTCCACTTTGCGGTTACCCTATTTGCAGGAGGTGTTAAACATGTTGAAGTGGAAATCATGGCTTGCGGCTACGGCGCTATCTTTAAGTGTAATAGGCTGCGCTCCTGCTGCAGATGAGGCTAGGGACACTACGTATCACGGTGCAGGCGTGACAGGTTATGGGAATAATTTAGCTTCCAATAACAACATTTTCATGGCCCGAAATAACCAAACTACCCCGCTTGCCAATGCAAATATAAACGATCAAGGGAGTCCTAGGACGTTCTATAACCACTCCGTCTATAAGGATGGAAAGATGAGTACCCTAACCGCCACGAACCGCAACGGACAAAGAGGGTACGGTTATGCCACTTACAGTCGCCGAGACATCAACTCTCAGCAAAACGGGACCTTCTACATTGACCGCAATGTTCTAGCCCGTGCTGTCGGAACCGTCGTCGCTGCTACCCCTGGAGTAGAACGTTCAACCGTTTTAGTAACCGATGAGGAAATTTTTATCGGTTGCCCGGGCGTAAAGGATACCGAGACCCTCAACCGAGCCAAATTGGCGGCTTATGGAATGTCTCCACGCTGGTACGATATTTATGTTTCCGGTGATGAGAATGTCATTGATCAGGTGAGTACGCTAGTGAATCGTACCGGAAACAACCAGATCGACGATCAAAAGCTAGAAGGCATCCTTAAGTCCAGCTCGATGGACATGACAGGGATGAACGTAAAAGATAATGGCCAAAACATCAACAAGTATAACATGAACCGAACTTACCCAAATACCAACTCGACTCATCGCATGACAAACCAATAGCAAAAAGGAAAAGGCTGCCCCGAAAGCCGGATCTTGCCGACTTAAGGGACAGCCTCTTTTACTATACATGCCCTGCGGCTTGTCCTTGCTCGTGTGCATGATAGGAACTGCGAACGAGGGGACCGGACTCCACATGATCAAATCCCATCTTCATGCCTTCTTCTTTCAAGGCTGCAAATTCATCGGGGTGCCAATATTTCTGGACCGCCAAATGCTTTTTGGTTGGCTGCAAATATTGTCCGATCGTCACGATGTTGACATCTCGGGAACGAAGATCTTTCATCGTTTGGATGATTTCTTCATACGTTTCCCCTACGCCAATCATGATGCTGGATTTGGTTGGAATCTGCGGAGCCATTTCTTTAGACACCTGAAGAAGCTCTAACGAGCGCAGATACTTTGCCTTGGAACGAACGCGATCTGATAAGCGTTCAACGGTTTCAATATTGTGGTTCAAGATGTTGGGCTTGGCTTCCAGGACAGTCTGCAAGGCCTCCCAATTCCCTTGGAAATCCGGGATCAGCACCTCCACGCTGCAAAGCGGAAGACGCTTCCGAATCGCATGAATGGTGGAAGCAAAAATAGAAGCCCCTCCATCCTTTAGGTCATCGCGGGCCACGGCCGTGACTACGGCATGCTTCAGCATCATTTGCTCTGCTGCCTCGGCCACCTTTTCCGGTTCGGCCAAGTCAAGCTCTGTCGGGAGTCCCGTCGCGACCGCACAAAAACGACATGCTCTTGTACAGATACTGCCATTGATCATAAAAGTCGCTGTGCGATTCGACCAGCATTCATACAAATTTGGGCACTTGGCTTCTTCACAAACCGTATGTAAAGTTTTTCCGCGCATCATCTTTTTTAATTCTTTGAAGTTTTCATCCGTATTTAGCTTTATCTTTAACCATTCGGGTTTACGCTGGTTCAATTGCAGTCACTCCCATCTATCCTATGCCCTCTATTTTAGAGGTTGACCTGGAAAATTGCAATAAGCCAGCTAGTTGACAAGGTAAGCTTCCTTGGCTTTGTCGTAAACGTGTTTCAAAGGAACCTTGTGCAGCCGAGCCACTTTGGCACAGTCCTCATACTCAGGGGCGATTTGAACAATGTTTCCATCTTGTTTGCCAATTTTCACTGTTATCTTTCCCCAATCTCCCAAGTCGACTTGAATGAATTCCCGCTCTAGCCGATGGCAAGTAACAGAATAATATCGAACGCCTAGCGTGGTCGTTTCCCGAAACAACAGACTTGATATCTTCTCCAGGTCACAAGCTGCCACCAGAACCGATAGCTTTTGGGCTGGCCGGTTTTTTTTCATATAAATGGGCGTATAATAGGCATCCTTGGCCCCGTTTTCAAATAATAAATCCAATACATATCCCATCCATTCCCCCGGCATGTCATCTAAATTGGTTTCAACCATTACCATTCCTGAGTCTTGATGTTCTCCATTCATTTCCTAACCCTCCCTCGTATCGAAACCCAGCCTCTGTGAAAAAATATCCCTTGTAGATTAAACCGGAGGTGAACCCATGGCTCGCTCAATGATCATTATCATGTTGCTTATTACGATGCTCGGTACCTCCATCCCGGTTTCGGCTCAAGAAAGCAAAGACACCCCTCAGCCCCTCGACGAAAAGATGGAGCTTTTTCAGAGGATGGGAACGTTAACCGGAATACCTTGGTACTATCTAGCAGCTATTAATCAATATGAAAAAAATGTCCAAAAGCGCTCAAAAAATGAGGAACAAGATAAGCCCCGGCTTATTTCCATCAATATTCCTCCTCAAAAATGGGGAGGATTCCTGAATCCGAATCCTGATGAGACATCGCCAACCAGCATTGATTTTTTCAATGGGTTAGGCAAAGACGGTTCTGGCGATAATATGGCGGATTCTGCAGACGACGAAGATGTGCTTTATACAATAGCTACATACATCTCGAAATATGGCTTTACTGAAGATGATATACGCATTGCGTTGTGGGAGTATTATCGAAGCGATAAGACTGTAGATATTATCTCAGAATTCGCTCAGATTTTCCAAACGTTTCAGACCATCCATTTGAACGATTCGGCTTTTCCTTTGCCCCTGCGATCGGATTACAGTTATCGCTCCACCTGGGGCGATGCCCGCGGATGGGGCGGAAGAAGAATACATGAAGGAACGGATCTGTTTGCCCATCATGGTACACCCGTCCGCAGCGTTTGTTATGGATACGTGGAAGTCAAGGGCTGGAACCGGTACGGCGGCTGGCGAATCGGGATACGCGACTTGAACAATGTTTACCACTACTATGCGCATCTGGGCGGCTTTAACAAAAACATCAAAATTGGAGATATTGTCAAGCCAGGCGATGTAGTGGGCTGGGTTGGCAGCTCCGGATACGGGAATCCGGGCACATCGGGTAAATTTCCTCCCCATCTTCATTATGGAATGTACAAGTATAACGGAAAAACCGAATGGGCTTTTGACCCATACCCCCATCTGAAAAAGTGGGAAAGAAATGAGTATAGGAAGAGCAAGAAAAAATAGGTTCTGCGCATTAAGAAAGAGACCTTTCGTTTCCGAAAAGGTCTCTTTCTCTTTTTTTGCTCATTGGTAATCTATTAAGGGGTATTGTTGGGCGCTGTTGGCATTGGCGTTGGCGAATCCATCTTAAAGTTATTGCCATCCAGCTGCAAAGGAGGCAGAAACGTTGGTCCTTTCCCTTCCTCGGGCAATCCGGATCCTTTGAAATAAAAATCAGGCACCTCACCCATAAACAGTGCTTGGGTGATAGGGATCTGCGTTTTTACAATCGTAGGCTCGGTCGTAAACGGAATCACCACTTGAACCTTGGCTTGGATTTCAATAAAAACATTGATATGTACCATATTAATCCCGGCCTCTCGAATTTCAGGCACCATGTTGACCTGCACCGAGCCCATCGGCACCATGGTAATGGGAACATCTGGCCCAATCATCGCAAGAATATTGCTGTCAAGCGCCTGACCGAGAGGAATAATCAGCGGAATCGACTCGAGTTCTTTTAAGGTGTTGCTCACTCTAGCCGTGGCTTCCCCTACAATCCTGGTTTGCTCGTTGTAGTTAAAAAGGATGGCGCGAATCTGCCCCTCTTTATCCTCCTGAAAATAAACGAGTTCCTTAAAATCTACCCCCTCCGCAATTCGCTTGCTGATCGCTTCATTAATGGCATCTGCGGCCAATTGCTCTACCTTCGTCATGGCAATTTTCAGCATGGCGGGCTCGAGCTGTCTCTCAATATATAAAAAAGTTTGAAAAGATATCAATAAGAAGATGGTAAATGAAATGAAGAAGGCCGTCTTAAAGCTAAAAGGCTTCATTCCATTCAACCTTCTTCCCGTCCTGAACCTGGCCATACTCCACCCCCTCTATACAACCTATGCTAAGAAAGGGGTATACCATGCCAGTCAAACACTTAAACTAAAAAGAACCATCCATCCTAAATTGACAGGAGAACAAGAAAACATGCCCAAGATCAATGTGAACGGGGCTATTTTGCACTATGATACTTACGGCAAAGGAATCCCCATATTATTTATCCATCCACCTGTACTGACCAGTAAGGGATTTAGCTATCAAGTCAGGGATCTTTCCCCTCATTTCCAAGTCATCACCTTTGATATTCGCGGGCATGGACACAGCTCCTCCTCTTCCCTGCCCATCACTTATGCCCTCATCGCTGACGACATGACAGCGATCATGGATGAGCTAGGGATAAAAAAAGCTTATTTCTGCGGTTATTCAATGGGAGGATCCATTGTACTGGAGACTTTGCTGAGATACCCGAATCGAGCTATCGGCGGGATTGTTTTGGGGGGAATTTCCGAGATCCTGGACAAAAACTTACGAAGCCGGATTTTACTAGGGGCCGCTATTGCCGGAGCGGGCGGGGTCAGGTTATTGGCCCGAGCTGTATCCTCCACCAATTCAGATACAAAAGAGCTATTTCAGGAACAATTTAAAGAAGCCAAAAGAGGAACCGCCCGCAACATCCGGGAATATTACAGCTATGGTCTGGAATATAACTGCACTTCCCGGCTGCGAGAAATTAACCATCCCGTATTGCTGCTCTACGGGGCTAAGGATCAGCGCTTTTTCCAATATGCCCAGCTGCTGCATGAATGCCTGCCCAATAATGAATTAAAGTTTATAAGCGAGGTAAAGCACCATCTCCCTACAAAAGCGGCCATTGAAATGAATGATTTAGTGAAGCAATTCATTTATACCCATCAACGTCCCGCTGAGGAAATGCCTGTTGAATATTTTTCCCCTTATCAGGGCTTGGAGGATTTGCCAAATGATCCAGGGGTGTTTCCTAGAATATAGCTGGGATCAGGGCGGGGAGTAAGGCCGGGAGATCGGAAGTAAGTGGACATTCGACAACTATATCTCCAAACCATGGTCCATCTTGAGCGTTTAGGTGGAAAATCGACCACTATTCGCGCTGAAATGGGCTAAATGATGCCACTGAAGTGAATTAGGTGGCGCTTCTCCAGCTATATCGATTTTTTCTAGTTCAATTTTGATTTTAGGTGTCGTTTTTCCGCTTATTCAAAATGGGGGTGATTGGTACGTCCCGGTTACGTACCAATCACCCCCAATTCCTACAGAATATCTTCAAGGAAAGCCAGAAACTCTTTTTTCGATTTAGGGTAGTTGTATGGCTCTCGGCTTTTTTTTCTTATGACTTGCTCATAAACCTCCATCATCCAGGGCTTTTCTAGATGGCTTTGTTCCAAGATATCTGTTTCCTGGAACACCAGCTCCGGCTTTCCTTTGGAAACCATTTTCCCATCATGCAAAATGATCACCATATCCGCCCATTCATAGGCTAGATTCACATCATGAGTGGAGAGAATCATGGTTCTGTCTGGTGTGGCCAATTGGCAAAGCACGTCCATTATCTTTTTGGCATAGTACGCATCCAGACCAGCCGTCGGCTCATCCAGCACCATGATTTCCGGATTCATGGCCAAGATTCCCGCGATGGCTACTCTTTTTTTCTGCCCGATGCTTAGGAAATGGGGCGGCTTATCTTTCAAGCCTGCAGTCTCAGTCAACTCCATAGCGTCTTGACCAACCTTCTCTATTTCTTTTGCTGATAGCTTTAAGTTTCGCGGGCCGTAGGTAATATCCTCATACACTGTCGTTGAAAACAGCTGCGAATCTGGATTCTGGAACACAATCCCCACATGTTTGCGGAGCAAGCTCATCTCCTTGCGGCTGTAGGACAGATTCTCTCCCTTCCAGCGCATCACTCCGCTAGTAGGTTTCAGGATTCCATTGAGGTGTAAGAAAAATGTGGACTTCCCCGCACCATTATTGCCCAACAGGGCAATCTTTTTTCCTTTTTCAATGGTCAGGGAAATATCCTGAAGAGCGATGGTCCCATCAGGATATTTATAAGAGATATGTTCTAATTCAAGAATGGGGACAGACATAAAAGGAAACTCCTCGTTATTATCATTTTGACAGCTAGAGGGTACTTAGCAAAGCAAGAAGGAACACAGAACAGCCAATGACTATCCAGTGCTTGCGCTTATATGGCTGAGCGATATCAATGGGATACATCTCTTCTCCCCCCCGTGAATCCATGGCAATTTGCAGCTCTCTTGCCGACTGCAGCGCCTTGATAAATAATCCCACAATAAGCTGAGCCAAAGAAGCAAGCCAATCTCTATAGCTTCTATACCCCAACCGGCTTGCTTGGGCGATATAGATCTCCTGACTTTTCTCAAGCAATACAAAAATAAAACGGTACGTGAAGGCTACTAACTCAATAAAAAGGGAGGGAACCCTGGCCTTTTGCATCATCCAAAGCAGATCTGGCAATGGTGTAGTCAAGATCAGCAGATACATGCAGCTAATGCATGCCAAAACCGTAGCGATCAGTTGCAATCCTTTCAGAACGCTTTCCCCTGTCACGTAAATTTGCCACAAGGCCACCCTGATGTCCCATAAGGAGCCAGTCAAGGCAACCTCAATGGGAGCTATGGACAAAACTAGGGTTATAACGCTGGTCAGAAGAAAAAAGAAAGGAAGCATTAAGAGTTTTATATAAAATTGCCAAGGAATTTTAGCCTGCAGGAGAAGCACGGCACTCATCACCATAAAGGTAACAAGTGCAATACTCAGGCTTTTCGTAATTAGGGAAAACAAGAGATAGGATAAACAGAAAGCCGCTTTCTCCATTGGGTGAATGCTTCTTAATGGACTGGTATGGGAATATTTATCGACCTGTAGCATGTGGCAGCTTGTTCTTAGACTCCATGGAGTATTTTTTTCGGGCACGCCCATAGCCTACGACATAGCCAATCACGAGGGCCCCCATCGCCGCTTGAAGGGAAAATAACAGGCTCTCGGTTTCCCCGCCCGGCGGCTCCCATATCGCATCGAACCACGGCTTATAGTCAGGCGCGATCTCCCCGATCGCTTCCTCGGCTTGCCCATCGGCCCCTCCGAATTCAGAATCCTTTTGCATTAATAAGGGAATAACGGCAATCATAACAGCAAGGAAAAGCAGCAGAATATTTTTTTTCAATTAGCGCACCTCCTTTACGGGAATTTTTAGCCATTTTAATTCGCTCATATTATATTTGCTAATCAAGTTCATCACGATGACGGTCAATAACCCCTCACTTATGGCAATCGGAATTTGCGTTAGGGCAAAGATGCTGGAAAACTTGGCAAACGAAGCCATTGCTCCTCCTACCTCAGCCGGAAAAGCAAGCGCCAGTTGAAGGGAGGTAACCAAATACGTGCCCAGATCGCCCAGCATGGCTGCTAAAAAAACAGCGACGGAAAAGGATACCTTCAGCCGGAGGCTAAGCACATAAACGCCATAGGCAACAAAGGGCCCGACGACGGCCATGGAGAAAGCATTGGCTCCTAGTGTAGTAAGTCCTCCATGGGCGAGCAGCAAGGCTTGAAACAAAAGAACAATCGTACCAAGAACACCCATGGCTGTTGGCCCGAACAAAATGCTTCCAAGACCTACCCCTGTTGGGTGGGAGCTGCTTCCTGTAACCGATGGGATTTTTAAAGCCGATAATACGAAAGCAAAAGCACCAGATAAGCCGAGCATGGTTTTCAGCTCAGGATGTTCTTTAATTTTGCTGCGAATAGAACGGAACCCCACGATCAGAAAAGGTATGGTCAGCAGCCACCAGAAAATCACCCAGCCTAGGGGCAAAAAACCCTCCATAATATGCATTGCATAGGCTGGTTCAGAGGAGTTGGCCCAGAAATAAACGGTTAGGGCCGCAATCAGCAAAATTGGTAATGACACTAATGGTTTTTTCATTTTTCCCCTCCATAGTAAACATAAAAAAGCACCCAACCTTCGAGGGTTGAGTGCTGAGAAATTGCATTCACGGAACTGAAAAATTACACGTACTTGCACACGTGACGTTCCTTTTTGCAAACACCTCCCTATTTCCCGTAGGTTTTGTTCCAATTGGACTAGGCAGGTCTCCTGACTCATCATCACCGCTTCCTGCACCTTCCCGTCCCAGCTTTCAGACAGTGGCCATTTGCAGGTTGCTCCGATTTACAGTGGCGGGAACCGTGCCGGGATTTCACCAGCTTCCCTATTAAGCAATACGTGACACAGCGTGAACCACGTAATACACCTATCCATAAATTTTAGGATATTCATTTGTTAGTTCTAACTATATTTCAGAATGGCAAAGATGTCCATATAAAACTTTTCAGACGGCAGACTTTCGATCATAAACTAGGAAGGTATGAGGATAAGTATTCTTCTCGTCAGTTTCTCCATCCGTTCTCGAACACTCTACCCAATCTTCGAGGTGAAGCTCGGGGAGAAAGGTATCTCCCTCAAATTCTTCATCAATGAGAGTAAGGTAAAGCCTGTCCACAACAGGCAAGAATTCTTTAATGATCTCTGCGCCGCCGATCACAAAAAGCTCTTCCCCTTTAAATGCAGCCAGGGCCTCCTCAATAGAATGAAGAACCATACAGCCCTCAGGCTGATAATCTTTTTGACGAGTTAGGATGACATTTTTCCTTCCTGGAAGCGGCCTCCCCATCGATTCAAACGTCTTCCTTCCCATGAGTACCGTATGCCCCATCGTCGTGCGCTTAAAATAGGCCAAATCGGCTGGCAGGTGCCATGGCATCTTATTATCCTTTCCGATCACCCGATTCCTGGACATAGCGACTATCACTGAAATCATACGGAAACCTCTCCTTTAATGTGCGGATGAGGATCATAGTTTTGAAGCTCAAAATCTTCATATTTAAAGTTAAAGATGTTCTTGACTTCCGGATTAAGAACCATCACCGGTAAGGATCTTGGTTCTCTGGTCAATTGCAGCTTGACTTGCTCGAGATGATTCGCATAGATGTGAACATCCCCAAAGGTATGAACAAAATCTCCTGGCTCAAGGTCACACACCTGCGCGATCATCATCGTTAGCAGAGCGTAGGATGCGATGTTAAAGGGAACGCCTAGGAAGACGTCCGCTGATCTTTGGTATAGCTGACAAGAAAGTTTTCCTTCGGCAACATAAAATTGGAATAATGCATGGCAGGGAGCTAGCGCCATTTTAGGAATATCGGCTACATTCCACGCACTGACGATAAGTCTCCGGGAATCAGGATTAGTTTTGATGTCTTTAATTACTTGTTCGATCTGATCGATAGTTGAACCATCTTCACAAGCCCACGATCTCCACTGCTTCCCGTAAATCGGGCCTAGCTCTCCGTCTTCCTTTGCCCATTCCCTCCAGATTCTGACGCCTACCTCTTCCAGTTCATTATTATTGGTAGACCCTTTTAAGAACCATAAAAGTTCATGAATAATCGATTTGAGATGAAGCTTTTTCGTGGTTATAAGCGGGAATCCTTCTTTTAAGTTAAACCGCATTTGATATCCAAATGTACTGATGGTACCGGTGCCTGTCCGGTCATCTTTTCTGACTCCGTTGTCTAGAATATGTTTGCATAAGTCAAGATATTGTTTCATAGGGCGTTGATCACCTCATCAATCACTTAATATGGCAATTCGATATCGTAGTAGCGGTATTATGAAAATTTACTTTTCATCGATCATTAATTGTCTGTACCATGACCGCTTATCTTGCAATAAAGCAGCCATTTTCTTTCCAATCTTAAACGAATATAGGCTATGTTTCAACACTTTACCTCTATAGGTATGTTTCGAAATGTCCAATACTCACATTTCATGCACAAAAGGAGGGTTCCAAAAAAAGAGAAGGAGCCCCATGATATCCCATGGGCCACCCCCTCTTCGCTTTATACCATCTTCAATATCGCATCCCTACCACTCATGCCGGCCTTGATGCCATGGGCCTCCGCCGTTTTGGTAACGGACTCGAGCGGGGCCTCCAGCAGCTGCTCTATCGTTCTCACACCCAATGCTCGGCCGGCAATGATATTGCGATCGCTTAATCTTTCATTAAGCAAAGCCACATCCAACGCACCGCACATGATATACCCTTTATCGGTTGTCACGACAAGCAAGGTCGTCTTCGGCAATTGGACTGAAATGGCTACCACCTGATGTCCTTCAAGGGTAATAGGCTTCACATCAACCACAATTCTGTCCTCCCCTATAGAACATATTTCTAACGTATCATATGTGTTCAAGGGAGGATGTGTGAGGGCGCTTAGTGAAAACTATCCCTTGTCGGGTCCGTATCCAAAGTGGCCGTTCCCACTCCTTCTGTAGCCATCTTTTGCCTCATCAGTTCAATGAGGAACATGCTTAACATATGAAAGACTTCTTCTTCGTTCATCTCTGAGATCAGCTTCAGCATATCCTCACGATCCTGTTCTTGCAGCACTCCCAGGACAATGGCGATGGCATCCTCTTCATCTCCTGTCAGATGATCCCGGTAAAGGTTATAAAGGTCATCGATAAATTTCATTGCGTCACCTCCAAGTAGATTATGTTAGACGTGAATCCATCTTGCTTTGCTGCTCCGTTCCAAGGCGTCTCTGCTTTTTAGCTCTTTGGCTAAGACATCACGAATGAATTCGGGAAGAAATAAATCAACTTTCTCCGCTTCCTTAAAAAGGGGAAAAATCCAGCCAAACGTAAACATATCAATCGTTCCTAAAGAATACGTTTTCTCTTCTTCCAAGGGCTTCTCCTGGATAAGAATGCACTGTATCCTTTTTCCTTCGGCTTGATTCATATCATAATGGAGGGTCATTCCATCCACGCACATCCATCCCAGGACTTTCCCCCGGAAGCCCAGTCCCCTTACTTGTCGGTGAATGCTTTGTTCCGTCAATGCTTCTTCCAATATGCTCCGAATAAATTTTCCTTTAATGATAAGCTTGCAGGGATTAATCGGATGCGGGCAGAGGGTCAGCAGGTCTTTTCGCGTAACTGAACCCTTTGAGAGAGAAAATAGCAGCTGTCCCGCATTCACCATAGCAATTTCGGATCCTACCCAATCCCGTATTCCTTCTGCCAATAAATTGCCTAGCGGAGACTCTTCTTCCCAGCTGATGTGAAAATCGTGGTCAAGCGTAACGATATCAGGGGACAATACTTGATTAGCCGAAACCTCTTGCTGCCGGATGAGTTCTGCCATGTCCTCAGCCTTGGGAAAAGAGGAGACGGGGTGGCATATTCCCGTTATACTTATAATCCCTTTTGTATGCTTGTCAAATTCAACCGTAGTTTGTCCCAGATACTGACCGAACTTCCCAGCTTGAATGATAAAGGTATCCCCTACCACCACTCCGGTTTCCAGCAATTCATGAGTATGCGCCCCTATGATAATATCAATCCCATTTACTTCCTGGGCAAGCCTTTGATCATTGCGAAATCCCGTGTGGGAAAGCAAGACTACAAGATCTGCTTGTTCTCTTACCTCACTAACGATCCTTTGAACAGTCGAAATGGGATCCAATACCTTCCAACCCAATAAATCATATACCGGGAATGCAACAGTCACGCTGATCCAGCAAACGCGCAAGGCTCCTATTTGTTGAATCACATACGGCTTCATAAACGGGGGGATTGCATTTGTTTCAATATCCAGCACATTGGCACATAGTACCTGGAAATTAGCCTTCTCATATAAAGATAAAAGCTTTTGCTTAGGGAAAGTCAGGCCTTCATTGTTTCCAATGGAAGCGTATTGATAACCTGTGGCATTCATGACTTTGACGTTAGCCTGTCCCCATGTACCTTCGGTAATGGGGCTCATGCGATCCGCATGGTCACCCAGATCAACCGCAATGACGGACTCTCCACGATCTTGGAGTTCCTTCTTTAGCTTTCGGATTCCTCCAGTTATGTATGGTATTTGCTGAAAGTGACTATGAATGTCGTTCGTATGCAAAATATGGAGCTTTTCAGATGACAACATCCTCCCCCCTTTTCTGCCGTCCAAACTCCAATACAATTTATATACCTAATATTCATAATACTAGATCTTTATGTATTTATAAACCTTGTCTTTTATGTTCTAGCTATTATAGGAAAAAATCCCGGAGCGCTCCGGGATTTTCGGTATTTATCCAATTGACCCTTCCATCTCGAACTTAATCAATCGGTTCATCTCTACGGCATACTCCATCGGAAGCTCTTTAGTGAAAGGCTCGATAAAGCCCATGACGATCATTTGCGTAGCTTCATCCTCGGAGAGTCCGCGACTCATGAGATAGAACAATTGATCTTCGCTTACCTTAGAGACGGTTGCCTCATGCTCAAGGGTAACTTGATCATTTAAAACTTCGTTGTAAGGGATCGTATCTGAAGTTGAGATATCATCCAGGATGATGGTATCGCACTTGATATTGGACTTGGATCCAGCAGAATTGCGCCCAAATCGGGACAATCCCATGTAGGTTACTTTTCCTCCATGCTTGCTAAGACTCTTAGAAACAATGGTCGAAGAACAGTCCGGAGCCAAGTGGGTCATTTTTGCCCCTGCGTGTTGATGCTGCCCTTTTCCTGCAACAGCAATGGAGATCACAACTCCCTTCGCGCGAGGGCCGACCATCACCACCGCCGGATACTTCATCGTAAGCTTGCTGCCGATATTCCCATCGATCCACTCCATCGTCGCGTCCTCATGCGCGATGGCACGCTTGGTCACAAGGTTATAAACGTTTGCCGACCAGTTTTGGATCGTGGTGTAACGACATCGAGCACCTTTTTTGACTAGAATTTCCACGACAGCGCTATGAAGCGAATCTGTAGAATAGATCGGAGCCGTACAGCCTTCTACATAATGTACAAAGCTATCCTCATCCGCAATAATCAATGTCCGTTCGAACTGTCCCATGTTTTCCGAATTGATTCGGAAGTAGGCTTGCAAAGGCTGTTCGCACTTCACACCCGGAGGTACATAGATGAAGCTTCCGCCTGACCAAACCGCACTGTTCAGGGCAGCAAACTTGTTATCCGCAGATGGGATCACGGTACCGAAGTATTGCTTGACGATCTCTGGATGCTCACGAACCGCGGAATCCATGTCGGTAAATAGAATACCTAATTCCGTCAAGTCCTCTTGCATGCTGTGGTAAACCACCTCAGATTCATATTGGGCAGATACCCCTGCCAGAAACTTTTGCTCGGCTTCTGGAATTCCTAATTTATCAAACGTCGCCTTAATCTCAGCAGGGACCTCTTCCCACGTTTTCCCTTGCTTTTCAGATGGCTTAACATAATATGTGATCGATTCAAAATCCAAATCCTTTAGCTCTCCGCCCCATTCCGGCATAGGCATGCTGTAAAACAAGTCAAGCGCCTTTAACCGGAATTCAAGCATCCACTCCGGCTCATCCTTGATCCGGGAGATTTCCTCAACAATTTCCTTCGTTAGGCCTTTTTTGGTACGGAAAACAGAGACATCCTTGTCAACAAAGCCATATTGATATTCCGACAACTCAGGTGCCTTTTTAGCCATAATTCTCCCTCCTTTATTAGCCCCTCCTAAAAGCAGGCTGATCGCTATTCTTGGCTCGTGCCCTGCTGAAGAGCTTTCCAAGCTAGTGTAGCGCATTTAATGCGTGCAGGGAATTTTGCCACTCCCTGCAATGCTTCAATATCTCCTAAGTCCAGGTCATCCTCTTCGATGTCCTCTCCCTTCATGATGCGGGAGAAGATATCGGCAAGCTTAAGAGCTTCCTCCACGGTCGCTCCTTTGATCGCTTGCGTCATCATGGAAGCCGAAGACATCGAGATGGAACATCCTTCACCTGAAAATTTGACGTCCTGTATGATCCCGTCTTCGACTTTCATCTGAAGCTGGATGCGATCCCCACAGGTCGGGTTATTCAAGTTAACGGTAACTGAACCATCATCGTCAAGCTGTCCGCGGTTGCGCGGATTTTGGTAATGATCCATGATCACGCGGCGGTATAAATCATCCAAGGAAGACATTTCCGAAATACTCCTTTGTCTTTTTTAAGCCTTTCACCAGCGCGTCAATATCTTCTTCCGAATTGTATATATAGAAGCTTGCACGTGCCGTTGCCGTTACGTTAAGCCATCTCATCAACGGTTGGGCGCAATGGTGGCCGGCCCGGACAGCAATTCCTTCAGCGTCCAATACCGTTGCCACATCATGCGGGTGGACATCATCAAGATTGAACGTAACCAGACCGCTCCGCTCTTCTGGTCCAAAAATGGTCAATCCGTCTACCTGGCGAAGCTGCTCCATAGCGTATCCAACCAACTGTTTCTCATGGCGCTCAATATTATCCATGCCGATTTGCTGCAGAAAATCAATCGCTGCACCTAATCCAATGGCCCCTGCAATGATTGGCGTTCCCCCTTCAAACTTCCAGGGGAGTTCTTTCCACGTGGAATCATAAAGCTCCACAAAATCAATCATTTCTCCGCCAAATTCATAGGGAGTCATTTTCTCGAGCAGGGCCCGCTTTCCGTATAAAGCGCCAATCCCAGTAGGGCCAGCCATCTTATGTCCGGATAGGGCAAGAAAATCACAGTCAAGATCCTGCACATCGATCTTCAGGTGGGGCGCCCCTTGAGCTGCATCCACACAAATCAAAGCTCCATTGCGATGGGCAATTTCAGCGATTTCCTTGATCGGATGAATGGTCCCCATGACGTTCGAGACGAAGGCAATCGATACGAGCTTAGTTTTCTCTGTGATCGCAGCTTCCACATCTTCCAGCTTCACGGTACCATCTGGCTGTAAAGGAATATATTTCAGCGTTGCGCCTGTGCGCTTCGCTGCTTGCTGCCATGGAATCAAGTTGCTGTGATGCTCCATTAAGGTAGTGACGATTTCATCGCCCTCCTTTAGGAATTCGCGGGCATAACAATTCGCAACGATATTGAGCGAAGTCGTCGTACCGCGTGTAAATATGATCTCCGCTGATTCTTTGGCATTAATGAATTTTTTTACTTTCTCCCTCGCGCCTTCGTAAGCGTCAGTCGCCCACGTTCCCAATGTATGAACGCCGCGGTGCACATTAGAATTATATCTGCGATAATAATCCTCAATCGCTTCAATGACAGGGATCGGCTTTTGAGAGGTAGCCGCACTATCCAAATAAACCAACGGATGTCCATTGACTTCTTGATTTAGAATAGGAAACTGGGACTTTATCTCTTTTATATTCATTGTGATACTTTCCTCTCGATAGTCCTCTCCAGAAGAGCCTTCACACCCGGTTGCTTAATCTCATCGACCACAGGCGCTACAAAGCCATCAATGATCAAGCGCTGAGCTTCCTTCTTGCTGATCCCGCGGGACATGAGATAGAAGATTTGCATTGGATTGATCTGTCCAGCGCTGGCCGCGTGACCCGCCTTTACATCATCTTCATCGATGAGAAGAATGGGATTGGCATCCCCACGGGCCTTAGGGCTAAGCATGAGGACATTTTCAGCTTGCTCCCCATTGGATTTGGTTGCCCCTTTCTCAATGAAGGTAACGCCGTTCAAGATGGCTGTTGCCTCGTCCTTAAGTACCCCTTTTACCAAAACTTGGCTGTCGGAATGCTTGCCGGTATGAACGACCTTAGAGACCACACTCTCCCTTTGAGTTCCTGAACCGATCGTAACAAGCTTGGAATCTGATGTTGATCCATTCCCTAAAAGATGAGTTGAATTCTCCGTCACGGTATTGCTATCGTTCATTTCTCCTAAAACCCACTCCATGCGGCCATCGTTTTCTACGGTAGCATGGCGATGGATATAATCCGTTACGGATTGTTCAAACGTGCGAACGGATGTATACTTCACCTTTGCTCCAGGACCGACGTGTACTTCCGCCACTCCATTGTGGATTCCTTCCGTTTCACCCAAATTCAGGTACGTATCTGTATAGGAAACGGAACTGTGAGTTTCAGCCACAATCAGCACATGAGGGAATAATCCTGCATCTTTCCCCGTAGCATAGAATACAGCCTGGATTGGAATATTAACCTCCACATTCTTCGGTACGTAAAGGAACACCCCGCCACTCCAAGCCGCAGCATGCAACGCTGATAGCTTATGGGAATTCACCTTGCTATCCTTTTGCATGAAGTGCTTTTGAATCATTTCTCCATGCGTAGCCAGTGCAGATTGCAAGTCTCCAAACACGACTCCTTGGCTTCTTAGCGCTTCTGGAATATAAGTATAAATCACAGAGGCATCGCGCTGAACCAGTATGGCCTTCTGCTCTCCCTCTCCTTGGGCAATCAGAGCCTGGATTTCTTCAGGCAAAGCATTGGTTTCCGCAACAGGTGCATGTGTTGCGAAAGGAACAAATCCATCTACATTCCAATTATCTAATTTAATCTTTTCCAACTTCGGAAGTTGCAACTGAGAGTATTGGTCAAACCCTTGCAAACGAAGGCTGGTCATCCATTCCGGCTCACCGGATTGCTTCGAATATTGGGTAATGGCTTCACGGTCGAATTTCAATTTTGTTTCCACGCTCATGTCAGCACCCCCTCTACGCTTCAGCGCCAACGGTTTCGTCTACGATTCCCAGCTCTTCCTTAATCCAGTCATAACCCTCAGCCTCTAGACGCTCCGCTAGTTCCGGACCGCCAGATTTTACGATTCGACCCTGCATCATAACATGAACAAAATCCGGCTTAATATAGTTCAATAGGCGCTGATAGTGAGTAATCACAAGAACGCCAAGCTCAGGGCTTAACATCTCATTTACCCCTTTGGCTACGAACTTTAACGCATCGATATCCAAACCGGAATCAATTTCGTCAAGTATCGCAATCTGCGGATTCAGCATCATCATCTGCAGAATTTCATTGCGTTTCTTTTCCCCGCCGGAGAATCCTTCGTTTAGGTAGCGATGGCTGAACGCTTCATCCATTTCTAATGTCTTCATCTTCTTTTCCATCTCGCGGATGAATTTCATTAGAGAAATTTCATTTCCTTCTTCACGGCGGGCGTTAATCGCACTGCGGAGGAAATCGGCATTCGTGACACCGCTGATTTCGCTCGGATATTGCATAGCCAAGAAAAGTCCTTTGCGTGCACGCTCATCCACTTCCATTTCAAGGACATCTTCCCCGTTCAGGGTTACAGCCCCACTGGTCACTTCATACTTGGGATGACCCATGATAGCAGAAGACAATGTACTTTTCCCCGTACCATTCGGACCCATGATGGCATGAACTTCTCCACCCTTTATTTCGAGGTTTAACCCCTTGAGGATTTCTTTATTTTCAACAGAAACCCGTAAATCTTCTATTTTCAAATGCGGTACTTGTGACATGAACCTTCATCCTCCATTCCATTCGAACCTCAATCAGAACTGGAAACAAATGTAACTAATTCTCAATTGATTATCAGCTCTTTTATAATATATAGTATAACAGATAATTAAATCAAGGAAACACTATTTGTATATTTTTTAAATATTTTTGTTTAAAAAGTGTGCCCGAGCATTACAAGCATTCTAGGTAAGGTTGTCTATTTCTGCCTAATGGTACTATTGTTTAGTATTTGCATCAAGTGTCAGATTAACCGTTTTTTATCCAGTTAAGTTCTAGAGAAAGCCACTCTACAGTCCGTCCATTATTATACCACTGTTATCCAATCCTGGCAGGAAAAAACCTAAAGCTAACTAAAAAATAAGGCGCCGAATTCTCGGTGCCTTATTTTTTCATTATTCAGCTTTTGGCCCTGCTTCAGCAATTTCCTTTGCCACGCCTTCGAATTTCGTAAAGTTCTTCACGAAACGGGAAGCAAGTTCTTTTGCTTTCTGATCATAAGCTTCTTTATTTTCCCATGTATTTCTTGGCAAAAGCACTTCGCTAGGCACGCCTTCTACCGCTTGAGGTACAGCTAAGCCAAAGATAGGGTCATTCACATATTCTGCTTCCTTCAAGCTGCCGTTTACTGCAGCCGTCACCATAGCTCTTGTATAGTTCAAGTTCATTCTTTTTCCGATTCCATAAGGGCCACCAGACCATCCTGTGTTAACAAGATAAACTTGGGCATTATGCTTGCTGATGTTTTCTCCTAACATTTCAGCATAAACGCTTGGCTGCAAAGGCAGGAACGGAGCTCCAAAGCAAGTGGAGAACGTAGCTTCCGGCTCAGTTACCCCACGTTCTGTGCCAGCAAGCTTACTGGTATAGCCAGAAAGGAAATGGTACATTGCCTGTTCTTTAGTCAGCTTAGAAATTGGAGGAAGCACACCAAACGCATCAGCCGTCAAGAAAACGATAACTTGAGGGTGACCTGCTTCGCCTGGAATCATTGCACCTGGGATGAAGTCAACCGGATACGCCGCACGCGTATTTTCTGTTAGGCTTCCGTTGTCATAATCAGGAATACGCGTTTGCTCATCAACAACTACATTTTCCAATACAGAACCGAATCGAATGGCATTCCAGATCTGTGGTTCTTTTTCTTCAGAAAGATTAATGCACTTTGCATAGCAACCTCCCTCGATATTGAACACGCCTAGATCAGACCAGCCATGCTCGTCATCTCCAATAAGGCGGCGAGCAGGATCAGCGGAAAGCGTTGTTTTTCCTGTTCCGGAAAGACCGAAGAATAACGCTACATCTCCCTTTTCTCCTACATTAGAAGAACAGTGCATCGGCATGACTTGTCGTTCAGGCAATAAATAGTTCATTACGCTGAAAATCGATTTCTTCATCTCACCCGCATATTTCGTTCCGCCGATGATAACGGTTTTCTTGGAGAAGCTGACGATGATAAAGGTTTCCGAATTCGTTCCATGAACGGAAGGTCTAGCTTCAAAACCAGGTGCTGCGATTACTGTAAAGCCTGCCACATGAGATTTCAGTTCTTCTTGTGTTGGTCTCACGAAAAGCTGGTGGACAAACAAATTATGCCAAGCATATTCATTAATGACGCGAATAGGCAAACGGTATGTCTCATTTGCACCGGCAAATCCGTCAAAAACGAAAAGCTCTTTTCCGTTTAAGTATTCAAGCACATCTTGATATAGTTTATCGAACTTCGCCGCGTCGATAGGCTGGTTAACCGATCCCCAGGCAATCTTATCATGAACAGAGGGTTCATCAACAATGAATTTATCCTTGGGAGAGCGACCAGTATATTTGCCTGTTTCAGCTCGAAGGGCTCCGCTTTCAGTAAGAGTTGCTTCCCCTTTTCGAATGGCTGCTTCTACTAATTGAGGTACTGATAGATTAAAGTGCGTTTTCCCCGCAGCTAATACCTCATTCACTTCTAAGCTAAGCTTTGTATCCATTTGTCGTTCCTCCCGATTTTCCATCTAAATAGATCCTAATTGTCGTTTCTCTATGATCATTAGTATAACACATTTGAACAAATAGTCCACAATAAATTATAATCTATACTCCAGTGTAATGTGACAAAAATGTGTCCGAATCCTCCACCATTTACACTTCGCACTCTTTTTTGCGTTTTCTCAAAAGAAATTGTATTTTGCTTGCCAGTCTTATCATTTGATTCGTTTCTCCGTTTATACTGATTAATCTTTTTCCATTTTTGTTTGGCGCCCACATGATCACATCCATTCTCTCCGGATAGGTATGAATCTCAAGGAGCTGATAATAAGGTATAGCAACAAGCGGATACCCTTGTTCAGCGTAGCCTAGAAAAAAGCTTTCACTATAAACAACCGCATCGATTTCCCCGCAATGAAAATGCTCCCATCCCTTAGACTTCTGACCTTGCCTCTCCACAGAGATGTATCATACCGCGGATCAATCCTCGAGACAGCAGATTTATTATATTTGGAACGAACAATATGAATGATTATAAATATATATAGACATATTTGCAGGATAAAAACGGTCGCAAGCAAATAAAATCCACTCCTCTCCATCTTCCCCCATCGTAACATGGTCACCGATGTTGCCCACTATTACAGTTTTATGACTTAGGGCGGCTGCCCCCCCCTAACAAGAAAACTACAAGTTTTCCTCGTGCTGTCAATTGATATATCGAAGTTATCAATTCTTACAGTAAAAAATAAACGGCCTGATACCAGGCCGTTCTCAGGTGTAAAGCGAACCGATGACCAACAACGCGAATAGAAGGACAGATATCCAAAAGATCAACCAGTCTTCTTTACTCCTTTTAAACATCCCACTCTCACTCCCGTCGTTTAATAGAGAGCTGTATAGTATTATATGCATCTTAGACGGAATATTGTGAATTAAACATCACCTTTTTTATCCAAGACTATCCAATATAATGTATAATAATAGAAAGATATTTTTTTCAGGAGGTATGAAAATGGAGTTTTATTGTCCGCCCTGCCAGAAGGTCGTTAATCAGCAGGAAGTACAATGCGAGAAACTTACATCCTATTTTATCTCCATGCAAGGAAAACGAATCTGGAGGATCCGCTTCTTGAATCGCTTTGCCTATCAATATCTGAGCGAATGCCAATATAAAGACCTCACTCGGGACCAGCCAGCTATCCTGTCCAATGCGACCTATTGGGATGACTTTAATCCGCAAACCTTTACAGGCATAGATGCAAGAGGGACGCGCTCTTCCATTTTTGCCTAAAAAAAAGCGCAAGTTCATCATCGAACTTACGCCCCGCTTTTTAATCGTTATCTTCCTTTTTGCCACGATCCTGGTTCCAGGAATGATTTGTTTCTTTTTCGCTATCTCTATCCTTAGCTTTGCGATCGTCGTCATCCCGATCATCAGATTCCTTATTCTTCCCATTATTAGGAATTTTGTTCTCTTCTTGCACTTTAGGAGGCACCTTTCCCGGCGCCTCCTTCTCTTGATCTTGATTCGATTGTTCTTTCTTTTCCTGCTTTTTTTCCGCATCTTGTCTTTTCTGTTCCGATCTATCCTGATCCTTCTCCCGCTCTTCCTTCTCCTCTTTTTCCTTCTTTTTTTCTAACACCGGTGCTTGGGGTGAGGTAGAATCCGGAATATCAGATTTCTGCCCAGAAGAAGGCTTCTCGATCATTTTTCCTTTATCCTTATCTTCTTCCTTTTCCTCTTTATCTTTATCCCGCTTATTGTCCTTTTCTTTCTTGGCTTTGACAGGGATGACCTTCACTCCCGTTACAGGAAGAAGCTGATCGAGCTCCCCGCTTTTCACCTCTTCGCCCGTAAGCTGGATCCCTTGCTCTTCAGCCTGCTTGACGAGCATATAGGCTCCTGGCGGGACTTTCTTTTCTTTCGCCTCTTCTTGCCACTCCTTTTTGCCTTCAACGATGACAAAAGTAACTTCATTTTCCGTGCTGACCGATTCTGTCACTTCTTCTAAAAGAGGTTCAATCGTTTTCTTTGTTTCGTTTTCCTCTTCATAGTATGTTGTTGTGATAAGCACTCGGTTCTCTGCATTCATATAGCCCTTTTGCTCGGCTATCTCAACTATCTGCACCGTAACGACGGTTAACCGCTTGTTTTTCCAGTCAAAGGCTTGCAGGATCTCCTGTCCCTCTTCATTCAGGGAACTAGCGTTAATAACCAGAGTATCCCGGTCCACTTCGAGCTCGATGCTGGGATTAATATCGATGGTTACCGCTGCGTAGGCAGATGTCCCTCCCCCAAAAGGGAACACCGTAATAAGTAGAAGCAAACAGGCAACCGCAGCGGAAAGGCCTCTTGCCCATTTGGGGATTCTACTCTTCTTGACTGAAGTGGCACCTACTGCAGCCGGATGAAAAAAAACTTCCCTACCTTCCAGGTGGTGAGGGTGTGCCGGGATTTTTACAAATTCACCATGCGGAGTAAGGACAACCGTCCACTTTTCCCCAGATTCCATGACAATACCCTTATTCAACGGCAACGCACCCTCCTTTCTCTTCAATTTGCAGGTAACTTTGGAGGTACTGGTAATCTTCCATAAGCAGAAGGATGATAGCAACAATATAATTCCGATTGCGTTCCACTGTTTTCCGACTGACTTCCACTTCGTTCATCAACTCTTTCATCGGGAGCTTCTTTTTTTCTGTAAATAGAGACCTGAGCCTTTCGCTTCTTACGAGGGCCCTGGCCACCTGGATGGCATTTTGCCTGGCATCGGCATGCTTAGGGGAAATTTCCGGAAGCTCCATCAAGTCGATTTTGAACTCCGCCAATTTCTCTTTGTAATGCTCAATTTCCTCACGCCTCAGGCGGGCTTCAAAATCAAGCTGATACCGCTGAATTGAAGCCTGCGTCTCGACGGGAGAGAGATCGGATTCCTCTTCTCCGTCGATCGTATGTTCGAATGACAATTGACCGCGATGTCTCGATTCTTTTCGTATATAATCGATGATTCGTCGGCGTATAACAAGGTCAGCAAAAGAAAGAAAAGAACTCCCTTTCCCTATTGTATATTTGCTGATCGCCTCATCAAATGCTTCCATGGCCACACTGAATTCGTCGTCTCGGGAAGGATCTATAAATCGTTTGCACACCTTCGAGGCAACCTGTGAAATAAACGGCGTATAATTGCTGATTAATTGATTTCTAACGTCCAAATCCCCGTTTTGAGCCAAGCGGATATCCTCTTCAAGTTCAATCTTGGCTGCCGACGGTTGTGAAGAACGCTTTCCTAGGAAGCGGGTTAAAAACATGTTTTCACCTCACACCACAGTTATTCGTATGGACGTTTTGCTTTGTGTCCGTCTATGAAAAAAAGCTTCATTAAGGAAATTTCTGGGAAGCCAGGCGACCTTTTGAGGAAGCTTTTTTCCCAAGCTTTACATCAAGGGGTGGGTAAACTCTCAAATTCGACCCGCAGGGTTGATGTAAAGCTGGGGAATTTATGCGGATTAAGGATGTAAACTCATGGAGGTACATACTAGTCCCTAAAAAAATGATAGCCTTCCCGATATGGAAAGACTATCACCCTTTGGTCTTATCTTTGCTTTTGGCTTTTCCATCTATTTAGGCGCTCGCTTAATCGATTTAATCTCTTTTTAAGCGTGTCTTCCCATTCGCGGTCTTTCAATTGCTTTGCCACAGAAAGAAGGTCTAAAGCGGAATCGATTTGTTGTCGGTATACTTCATCGATTCGCCCTTCATCAATAACTGTACAATTTTCAAAAATATTTTTCAGTGATTCGCTGTTTACATACTCTTTGAAGTCCACTTCAGGCGTATCATCCGTTTGGGCGTACTCCGACAAGATTTCAAATTCTTCTTCTACAGTAGGGTGTACGTCGATCCGATTGCAAACCGGACAGTGAAGTATCGGTACATTATTGACATAGGTCTTGTGGTGACGCAGGCTGCCGAGCGCTCCAATCATACTCGCTCCACAACAGAAACTCATTGGATCTCCTCCCCTTCATTTCCCCAACCATTGGATGATCTTAAAGTTGGCCGAAACTTTGTTCATTTATATTCTATTTTAATGGGGAGTATTCCGGTTTCCTAGGTTTAAATGTTGGGGTGAATGGAAGGAAAAGCAAGTGGATTGCTAGATGGAAGGAGGCAATAAATAAAATAAAAAATAGCCGGTGCTTATTAGCACCAGCCGTTTTCGCAGTCCACATATTGCGAGGGCTGTGGAATACCTGTATTGTCGACACGGAAAATGCGCTGATCATCCACTTCATAACCCTGGTCCATCAGGACGCATGAAGCGTCAAAAGGAATATGCCCAATAGGCTTGCCATGCATGGTCAAGATAATGGCATTCTCCCTAATCTCACCCCGAATTCTTTCGGTGATATCCGTGCGCGGTGATAAATCAGCCATAATCCATCATCTCCTTAAAAGAGGATGGTCTTAGTCTTCCTTAACCATGTTTTCATATTCATCAGCCGTCATTAACCCATCGACCTGGGATGGATCTTCTAGCTCAACCACAATCATCCAGGCTTTCTCGTATGGGGATTCATTGACAAGTTCAGGAGAATCTTCCAGTTCCGCATTGACTTCAAGAACCTTCCCGCTAACTGGAGCATAAAGCTCAGATACGGTTTTTACAGACTCGACACTTCCAAAAGAGCTGTCTTGAACCACTTCATCCCCTACGGATGGAAGCTCCACGAACACAATGTCCCCTAGCTCAGACTGAGCGAAGAAAGTAATACCAACATACGCTTTGTTTCCTTCAACACGAACCCATTCGTGTTCCTTGCTGTACCTTAATTCGGCTGGATAGCTCATCCATGAAACCTCCTTATGTATGATCTAGATTATTTTACCATATTCAGCGGTAAAATTCGCTAGCGTTTACTAGCCTATCATACACAATAAGCCATTCCCATATCCAGTTCTTTTAGTGCAGAAAAGGGCTCTTATGCTGAAATTTCTATTTTATACCCCGTATACTTTTTGATATTCAGCACGGCTTGCTCAAAAATCAAGTATTGCCCCTTAATCCCAATCAATCGATCCTCCACCTCGGGCTGCTTGTCCAGGTTATAGGCCTTTACCTTCCCTACCGACTCCATCATCGGATAGACAACTTCGACCCATTGCTCTTCGCGGATCGCATAAGGCTTAAACTCTTCCGGGAAATAGGAAAACGCGGTTTCTCTCAGTTCCAGCAAATCGAGAAGCTCGGCCTCGCCTTTAAGCATTTTTCGCCAATCCGTTTTATCCGGGAAATGTGCAGCCAATGCAACCTCAAGCTCTCCAGCCATCTTCCGATTGGGAACTTCCGCGATCGGAATGGCTTGAATAGCCCCTTGGTCAACCCACCGCTTCATTTCATTGCTTTTGCGGGTAAGGCCCACTTTTATCCCGCTGCTGACAGCAATATAGACATAGTGGGGAATCATGCAATGCGTATCCCCAAACTGCGAATCGCGGCATGTTCCGGCATGATAATGGCATTCATGCGGCTTCACAATGCACAGATCCGTCTCCGGCAAAGAAATCACACAGGGATAGCAGTAACCGGTATTAAAGGTTTTTTTTATCTTTCTCCCGCAGTTCGTACACTCCATTTCACCCAGGAAGCTCAAGCGCACGGTTTTCCCCAACCAGTCATTCAATACTACGCAATCTTCACCCAAGGGCAGCTGATAAACAATCGGGCTCTTATATTCATGGGTCAAGCCCTTCAAAAATCCGCTATAGCTCATCGTTTTCCTCCTCAACCCGAAAACTTGGCCGGTGCCAAGCAACCGAACAATTAATGATTTTTTTGTCATGGCAAAAAAAGAAAAGCCTTGCCTCCTTCATCCTCTCCTTCCAGGAGTCGGTTTCATCGGCAAGACTATTAATCTTATCTAGTGGCTAGCTCATTTATGATCATAACGCAATCATCCAAGATTGGTCAAGATCCCACTATATGGCGCTTTCTTGCTGCTGTTCCGACTTGCTATGGGTCTGCCTTGCGCGGAATCCAAGGAAAAAGAATGCGGCGAATACGAACCCTAAAAAGTAAAACAAGGCTGTTCGGGTGAATATATTGGATTCCCATCCCAGCCATGCCCGGTCCAATCATACTGCCTATGCTAAACAGCATGGCGGCCAGCACGTTGGCACTCGGGAGCATATGCCTTGGCACCGTGTCAGCAAGTAGGCCAATCCCAGGGAAAAGAAGGAACCGACAGAACAACCCGTAACGGCAAAGATGAATAGGATCAGTGCCGCCTTATCTCCCGCCAAGGGAACGGAAGCAAACCCTGCAGCACCAATCGCCCCAGCTGCCATGAGCACTTTCTTTCTCCCGACGCGATCGCTCCATATGCCTAAAGGCATCTGAGTTAAGAGGGCTCCTCCCGCAAACGAGAAAAGCATAACAGAAACCCATCCTTCAGAGATTCCCGTACGCAAAGCGTAGACGGGAAAGCTGCCGTTCATGACCGCTTCCATATAACCGTAGAGGAAGGCGGGGATCAAGGCATACCAGCCCAAAGAAACCGTGCGGAGATAAGAGGTTTTCTCTTGCTTTGCCGCTTGTTCCGGATAGTCGTTGCTTAAGCGAAGCACCAAAACAAACGATAGGATGTAAAAAAGAGCGACGAGCAGAAAAGGAACCCACACACCTATGGACAATAGATTGACCCCAAACGGACCGATACTGAAACCCGCACCATAGGCAAATCCATACATCGCGATATTTTTCCCCCTGTTCGATTCACTGCTCGTCGAAGTAATCCAGAGCTGTGACGCGTAGTGCAAGGCACTGTCTCCACCCCCGATCAGAAAGCGCAAAGCAAACCACCAAATTAGGCTTTGCCATAGGGGGATCAATAGGGATGCAAGCATTACAATGATCATCCCGGCTAAGAGCATCGGCTTGTATCCAAAGCGGCGAAGAGGCCTTTCTACACAGAACGAGGCAACAAGCATCCCAATATACAAGGCTGCAGCATTCCAGCCGTTTAATACGGAGGAATGTCCGGCCTTCTCAATCAAGATCGAAAGCAGCGGCAAGGTCAGCCCTTGACTCAGTCCGGCCACCGCTACGGACAAAATTAAGGTATAGAAACGATACCTCTCCTCCCGCGGATCTCTAAAGCGCCGTTTCATTCATTTTTCACCTGCAATCCTATATTAAACTTTCCCATTCCATAGAGAAACCCCGCCATGCCAGCGAGGTTTCATTACTGCAGTACATTTTAAATTTATAGCGCATTGACCATCATCACTATGCATAGAAGCACGAGATAGATGAGAGAATAGGCGAACATCTGACGTGCCCATTTCATGACATCCTTTGCGAAAAATCCGGCAACCGCAAGAGCCAGCCAACCCAATCCGAGGACGGTAGCTGTTACAAAGTAAATCTTGCCTACTACGCCAACCGCGTATAGGAACAGCGAAACGGGCACGAGCGCTGCAGTCCAAATGAGAATCTGTCTTTTCGTTTCAAGAAATCCCTTTACGACGGGAAGCATCTGGTATCCCGCCGTGCGGTAATCATCTGACTTCATGATGGCCAAAGCGAGAAAATGAGGAATCTGCCATAAGAATAAGAAAGCGAATAGGATCCAAGCTCCCTCTTCCAGGTTTCCCGTGACGGCCGCCCAGCCGATGATCGGCGGCATGGCCCCGGAGATAGCCCCGACTACCGTATTTAGGTGAGTCGTTCTTTTCATCCATGCGGTATACACTACAACATAGACAAAAGCACCAATCAACCCGAGCAAAGCCGATAAGGAATTGGCCCAGATGCCCAGCATGGTCGTTCCAACGAGAATGAGCGCCATGCCATAAATCAAAGCAAATCGGGCACTCATTCGTCCTGAAGCAATAATGCGATCCTTAGTGCGCTCCATCTTCAGGTCCAGATCCCGATCCAGGTAATTATTCAGCACGCAAGACCCGCCCATCACGAGCGAGCTCCCGATGACCGTTACCAAAAAAAGCAAAAAGCTAAACGAATCCGACCAAGCTGATGCTAACCAGAAGCCGGTAACGATGACGATCAGGTTTGACTTGACTATTCCCGGCTTCGTGACTTCAATGTAATCTCTCCAGGATATAGGCTGCAGCACCCTGTCCTCCGCTTCCTCCGTCGCCGACTGATTATAAGTTGCGGACGTTTCCATTCTTAAACCCCTTTCAAACCCTATTTATCTCCTTAAAACCACTAGTGACTGATTTTATTTTCTAGTAAAAACTATGACTACAGTTGTAACATATCAATTGTATTTGCCTGTTCCTTCTATGTCAAGGCAAAGTCAGTTTTTGGCGACCGCCGCATCAGCAAAAAATTATTGAATTTATCTTGACTATTTTTCCTGCCCTCATGCATAATTATAAAGTATATTCAATTATGCTATTTGCAATGATGGGGAACCAGGAAGTGTCATGCGAACCAGAGAGCAACGGCCCAGGCTGCAAGCCGTTGTCGCTATTGCCTTTCTGTACCCGCCCCAGAGCATCCAGGGAAATAACCTGGACAGGGACGTCCCCTGTTATCAACGTCTGAGTGGGCAGTTATGCCAAAATAAGGTGGTACCGCGGAAGCAAAACCCTTTCGTCCTTTTTTCTAAGGGATGTAAGGGTTTATTTTATTTATACTGAACGAGAAAGGAAGTGAACCTAAAGATGGATAAACTTCTGGAAAAGAAAAAATGCCGAATTGCCGTAAAAATCGGAAGCAGCTCTTTAACCGAGGAAGAAGGCGGCTTATCCATAGATAAACTTGAAGATCATGTTAGCGCCCTAGCTTATCTGCAGGAGATGGGACATGAGGTCGTACTCATTTCCTCCGGCGCTGTAGCTGCAGGCTTTACTCTGCTCGGCTTTCACAGCAGGCCCACTTCCATTGAGATGAAGCAAGCTTCAGCAGCGGTCGGGCAAGGGATGCTCATTCACACCTATGCCCAGGCCTTTTCCAAATACCAGATTCCTGTCGCGCAGATTCTGCTGACTCGCCGGGATTTCTCTACCCGTAAGCAATTCATCAATGCGCATAATACGTTATCCGCCCTGCTCCAGAGAGGCGCCATACCCATCATCAACGAGAATGATACCGTGGCGATCGAGGAGCTTACCTTCGGCGATAATGATATGCTTTCCGCCTTGGTCGCAGGAGCGCTGCATGCCGATCTGCTCATCATCCTGACGGATACGGATGGCTTGTATGACTCCAACCCGCGTACCAATCCGAATGCGAAAAAGCTGGATTATATTGAAAAAATCACTCCGGCTATTGAAGAAATGGCTACCGGATCCGGTTCCAAAGTAGGAACCGGGGGCATGAGATCTAAAATCATAGCGGCGAAAACGGCCCTATCCTTTGGCGTCAAGGTGTTTGTCGGGCAGGGAAGCGGCAAAGAAAAATTGTACAATGTTCTAAAAGGCGAAGGGAAAGGCACTTATTTCGGCTCTTCCTCCCTTTCTACCATGAAGAATAAAAAGCAGTGGATTGCGTTTCACGCGGATGTCAAAGGCAGCCTGATCGTGGACCAAGGGGCGAAAATGGCCCTTCAGGAGCAAGGCAAGAGCCTTCTCCCCTCCGGTATCACAGCCGTGGAAGGAAACTTTGATAAAGGCGACGTCGTCGAGGTCATTACCTCCTTCGGCGAGCGCATCGGCAAGGGGCTTGTCAATTACTCTTCTGTGCTCGTAGAACAAGTAAAAGGGAATTCGTCTGAGTATGCCATGACCCAGACCGGCGGAACGAAGCCGGAAGTAATCCATCGGGATGAATGGGTATCTTATGACTGGAGGGAAATCACATGAGCGAACTATTAGAGAAAGGCATCGCAGCCAAAAAAGCTGCAAAGGAACTAAACAAAGCCACGACCGAGCAAAAGAACCGGGCCTTGGCAGCGATCGCTGACCAGCTTTTGACTAACGCCCTGGGCTTGATCTCCGAAAATGAGAAAGATTTGCAAAAAGCTCGTGAAAACAATACGCCTAACGCGGTGATTGACCGCATTACCTTAAATGAAAAACGGATTCAGGATATGGCGGAAGGACTGCGACAGGTCATCGAGCTTCCGGATCCTGTCGGGGAGGTTATAGAGTCTTTCACAAGGCCCAACGGGCTCCTTATCGAAAAAGTTCGCGTCCCTTTAGGGGTAGCGGGGATTATTTATGAAGCTCGTCCCAACGTTACGGTAGACGCTGCGGCTCTTTGCCTGAAGACAGGAAATGCGGCCTACCTTAGGGGAAGCTCATCGGCCCTTCATTCCAACAAAGCCATTATTCGCTTGATCCAAGCTGCATTGGATGAAACGGGACTGCCAAAAGAAGCCGTACAATTGCTTGAGGATACTTCTTACGAAACCTCGGATCAAATGCTTCGCCTGAACCAATACCTGGATGTATTGATTCCGCGTGGCGGAGCTGGTTTAATTTCCCACGTGGTGCAAAACGCCACCGTACCGGTTTTGGAAACCGGCGTGGGGAACTGCCACATTTATATAGATGAAAGCGCCCAGGCGGATATGGCCCTTGACATTATCATCAACGCCAAAACCCAGCGCCCTGCCGTCTGCAACGCGGCAGAGACCCTCCTCGTTCACAAGGAGTGGGCAGCGGAGCATCTTCAGAAAACTGTTGACACGCTCCAGAACAAAGGCGTAGAAATTCGCGCCTGCGAGAAAACCCTAGCCCTGGTACCTGGACTGAAAGCTGCCGACGAATCCGACTGGGAAACAGAGTTTCTCGATCTCATACTCGCTGTTAGGACAGTAGATAGCCTTGATGAAGCGATCGCTCATATTGAACAATACGGAAGCGGACACTCCGAGTGCATCGTCACGGAAAATCAAGAGAGTGCCCAGCAATTCCTGCGGGATATCGATGCGGCAGCCGTCTACCATAACGCATCCACCCGATTTACCGATGGGTTCGAATTTGGATTTGGCGCTGAGATCGGCATAAGCACGCAAAAGCTGCATGCCCGTGGACCGATGGGATTAAAGGAACTGACATCTTACAAATACCTGTTGCACGGGCAAGGCCAAATTCGAAAGTAAATCCAAGGACTAGGAGGGAGGATCACCCATGCTATCTGATAAGAAAGTTTGTTTTATAGGCGCCGGGGCCATGGCGGAGGCTGTTCTGGCAGGCATGCTCAACAAGCGGATCATCAAACCCGGCGCAGTCAGCATCACCAATCGTAGCGACCGGTTCCGACTGGACGAATTGGTTTATAATTTTGGGGTCGTTGCGGATGCTAACCAAAAAGAAAGCTCCATCCAGGAAGCCGATATTCTCATCCTCGCGATGAAGCCAAAAGATGTGGAGTCAGCCGTAAAAGAAATCAAACATCTGACCAATCCGAACCAATTAATCATTTCCGTCGTGGCAGGGATTACCACTGCCTTCATTACCTCCCTGCTTGGGCATAATGCCCCTGTCATTCGGACCATGCCCAACACATCCGCGACCATAGGGCTATCATCCACCGGGATGTGCCAAGGGAAAACGGCTACAGAAGTACATCTGGAGCTCGCCAGACATATCTTTGAATCCATCGGCATGGTTGCCGTCGTCGAAGAAGAGCAATTGGACGCAGTCACCGGACTATCCGGAAGCGGCCCCGCTTATGTCTATTACTTAGTCGAAGCGATGCTGGCAGGCGGCGTGAAGGCGGGGCTCGATGAACAGGTAGCCCGCGAGCTCATTTTGCAGACCTTGATCGGTGCGGCGCATATGCTTAAGGAAACAGGAGAAGATCCTGCGGTACTCCGGGAGAAGGTCACCTCTCCCAACGGCACGACCCAAGCCGGACTCGATAAGCTTCGTTCCTATCGCTTTGAGGAGGCTTTGGTAGCTTGCGTCCTCCGAGCGACAGAACGCTCAAAGGAACTAGGGGCCATCCTGTCTGAAACCAAATCCTAATTCAAGCTGATAAGAGGCTGTTCAAAAGATTCCTTTTGAGTCAGCCTCTTTTCTTCCCCGCTTTCTGCTATACTGGAAATAAAAACAAAAAGGACAAAGGAGTACGACGCAGTGGAGATTTATGCCTTATACGGCCCCAGCGGTACAGGCAAGAGTACAAGCGCCTTGACTCTTGCCCATAAATATAACATCAATGCCATCATAGATGATGGCTTGCTCATTTATCAGGGAAAGAAAGTCGCTGGCCAATCCGCCAAATACGAGAAAACGACTGTACAAGCGGTAAAGAGAGCCATCTTCTTTTGGCCAGAGCATGCTGACACAGTGAAAGAAGCATTAGAAACCTACCCAATCGAACGGCTATTGATCTTGGGCACCTCAAAGAAAATGATTCATCGAATCCAGCAGGCGCTTGAGCTTCCTGAGATCCATCATTATATCAACATTGAGGAAATCCGCTCTTCTGCGGAGATCAAGGCCGCTTTGTTTGACCGCGGAACCCAAGGGCGCCATGTGATCCCGATTCCGAGGATTCAAGTCGAACAGGACTTTATTCACCGGCTCATTTCACAGGTCGATAGGATCTTCTCTCCCAAAAAGGAAGAAATCGGGGAAACGACCATTGTCCACCCTCAATTCCAGACGGGCAGGATTCATGTGTCAGAAACAGCCATGAAGAAAATTGCCATGCAAAGCTGCGAGAGCCTTCCTTTCCTTCACGAATTCAGGAAGGTGAGAGTAGATATTTCCAATACGCCGATTATTGAAGCGGACGTCGTGCTTACCGCTTCCCTTACCCAAAATGTAAACGAGCTAGCGCGCCGCATCCAGCAAAACATATACTCTGCGTTCCTTGAATATATGGATTTAGAAGTGGAACATGTTAAGATCGTAGTTTCTGACCTTCTGATCCAAATCCCAGCCCATACCTAATCAGGAAGTGTCCCGAAATTTTGGGGCACTTTTTTCCCCCTCAAACCTTCCCTCCTGTGGCAAATACTAATCGGTCTACAATTCCATGACCTAGGGAAAAACAAAAGAAGGCAGTCATTACCCCTGCCAGAATATTTCCTAGGAGGGACCCGGATGCAAACCACGATGCAGCCGCCGCAGCAGCAGCAACAGCCATTAATGATGACTCCTCCCCAAGTGATTACAACGAAAGATTTGCTTTACCTTAAAGATGCAATGTCCTGGCTCCTGGATGCCACCAAGAAATGCTCGCATTTTTCGAGCCAAGTCCAAGATCCCCAATTGAAACAGGAAATCGATCGCCTGGGACAAATGCATCAGCGCCACTACAACCTTCTTCTGAAGCATTGTCAAAATAATAACACCCTGCAGATGATGAACGTTCCGCAACAGCAACAGAACCGACAGCAATCCCAAATGTTCCAATAAATGAAAGGGGAGGGAGATTCGTGCAACAGCAAAACCAAAGCCAAATGACTATTTCTAATCCGAAACCCGCCAACGAACCTAAAGTAAAAGGACCACAAATGAACGACCGGGACTTCCTCAATGACATATTGGCTACAGAAAAATATTTAACAGACAGTATCAACGTAGCCGTCCGAGAGGCCAGCCATGATGCCCTGCATCAGGACTACATGACCATCCTGACAGAGACGCATATGGCCCAGCGCCAAGCGTTTAACCTCATGTTCCAAAGAGGGGCGTATAAGCTGGAGGCTGAAGAACAGCAGAAGCTCGACCAAGCCTACCAACAGTTCAGCAATTACAGCAGCCAGTTCCCTTATTCTGTTCAATAAAAAAAGCTTCTTTGGTGCAATTCAGGGTAGCCAGACCACCTTTAAAGGAAGCTTTTCCCTAACTTTACATCAACCCTGCGGGTCAAATTTGATAAAATTATTTTATCAAATTTGAGGGTTTACCCTTGATGTAAAGCTAGGGAATTTTATGCGATATGAGGAGGGTAATCCTAAGAAGTTTACACTTTCTTATTCCGCAGCAAAAAAACTCCCGTTAGATTTGGTATTAAACCCAATCCTGACGGGAGTTCCTTTTAGGGAAACACCTACTCGTTTTTATTCAAGGCACTTTGATGCTCGCGGATTTGCTTTTTGTTTTCTTCATTCAAACGCTGGATTTCTTCAAAAATCTCGCGTATTTTTTGCTTTGCTTCTTGATGCTGTTCTTCGGAGGTCCAATGCTTCACCAACGGAGGCATGACTTTCAGCATGTGACTGTATATCGACCATACTTTAACCATTTCTACCCGTTCTTCCGTGGCTTCCCCGGTTAATAATTCGGTAAATTTATATAGTAAACCGTCCATTTCTGGGACTAATTTATCTGACGCCATCTTTCCACCCCTTTCCGCGATCCAATTAACCACTTCTACATAGTAACTACGTTAGTTATATTCTTTCAATTCTCTTACTAATTGTCAATGTTATAATTGTGTAGAGGGCGAAATCGTTTATAATAATAAAAGCTTCTTTAAAATATAAAGTAGGTGGTACATCGTGGAAAGAAGATATAGTGAGATGACGGTTGAGGAGCTTAACCATGAGCTGTTGAAGCTAAAGGAAGCTTCGATGAAGAAACATCAAGCCGGCTTTTTCTCCGAAGCGGCTGTTTTGGAGCAGAAATTTTATATGGCCAAATCCTATTTGCTGAATCCGGCAGATTTTATCCCGGGACAAACCTATGACGTCACAGGTTATGAGGGCAAATTTACCATTAAATACCTCAATGGTATTATGGCCTGGGGGCATTTCGATTCTTCCCAGGAAGAATTGGCTTTTCCGATTGCCCGCTTAACAAACTGAGCATACTAAATGTATGAAATTACTTAAAAAAGTTTTTCCCTTATGCTTTTTTCTCAGTTGGTTCCTCATTACCTCAGTTCAAGCCGCTACACCGATCATTGTCATTACTGAACATGGTCTTATTCCTGCCACCCTAAAAGTGGCAGCAGGCGAAAAGGTCCAACTGGTCATCAGCAATAAAGCTGATGGCTTGCACCGGATCACCGTGCCAGGCTTAAACCTGCAAAGTCCTTATCTTGGGGAGGGAAATATGACTACCCTTACTTTTCGGGCTAACCAAGCGGGAACCTATACCTATTATGCTCCCCCTTCTGCTTGGAAAGGCAAAATGATTATCGAATAAAACTCCCAAGGCAAAAAAGGCTGGAGAACCTCTTAAGGTCCTCCAGCCTTTTTGTAGATTTAAACCGCCATGCTTTTGTTGCTGCACTCACGGATTCGGCCTTTTTTCAGCTGCCTGTCAAAGGCATCCTTGTCAATGACGAATCCCATGGTGGAATCTAGGTATCTACAGGCATAATAATGTTGATCTGCTTCACTTATTACAAAAGCTTCACTTTCATAAGACCATCTGAATTGTCTCCACTGTTCCATTACAACCAGCTCCTTCAACGTTTTTCTGTTATCTGTATTATAACAACAACTATATAAAACAGCAATAGTTTTTTAAAATTATTATATAACACAAGAAACAAAAAAAAGCCTCGCCACCCTAATGAGATGACAAGGCTTAGTTCTTATGCTTTTTCTTTCACGGTCGGGAGAATCTTCTCCATATTTACCGTCCGCTTAATCTCCCATGTGGATGGATCCGCTTCATCGTATTGCTCTATGTAGTGGATAACTTCCCTTGTAATCGGTGTCGGAGTGGAGGCGCCTGCCGTAATGGCGACTTTCTTTTTCCCCTTCAGCCACTCTTGCTTTATCTCGGTAACATCCCCAATCCGATAGGCTTCTGTGCCTGCAATTTCTTGGGATACCTGCGCCAAGCGATTCGAGTTATTGCTTTTCGGATCCCCTACCACAAGCAGCAAATCCGCTTCCTTCGCCTGTTCTGCAACAGCTTCCTGCCTTACTTGGGTAGCAAGGCAAATTTCATTGTGGATTTCTGCATGAGGATATTTTGCGATACACTTGTTCATGATATGCTTGATGTCCCATTGACTCATGGTCGTCTGGTTCGTAACGATAATCTTATCATTTTGGAGGTTCAGGTTATCCAGATCTTCCGGCTTCTCGATCAGGTGCACATGCTCCGGTGCGTTCCCCAGCGCCCCTTCGGGCTCCGGATGGCCCTTTTTCCCGATATAGATGATATCATAGCCCTCCGCTACCTTTTCCTTAATCAAAACATGGGTTTTCGTCACATCCGGACATGTCGCATCCACAACGGTCAATCCTTTTGCTCTGGCCCTTTGCTTGACCTCCGGAGAAACTCCGTGGGCGGTAAAAATAACCGTCCCCTTTTCTACCTTTTCCAGCATATTCAGGCGGTCCGGACCTTCCAGCGTAATGATTCCTTCTCTTTCGAAAGCATCGACAACATGGCTGTTATGAACAATCATGCCAAGAATATAGATGGGACGGGGAAAATCAAAATTTTTCGCCGTCTGCAAAGCCAGTACCATGGCATCTACGACCCCATAACAATAGCCTCGGGGACTGATTTTTATGACTTCCATTGCGTTTTCCTCCCCTTCACATGGTTCTTTATCATTATTCCCTATTGAAAAAACCGCTCCCAGCAGGAGCGGTTACTCGTTTAGATTATCAGCGCAAGGACGGTACAGAACGCAAAGACAGCAGTAGAAACGGCAGAGAAAGCCAATCCAAATACGTTCCCTGTTTTCTTATTTTGCAAAATTCCGTACGCCGATAGCAGTGCGGTCGCGAGAAGAATTAAAACCATAACCATTGTTGATCACTCTCCATTAGCTTTCTATGTAGTACTGTCCCAATAAACACACATACCTATTTTAAATTCTTTGGGCTCAGGAGTAAACTGTTTTTTCTAACCCGACATCAATCCGCCATAATTTATTATTCCGAGTGAACGACTCCAAAATGCTTCTGATGCCTGCAATTGGGGCAGTAGATTTCCTCCGACGCTTCCAGCTGGAAGTCCCTCAGCTTTTCCTCAGCTTCCTTTAAAGGGTCCCCGCACCCGATGCACTGGCTGACGTTTTGCGGTGTTTTTTTCTCGCTCATCTTCATCATCCTTCCCTAACTTCGTTACCGTTAGTCTAACCGGAGAAGGGGAAGCTATGTATCTTGAACCTCTTTATCAAACTCAATATAGCGAGACTCTCCTTGGGAGACTTTAACTTGCCCGCTCGTCAAATCTGTCATCCAAGTGATCAAAGAGCTTTCTTGTCCCGATTCTACTAGAACCGATACGGTAACCATGTCCAAATAGCCGATATGATCGATGATAAATTCCGGCTTGCTTCGCAGTTCATTTTCAATTTTTCCGAGAAAGGTATAATCAATTTCGAACTGATATAAATCATGGAGAACCCTCTCCACAATTTTTCCCGCCTTCAAGGCTTCCGAAGCCCCTTTCCCATAAGCCCTGATCAATCCTCCGGCACCTAGTTTAATCCCGCCGAAATAGCGAGTGACAACTACAGCCGTATCCTTCACATGATTTTTCTTAAGAACCTCCAAGATGGGCTTGCCTGCTGTACCGCTCGGTTCCCCATCATCATCGGCTTTCTGGATCTGGTCATGTTCGCCGATGATGTAGGCTGAGCAATTATGCGTAGCATCCCAGTGCTTTTTCTTAATGGAAGCTATGAAAGAATGCGCCTCTTCCTCACTTTCCACACGCTCGACATAACAAATGAAACGGGATCGATTGATTTCAATCTCCGTTTCGCCGTAGCCTTGTATCGTGAAATAACGCTTCAGCAATATCGATCCACTCCTCAATTTAATACGTAAAATTATAACACAAAAAGACCGAAGGCTTTCACCTTCAGTCCATTTGTTACCCTTAAACTCCTATATTTTGTCCCTTCAATACGGTCTCGATCGCAACAGGAGTGTAGCCATGAGCTTCTGCGACCGCCTTGTAGGTTACTTTGCCGTCTGCGACGTTTATTCCTTTTGCAAGTGCCTTATTATCGAGTGCAGCTTGCTTCCAGCCTTTGTTGGCAATCAGTACCCCATAGGGGACCGTCACATTGTTCAGGGCAATGGTGGAAGTGCGGGACACCGCTCCCGGCATATTCGCCACAGCATAGTGCAGCACGCCGTGCTTGATATAGGTTGGATTCGTGTGCGTGGTAATGCGGTCGATCGTTTCGATGGACCCGCCCTGGTCAATCGCCACATCCACGATCACGGAACCCGGCTGCATCGCTTTGACCATTTCTTCGGTCACAAGGCGTGGTGCGCGTGCCCCTGGGATTAATACGGCTCCGACAAGAAGGTCGGCTTTCTTCACCGCTTCCGCCAGGTTATAGCTGTTTGACATTAGCGTCTTCAAGCGCCCCTGGAACAGATCATCCAATTGTCTCAGGCGATCCGCACTGATATCCAGGAGGGTTACGCTCGCACCTAATCCGAGGGCCATTTTGGCTGCATTCGTTCCTACGACTCCTCCGCCGACAATCACTACTTCACCTGGCGCTACCCCTGGCACGCCCCCAAGCAGAACCCCTTTGCCGCCCTTGGACTTCTCAAGGAATTGGGCACCAATTTGGATCGACATTCTTCCGGCCACTTCGCTCATCGGGGTCAGCAGGGGGAGAGACCCGTTATCGAGCTGAATGGTTTCATAAGCGATGCCAATGACTTTCCTCTCCACCAGCGCCTTTGTTAGCTCTGGCTCGGGAGCCAGATGCAAATACGTGTAAAGAATTAATCCTTCGCGGAAATAGGCATATTCTTCTGGCAGCGGTTCTTTTACCTTAACGACCATCTCAGCCGACCAAGCCTCTTGCGCTGACGCTACGATCTTGGCTCCTGCAGCTGTGTAATCCTCATCGGTAAAGCCGCTTCCGGTTCCGGCATTGGCTTCTACCCATACGTCATGTCCACTATTTTTAAAAGCGGCAACACCCGCAGGTGTTAGACCGACGCGATTTTCATTATTTTTTATTTCTTTGGGAACTCCAATTATCATTCGATGTTCAGCTCCTTTTGTCTAATGACCTAGCTCTCTTTAGCCTTTACAAATTCATTATAAGGTATTGATTTTTCCGTCACCTTATGGAAAATTCAAAAAAACTTCGGAGTGCCTTGTGGAAATTACCAAATAGAAAGCTGTTCCTCTGATTAGGAGTTCAAAAGCTTCATCATTTTCAAATCCAGGTACATGGAAATCCTCTGATTCGGATCATCCAGGTCCAATCCGGAAACCTCGCTGATCCGCTTCAAGCGGTAAGCCAGTGTATTAGGATGAATATGCAGCTGCTGCGCGGCCACATTCATCCTTCCAGCGTGATCAAAGTAGACTTCTAGCGTCTCAAGGAGATTGCTCTGATTTTCCTTGTCATAGCTTATGAGCTTCTGAAGCCTGAGGTTCTTATATCCTTCCGCTTCGTTTTTTTCCACAAAGGTGGGCAGCAGGCGATAAATTCCCAGATCGGCATACCCGTGAATGCCCCGGGTCTCTTCAGGGAGATTTTTTTTCATGCGAAGAACGGACAATGCTTGATGGTAGCTTTGCTCCGTGTGAGAAAAAGATTGGTAGGCTTGACCAAACACTCCCTCAAACTCTAGGATCCCGAATCGCTCCCGGATCCGATGATGGACCGCTTCTACAAAAGCGACGGAGCGCTCATGAAACTCCCGTTTGCTGTCTCCTCCCCCGACCATCAAAATGAGTCTTTTTTGATCCGTTACGGTCAGCGGAAACTGTGTAAGAGGGAAGGAATCCTTTAAGTTGTCCAGCAAATAAGTCAATTCTTTTTGCACGGATTCCGTTTGAGGCGAGTCGGCTTCAAAGATAAAAATGGAAAAAGGCTTGGGCAAGCGGATGCCAATGTCTTCCGCCTTCACTTGAATCTCGTGATGGAACGCGAGGTTTCCGAGGAGGAGCTCCCAGAAGAATTCTTTTGCTTTTTCCGCCTGAAGCCGGCGCTTGGTTTGCCGCTGATAAAGCCGGGGCATGGCGGCACGGGCGGCCTGCTGCAAGAAAGACATCTCCTGCTCTCCCAGTCTTTCATTCACCTCCTGCACCCAGATATAGCCTAGAACGCTCTGTCCCTTTCGAATCGCAATCGCGACCCTGTCACCCAAGCCGACTTCGGTTTTTGCCTGGATTCGAATGGCACGGTCACTGCCCATCAGCTGCTGGATCACGCCATCCTGCCACAGCCGGTTGAGGACGCCTTCCGGGACTCTCCTCCCCATGATCGTCTCCATCCGGGCCTGATCGTTTGCATGTCCATGGGTGCTATACGCGATGAGCCGGTGATTCATGTCTTCTATGGTGATTGGGTTATTGACGCGTTTGCTGATCAAGTCCGCCAATTCCTCTAAATCCACAATGTGATCGAACATGGTTAGTACCTCGTTTTTTGATTTACTAGAATCACTAACAATTTTACTAGAATCTTCCCTTTAGCGGGAGGACAAAAGATCGACTTTACTTTCATCCTGAACTCGCTCCACCCGGTGCAGCCACCAGGAACAGCTAAAGGTGACCCCTAGGACCAGCAGCGATCCCCCCACGACTCCGGGCCAATGCCAGGCTTCCCAAAACACGCCCAAGAAACTGCTGCCCAAGCTTCCTCCCAGATAGTAAGACACTAAATAAAGACTTGACGCACTGGCACGGGCAAAGGCGGCATGGGAATTGACCCAGCTGGCCGAAGCGGAATGCGCAAAGAAAAATCCAAAGCATTGAATCAGCAATCCGATCAAAATCACAATCAAAGAATGATGCAGCGTAAAAATCAAACCGAGCGCAAAGAGACCGATCCCCGCCATGAGGCAGGTCGCTTTCCCCCATCGCTGCGCCAATCTGCCCGATAGCGTCGAACTAACCGTTCCAGCCAAATAAGTAATGAACAGCATTCCCAAAAGCGTCGGCGAAAGCCCATATGGGGGGCCGCTCAAAAGGAAAGTAATAAAATTAAAGCTGCCAAGAAACACGAAAAAGTGCAGGCCGCCAACGAGAAAGGCCACCGATAAAACAGGATTTCGGAGGTGACGCACTAACCCGCTGAGCGCTTGCTTCCCATTAAACGGGATTTTGCGGAACTGCCTGGATTCCGGAAGCATCCGAACAAACAAGAAGAAAAAGCTCAGGCCCAGCAATCCGATGACCCAAAAAGAGGCTTTCCAGCCCCAGGCATCCGCTGCCGCCCCGCTAAGCAAGCGCCCCGACAATCCGCCTAGACTGTTTGCGCTGATATATAATCCCATCGCTAGGCTAAGCTCCTTCGGAGAAAACTCCTCACCCATATAAGCCATCGCAAGCGAAGGTAGCCCCGCTAAAAACACACCTTGGAGCGCACGCAATACGAGAATTGATTCAAAGCTGGAAACAAGAGGAACCGCGAGGGTCACCACAATGGCCCCCAGCATGGTCCACACCATGATTACCTTTCTCCCTAAGGAATCCGAGATGGGACCATAAAACAATAAGGCTATACTGATAAAAAAGGTCACAATGGACAACGAATAGCTGGCTTGGGATGCACTAACCCCAAATTGCTCCGTAAACAAGGGGAGCAAAGGCTGCGTCAAATATACCATCGCAAATACCAAAAACGAACCCAAGCTCAAAGCGACGGTTGCTCTCCAATATTCTTTTGTTCCCTGTTCGATCATGAAGACAACTTCCTTTTCTCTATTATTTGTAAGGAGATCATAGCACCGTTATAATGATAAAAAAAATATATTATTTTTATCAAACTGATAACTATCAGGAATGGAGACACTATGGAGTTCCGCCAACTGGAGTATTTTATCGAAGTCGCCCTGTGCCAAAACTTTACGCGTGCCGCCGAAAACCTGCTCGTGGCTCAACCGGCCGTCAGCAAGGCGATACAAAAGCTGGAACAAGAATTGCAAGTCACCCTCATTGATCGCTCTTCTAAACATATTGCCCTCACCCCCGAGGGGGAGGTGTTTCTTCAGCATGCCAAGGAGATCTTCCATCGGGTAGAGGAAACAAAAGTGGAAATGAATGAGATGCGGGGATTGGAAAAAGGAGAAGTCCGCATTGGTCTTCCTTCCATGGTCGGAAGCTATTACTTTCCAGCCATTATTAAAGATTTCAAAAGAAAATACAGCGCCTTGCAGATCAACGTCGTAGAAGAGGGCACCATGCAGGTGCAAAGGCTGATAGAGCGAGGAGAAGTCGATTTAGGCATCATTGTCGTTGATCAGCCTCTTGACCATCTGGATTACATTCCCTTGCTTCATGAAGAAATGGTCGCATGTGTCCCAAGCGATCACCCTTTTGCCCAGAAGGACTATGTCACCTACCATGACTTGGTCAAGGAGCCGCTGATTCTCTTCAAGGAAGGGTATTTTCAGCGCCATCTGATCCTTGAAACAAGCAAAATAACGGGAGTTAATCCGAATGTAAGCTTTTCCGCCAATCAGCTTTCCCTCATCAAGTCCTTTGTTGCCGAAGGATTAGGAGTCACCCTGTTCTTGCGGCTGGTTGCGGCTGCCGATCCCAAGCTGGTTGCGGTATCCCTAAACCCGCCCATCTATCTGTCACTCGCCGTCGCGTGGAATAAAAACAAGTACCTTTCCCTTGCTTCCCAAGCATTTTTGGATTTTCTCAAAAACAGAAAAGAGTAAGGTCAATAGACCTTACTCTTTTAGCAGCTTTTCCATTTCATCCAAGGTTTCTTTGAATCCCTTCAATGCCGTTTCAATGACTTTCGGAGAGGTCATATCCACCCCTGCATCCTTAAGCACTTCAATCGGATCCTTCGAGTTTCCTGCAGAAAGGAAATTTTCGATGTATCGATCCACCGCCGGCTCCCCTTCATCCCACATCTGCTGGGCAAAGGCGTTCGCCGCGGCAAATCCCGTTGCATACTGATACACATAATAGTTTCGGTAGAAATGAGGAATTCTTGCCCATCCCAGGGAAGCCCCGTCGTCCACCACTAAGCTTTCCCCGAAATACTTCTTCATCAGGGAGCCATACAGCTCCATCAGGGACTCTGAAGTCAGCGCCTCTCCCTTTTCTGCTTTTTCATGAATGCCTTTTTCGAATTCGGCAAACATGGTCTGCAGGAATAAGGTTCCGCTGTAGTCCTCCAGCCGCTGATTCAGGATCGCGATTTTCTCTTCCTTCTTTTTCGCTTTTTGGTACATCTCCCTAAACAGCAGCGCTTCATTTGTCGTAGAGGCTACTTCTGCCGTAAAAATCGGATAGCTTGCGTTCAAGTAGCTCTGGGTGCGGTTGGAGAAATGCGAATGGGCCGCGTGCCCGAATTCATGGGCCAGCGTATACACGTCATCCATCTCCCCCTGGTAATTCAACAGGATATAGGGATGGGAGTCATAGCCCCCCCATTGAAAAGCTCCAGAACGTTTGCCGGGCGTATAGTACACATCAATCCAGCGCTCCTTGAATCCCCGATCAAGCAAAGCGGCATATTCCTCGCCTAAAATGGAAAGTCCGTCCTTGACCCGCTCCTGGGCCTTTTCATAGGGGATGTATCCGAGCTGCCGATCATTGCCGAACTTCACGTAAAGGTCATACAGATACATCTTGTCCAGCTTCGCTGCATTTTTCTTCAGCTCGATATAGCGGTGCAGCTCGGGCAAATGCTTCCCTACGGTCTCGATTAAATTGTCATAAACGGAAACCGGGATCTGATTTCCTTCCATGCTCGCATCCCGGGTACTCGGATATTGCCGCACTTCGGAATAGAAAATGTTTTTCTTTACCTCGGATTGGAGAATCTGGGCAAAGGTGTCCTTAAATTGGTTAATAGTCTTGAAATAAGCCTCATAAGCCCTTTTCCGCACTTCCCGGTCCGGGCTTTGCATAAAGGAAGCATAATTGGCTGGAGTCAGCGTAATTTCATTTCCGCTTTGATCTTTAATGGAGGGAAACGTTAGATCTTTGGTCAGCATGCCAAAAATGCTCTCAGGGGCGTCTGCCAGCACACCGCTTTTGGCCAGCAGCTGCTCCATTTCCTTTGGCAGAGTATGCTCCTTCACTCGTACCTGCAGCTCAATCCACCGCTTATATTCTTTCATGCTTGGATCCGAAATGTATTGCTCCAGCTTCTTTTCCGGGATGCTGAGCAACTCTGGGACAAAAAACGATATTTCCTCGCTCATTTTAATGGCCACATCGTCCGCACGGGAGGACAATTGCTGAAATACGGGATCGCTTTTATTCGTATGGAAAGACAGCTTGGCGTACGTATAGGTTCTTTCAAAGCCCCTGCTTAGCTGCACATAAAGCTCCATCGCCTTTTTTAGATGTTTTACAGACTTGCCTAAACGGCCATTCATCTTGCCAAGCTCATCGGAAAGCTTCTCGACTTCCCGCAAATCCTTTTCCCAGGCTTCGGTGTTCGGGTAGAGATCCTCTAAGCTCCATTTATACTCGGCAGGAACATCCTCCCTTGTCTTGTAATGCGGAATCTTCCCTTCTCCCTCAATCTCCTGGGCGAAACCGTCTGTCGCATAGGCAAAGAATACTGCAAAGGCTAACAAAAGGATAAAGATAGGTTGTCTTGATCCTTTTCCCATGAAATTTACCCCTTTCCTCAAAAGGCACAATTTCTAATAGTATGTTTTTGGGTTGATCATCCTATCCCTCCGGCCGATATATAACTTTTTCTTATCAACTTGATAAATAATTATTATGATGGTAAGATAAATTCGTCAACACCAATACCCAGGCGCAGGAGCTTAGATTGGGGGTTCCTGCGTTTCTGGATACAAAAGAATCAAAGGGAGGATAAGAAAAATGACTCAAAGATTAGTAGGACTGCCAGCACCGCATTTTGAAATGGAAACTGCCCTAGGAAACGGCAAGGACTTCGGCAAGGCTTCTTTAAGCGATTACAAGGGAAAATGGCTCGTGTTGTTTTTCTATCCATTAGACTTTACTTTCGTATGCCCTACAGAAATTACAGCACTTAGCGATCGCGCTGAAGAGTTCACGGAGCTCGATGCCGAGATTCTTGGCGTATCCACCGATTCCAAATTCTCTCACCGCGCTTGGATCAACACGCCGCGCGACGCTAATGGATTAGGAGAATTAAACTTCCCGCTGGGTGCGGACCTAACACACAGCGTTTCCCGCGATTATGGCGTATTGCTTGAGGAACAAGGAATTGCTCTTCGCGGATTATTCATTATTTCTCCAGAGGGAGAGCTGAAATATCAAGTCGTGCACCACAATGACATTGGACGCTCGGTTGATGAGACGCTTCGCGTGCTTCAAGCCCTTCAAGCTGGCGGGTTGTGCCCCGCTAACTGGAAGCCTGGCCAAGGAACTCTATAATTTGGAGGTATTCTCTCATGCCTATGCGACTTCGCACCCCGATGCCTCCCATCGAAGGGGCAACGGAATGGTTTAATGCCGATGGATTCGATCAAGCTCAGCTAATTTGCTAACCTGAAGCCGAAGATTGAGCAGCTGCTGGGCATTACATAGGAAAAAGAAAAGAGGACCTGTCGCTTTTGACAAGTCCTCCTTTTGCCTTATCTCTTCATTCTTTCCAAGAAGTCATGCAGGATCCGAGCCGTCATCCCCCAGATGACCTTGTCTTCATACCGGTAAAAATACTCGGCGATCTTGGCTCTCCTCCATTTATAATACTTGCCGTTAGGAATGAGCTCAAAAGGAAAATCATCCGGCGGCTTCATTTCCAATGGCACATAGTAAAGCTCCGGTTCATGGCTCATCAGAAAGGCCAGCGGCACCGTAAAAACCTCAGCGACCTCCTCGGGATCGGGATGAAGGCGGATGCCGTCCTTCAGCTGGCATAGATGAGGGTATATGATCGTATGAGTAGTGACAAAGATATCCAAGGGTGCAATGAGTTCCATTTCATCCGCACCGATCCCCAGTTCCTCACAGGTTTCTCTTACCGCTGCGGATTCCTCGGAAAGGTCATCAGGCTCCAGCCTGCCCCCGGGGAAGCAAATTTCGCCCGGCTGGTGGCGCAGCTGATGCCCGCGCACCTGAAACAATACAGACAGTCCATCTTTCTCTTGGATTAAGGGAACCATTACGGCTGCTTTTGCCACACTCTCATGGCCCAAGATGTGCGGTACTCGATTGCGGTATATGGCTTTAATCTCTTCAATCACGCTTTGGGGTCCCCTTTCCTATGGCATTTATTTCTATATTACCATGGAATTTAGGGAGTAATAAAGCTTTCATCCGCCTTAACGTCGTTTTCAATCAGCTTCGTTTCCTTCATCCATTGGATAATGGCTTCCCAGGATGCGGCTGTCTGGCTGCCGAACGCTTCGGATTCCGAGCTCATGAGCGGCAGAAGGATCTCCAGGCTCTTCGCCTCAACTTCCGCGTCAAGAGGATAGGATTGGTTCGCCTGGCTCAACAGGATATCGAGCCCCTCCTTCGGGTTGGCTTTTACATAGTCGAATCCTTTGTTCACTGCAGCGGTAAACTGCTTGATGAGCTCCGGGTTTTCCTTCGCTGTCTTCTCGCTCGTCACAAGCACCAGCTCGTAGTAATCCGGCACCCCAAAATCGACAGGGCTGAAGGCGTTCATAGCGATTCCCTCTTTTTCAAGCAAGACCTTTTCATGGTTGATGTAGCCTCCGCTGATCGCGTCCACCTTTTTCGTAGAAATGGCAGGCATCAGGTCCCAGCCCACATCAATCAGTTCCACTTGGCCAGCATCCCCGCCGTCAGCCGTCACCATCGTCTTGACCACTGCCTCATTCATCGGGATAGCCGGATAGCCGACGGATTTTCCAGCCAAATCCTTAGGTGCGGAAATTCCGCTTTCTGCCGGTACCATAATCGCATTCAGGGGATGGCGGACAATCGCCGAAACGGATACGACCGGAATCTGCTGCGCTCTGGCCATCACCACTTGCGGCTGGTAGCTTAGGGCAAAATCGACCTCTCCGGTGGAAACCAGCTTGAGCGGGTCATTCGTCTCTGCCGGCATTTTGATATCCAGCTCCAAGCCCTGCTCCTTAAAGAAGCCTTGCTCCTGTCCGGCATAGAGGAAGGAATGGACCGCATTCGGGTACCAATCCAGCATGATGCTTACTTTTTTCGTTTCCTCAGCGGACTCTTTGGGCTCTCCAGGCTCTCCCGAAGCAGGGGGATTGGAAGCGGAGCATGCTGTCAGCAGCGCTAGACTCGCCGCCATTAAACTTAGACCAATTTTTTTAAACTTCAACATGTTTTTCATTCACCTTTCTTTTTCGCTCCTTGGTAATGCCAAGGTATCGTCTTTTTTTCCAGCCATTGAATCCATAAAAACAGGGCAAAGCCGGCCAGGGACAGGAGGAATACGGAGGCAAACAGCAAATCCGCCTGCAGGTTATTCGATGCCCTCCGGCTGAAGAACCCCAGTCCCTCGCTGGCACCCAGCCATTCGCCGATGGTCGCGCCAATCACGCTGACGGTCGCAGCCACCTTCAGCCCGGAGAAAAAAGAAGGTAGGGCCTGCGGGACCTGCAGCTTAAGGAAAATCTGCCTCCCATTGGCTCCCATCGTTTTCATCAGCTGGACCCATTCGCGATCTGTCGCCCTCAGCCCATCTACCGTGTTCACGACGATCGGGAAGAAAGAAATCAGAATCGTAACGGCCACTTTTCCCCAGATCGAGTAACCGAACCACATGATCAGGATCGGCGATAAAGCGACAATCGGGACCGTCTGGGAAGCAATGACAATCGGATAGAGGACCTTTTCGCCCGTCCGCGTGAATACGATCGCCATGGCCCCCGCGATGCCGATGAGACTGGACAAAGCCAAGCCGAGGAAAACCTCCTTCAGGGTGGCTGGCAAATGGACCAGCAGCAGCAGCTCCCAGCTGTCCCCCAGCGCCTTCAGGATGCGGCTGGGCGGGGGGAGGATAAAGGCCGGCACAGACAAGGACCGGACAAGGATTTCCCATCCTGCCGCTAAACCGATGATGACGATCCAAACTGCCTTGTTTTTCATAATGAGACCCTTTTTTCGTATAACAGATTCATAATTTTCTCACGAAGTTCAACAAACTCCTTCGTCATGATCAATGAGGGTGAACGCGGACGATCAAATGGAACACGGATTTCCTTAAACGCCCCCTCTTGCTGGGAGCTCATCACATAAATGCGATCCGACAAATACAAGGCTTCCTCAATGTCATGGGTAATGAGGAATACCGATTGCTCCCACTTCTGCCAGGCCTCCGTCAGCCAATGCTGCAGCTCCCTTCTCGTAAACGCGTCAAGCGCGCTGAAAGGCTCGTCCAACAGCAGCAAGGGATGGCCGCCCAAAACGGCCCGCAGGAAAGAAACCCTCTGCCTCATTCCCCCCGAAAGCTCATGCGGATAGGCATGCGCAAAAGCCCCCAGGCCAAACAGGGGCAGCATCTCCCGTACCTTGTCCTGGGCCTCTTTCTTGCCTATCCCTTGTATTTCCAAGGGAAGGGCGGCGTTGGCGGCCACCGTTCTCCAAGGCATCAAGAGGTCCTGCTGCGGCATCAGCCCGACCTTCCCCAAGCGGCGGCCACCCTTTGCCCCCAAGAACTCAATATGCCCGGCCGTCGGTTCGTACAGGCCCGCCACCAGCTTCAGTACCGTGCTTTTTCCGCATCCGCTCAAGCCGACCAAGCTGACGAATTCCTTCGGGTAAATGGCGGAGCTGTGATTCTTCAGGATCCGGATTTCCTCATGCCCCTTCTCATAGCCGAAGGAAACATCCACCAACTGAACAAGCGCCTCCACGCTTTACTCCACCGGCCAATCCAAGCGGTGATAAGCCATATCCCAGAACATGTACTCAAAGCGGGAAGTATTCAGGAAGTGCTCCTCCAGAATGGCCAACTCCCGCTCAGGCTTTCCTTCTGTCAGATCATCCAAGTGGCCGATCAGCCATTGCGCCAAGCTCCCGAATTCCGCAGAAGAATACATGGTCACCCATTCCCCATAAAGGGAGTGATCCTTTGACTCCGGAAATTCATCCGCAAGAGCTTTTCCGATTTCCCAGTAGCTCCACATGCAGGGAAGGAGGGCAGAAATCAATTCTTCCAATGAGCCATTTTGGGCCACATGCAGCATATAGCGGGTATAGGCCAGATTGATCGGGGTAGCCTTTGTATCCTCCAGCTCCTGGCGGGTGATGCCAAAGCGCTCCGCGTACTGGCGGTGAAGCTCCATTTCCCCATGCAGGGTTTCATGGAGCAGCTTGGCGAACCAGGCCATTGAGTCCAGGTCCCTCGCTTTCATGGATCCCAAAGCGAACATCTTCGCGTAATCGATCAAGTAAACGTAATCCTGCTTCATGTAATATTCAAACGATTCCCGGGGCAGGCTCCCATCTCCCAAACCGCGGACAAAGGGATGGGCATGGGTTTTCCCCCATACCGGGCGGACCTTTTCATAGAGGCGCTCTGAAAATTTCATCTATTCTTCTCCCTTTCTTGTATTGCACCATTCGGCGATGAATATCGCCATGATCTTGGCGAATTCCACAAGCTGTCGCAATTCCAGCTTTTCGTCTACAGCATGGGCATCCTCCAGCTTGCCGGGACCATAAAGGACGGTAGGAATTCCGGCCCTGCCGAGCCAGCCCGCATCCGTTACGGTGGTTGTCATGCCGACGACCGGAGCCGCTTTTTCCACTTCTTCATGAACCGATCCAAGAAGAACGGTTCCAGGGTGAAGAGGATCCACTTCAAAGGAAGGAAAAATCTCTCCCCTTTCCTCTATCATCGACTTTCCTCCCCATCGGAACTGCGGCGGATGATCCCTCAGCCAAGGATCGGCAGCAGCCACTTGCAGGATGTGGGTCTCGATTTCGCGGACCACATCTTCAAAGGATTCATTGGGATAAAAGTGAACGGTAATCCAAAGCGAACAGCGGTCGGCAACAAAGGCGGCATGCCTTCCCCCTTCAATGACAGCCGGATTGATCGTATTCGTCCCCGGCGGAAATCCAGGGTAGCTCTTCGTGACCGCCCAATGGCGTTCCAGGTCCTGCAAGCCCGAGATGATTTTCGCCATTTTCTCGATGGCACTTGCTCCATGAACGCCGCCGCCGGCATGAATCATATTCCTGCGGACGCCGTCATGATGGGTTTCTTTGCTTTGTACCGTGATCCATCCGGTAATCACGCCGCCTTGTCCCTGGATATGCAGATCGCTTGTGTCGACCACCACAGCAAAGTCTCCCGTATACCCTCGCTCCAGGCACGATAAGGTACCCGCTTCCCCGGCTTCCTCCCCAATGACGGACTGGAACTGAAGATCGCCTTTGAGGTTAACCCCGAGGTCCTGCAAGATCTTTACCGCGAACAGGGAAGCCGCCATGCCGCCTTTCATATCCGCTACCCCGCGCCCATACACATAGCCTTCCTTTTGCGTCAATCGGAAAGGATCGCAGCTCCACTCCGAATCATCTCCTACTTCGGCTACATCCATATGTCCATTGATGATCAAACTCCTGTAGTCCGCTCCATCCTTTCCCTTCAAGACCCCAACGACATTGGGATCCCCGGGGTAAACGTCCCAGCTATCGACTTCGAACTGAAGTCCTTTAAGGATACCTGCTAAATAGTTTTGCGCCTCCTCCGTATTTCTTGCGGGCGGACTTACGGTAGGATAAGAAATCAACGCGGCCAACAGCTCGAGGAGTTCCCCTTTTCTCGCTTCCACTTCCTTTGATACGAGCTCCTTCAGATTCAAGATCATGCTGTCCAATCTATCAGCCCCCTTTGTAAGTTTGTTTATGCAAAGCCTCTTGATGTAACCATAAAAAAACCGCTATCCACAATCTGGAAAGCGGTAAAGATCTATGCAGGCTATGTGCCCGGCTTCAATCTTCCACTTTCCTACGCTGGCATGAACCAGATCAGGTTCTAAGGGTTCGAAACTCCGTTCCATCTCAGCCCGCAAGGACCCCCCCAGTGGTATTTATTTACTTCATTGTAAACCCGCCATCGACGACTAAACATTGCCCGGTCACAAACCTAGACCATTCGCTGGCGAAATATAGCACGCTGCCTGCAATATCTTCCGGGCGAGCAATTTTCCGGAGTGGGGTTTGCGAAATGATGCTGTCCTTCACTTCTTCCTTTGTCATTCGACTGGCATCCGTCGGATAAACTATTCCCGGCGCCACGCAATTCACCGTAATGCCAAACGGCCCTAAATCGGCAGCCAGGTTTTGGGAATAGCTAAGGAGTGCTCCTTTCGCTGTGGTGTAATCGTGGTAAGGAACGACCGGACGGTAAACCAAATTGCTGACCATGTTGATAATCCGCCCGAAACCGTTCGCCTTCATTCCCGGAATGGCGTGCTTGCATACGTGGAAGGAGCCCTTCAGGGATCCATCCAATTGCCTCTGATAATCCTCCCATTCCACTTCCCAGGCCATTTTCCGCTGATCCGGATCGAATCGGTAATGGTGAAGCGCGTTATTTACGACAATATCCAAAGAAGAGAATTCATCTGTTATTTCTTCAATTAATTGCTGAACCTCTGTCTCGTCCGTGACATCTCCCCGAAGAGCCATCGATTCAATCCGGTATTCCTGGCTTAAGCGATTGGCTAACCGTTCAGCCCGATCGCGATTCTGAACATAATTAATGATAACGACGGCTCCCTGCTGCGCAAAAGACTCGGCAATAGCCGCACCGATACCCCGGCTGGAACCGGTGACCAATACTACCTTTCCCTTCAGATTAAGCTCCATACGGTCACCTACTTCAGCTGCTTGACCAGATCATTCGTGAACAAACTGTCCATTCCGACCGGCCCTTTCAATAGGCCCATTTTCACATAGGCAGCTTCCACTTCCTTCAGGATATCTCCGTTCAGCCAACCCAGCCCTTTTTCTTCCATTTCCTCGTTGACGGAAACAGCGTTCCTGATTTTAATAATCTCGAGGTTTCGTCCTTCATCTTTCCCGTCAATGGCTGCCTGAACAGCTGCCTTTGCTGCTTCCTCCGGATGTTCCATGGTATATTTCACACTATCCCGATAGACCTGAAGGAATTTCACAAGCATCTCTTTCTTTTCATTGAACGTTTTCTCGGTGACGACAAACACATCGGATGGCGTGTTGAGCACTTCTTTGACATGCATTACGTTCACATCGCCCAAACCTTTTTGCGAGGCGTCATAGAGTCCCGTATCGGTAGCTGCCGTAGCGTCAACCTGCTTGTTCATTAGCGGCCCGAAGTTGAGCACCCCAGCTTCAATGATCGTTACATCGTTTTCCGATATTCCCGCTTCGGAAAGAAGTACTTTCAAGTTCTGGTAAGTACCGCTGCTCAAGCTGTACACGCCGATATTCTTCCCTTTCAGATCCTCAATCTTAGTAATGTTGCTTTCTTTCAGGGAAACAAGATTAAATACGTTTTCGGGATAAATGTTGTAGATGATTTTGAGCTTCTCTCCTTTTTCAGCGGCTAGCATAACAGCTTCCACATTGGCAAAAGCAATGTCAGCATTTCCTGCAATGATGTTCTTTACGGCATCTCCGCCACCCGCTCCGGGAATATACTCAAACTCCAAGCCGGCATCCTGGAACCACCCCTTCTCTTGGGCGAGGTACAGATTCGCCTGCTCAGCGATCGGCTTGCTCCAGGAAGCCATGCGCACCTTTTCGGTATCAGCAGCTTGCATCTCCGTCTTGGCCTCCGCAGGCGCAGGCTGGGCCACAGGCTGGCTGCTCCCGCATCCAGCCAGACCCAAAGCGGCTAGCAGGGTAATGACTGATAATGTAATGGACTTTTTCAAGGTTTACTCCTCCGAGCATAGTAGTATTTTTTAAAAAATAGCCGTTCGATAAGATAGATTGCCTGATAGAGAAGAATGCCCATCAGAGTTAGCAAAATAAACACGGAAAACATCAGCGGCGTGTCCATCATCCCCTGGGCGACGATGATGAGCGCCCCTAAGCCCTTGTTGGCCCCAATGAATTCACTGACGACCGCGCCTACCACACTGAGTACGATCGCCACCCGCAACCCCGAAAACAAATAGGGTATAGCCGTGGGAAGTCTCAGCTTGGCGAGAATCTTCCATTTCGAAGCACGGAGGGAACGAAACAAGGCCACTTTATCCTGATCTACATACGTCAGGCCCGTCACAGTACTTTCGAATATAGGAAAAAAGCTAACCAAGGCAACAATGATCATTTTAGGCAGATAGCCAAATCCCAGCCATAGAGCCAACAAAGGGGCCAAAGCGAGCTTTGGCATCGCTTGGGAGGCAATGATATAGGGGTGGAGGATTTCTTCCACCGTTTTCGAATGGGCCACCAGAAATCCTAGACCAATCCCCATGATAGCTCCCATGGCAAAGCCGCCAAGCACTTCAATGCCTGTTGCCCGGATATGAGGATAGAAATAACCGTTCGAGAAATTTTCCATCATGTTGGCTGCAATCACCAACGGCGCAGGCAAAATGAGCTCAGGAATGCGCAACCAGCGGACGAGTCCCTCCCAAACCATCAGGATGACGAAAAATAGGATCAGCGAATAGGTCTTCGGCGCGCTCTTCATGTCAATGCCGCACTCCCCATGTTTTCAATATCTTCGTGAATGATCTTGATCAGTTCGAGAAATCCTTTTTCAAACTTAAGTTCTTTCTGACGGGGTCTTGAAAAAGGAACGGCGTATTCCTTCACAATCTGCGCCGGGGAGCCACCCATTAAAAGAATGCGGTCCGACAGAAAAACAGCTTCTTGAATATCATGCGTAATGAATAAGACCGTTGGATTAAATTGATGGGATAGCTTTGCCAATTCTCCTTGCATCTGTCCTTTTGTCAAGGCATCGAGGGCGGCAAAAGGCTCATCCATAAGCAGGACATCCGGGCGTGTCAGCAGAGCCCGTGCCAGGGAAACTCTGGACATCATCCCCCCCGATAATTCATGGGGAAATTTCTCCTCATTCCCCGCTAACCCTACAAGGCTCAGGATTTCTTTTGCTTTGCCCCGATCATCGGGAGTAACCCTGCGCTTTAGTTCGAACGGCAAAAGCACATTCTCCAGGACATTCTTCCACTCCAGCAGAATGGGCTTCTGAAAGACATATGTCATCTCGTCCCTGGGCTCAAGGACAGGGAGCCCTCCCACGCGAACCTGTCCCTCGGATGGTTTCGTCAGGCCGGCAATCAATTGGAGGAGACTGGTTTTTCCGCAGCCGCTTCGGCCGATGACGCTGACAAACTCCCCTTTATCCACTCGAAGGTTCACATGCTCAAGGACAGGCATGGCGGCTTTATTGAATCGCAGCCCAATATTAGTCAGATCAACTTGTGCATCTCTCATAGATTGTCTCCCATGCTGCTAATCCCGGTAGGGATCATATAAATCGATTTGCTGTTCCGCCGAGGATTCCACGTCACACCACCGTACCAGTTCGGCCAGATTCAATCGCCCATCATGGTGCCAGCCCGACTGGGGCCTCGGCATCTCCCCAATCGCGCATACCCGGTTGACCCCGCACTCCCCAAGAAGCTCCAGCCATTTCCGGAATTTTTGCGGAGGGCAGGCAATGCCCGCTGTCTGAACGTAGGACTTGAGCGGCAGAATTTTTGCTGAGATTTCCGTTATGTCATGAATCGGAATGACGGAAACGAATCGGTTTAATGGAGAAATCGGAAAGTCGGATTCCTCGCGGTAGACCACTGTCCACGCAGAATCTCCCCGACTGGCCAAACAATCTGTCCTTTCATCTTGAAAAGATCGGAATTCAGCTTCGGAACGAGCCTGCCTGATCGCTTGATGTTCATCTGCCGTTAAAGCAGCCCGAGGCATTTTATGCTCAAACGCCGCCATTTCCTGAGCGAGTATTCTGGCGAAATCCCTAGGGGAGATTCTTCCGCCTTGCTCGACGAAAAAAACATGCGGCGACAGGCAGCCCTGCTGATCGAACCAAGAAGCATCGCGGGCCGCCAGGCGCGCTGTGAGGGAAGCCGTGGTCGGTTCCAGGCATTCCCCGGCAATGACGCCAAAGCTGACTTTATGACCGTGGGCGATATATCTTACATGAGGGGGAATCCGGGTGGCAATTTCCCTTGTCGACTTATCGCTCCCATAGGCAATCACTGTATCCGATCTGCGGAAAGCCGCTTCCTCCAGCTCCCGATGGCCGCCTTTCCACCATACGATCGCTATAGCTTGAGCTAAATTCGGATTAATCTCTTCTATCGTCTTGGCAAAGAGAACCGGAAACAGCGGTTCGGATGACGACACCTTGCCAAGTGCAGCCGACTTAACCAGCAAGCCTGACGTCAGGCTCCAGAGCGGCAACGCGGGGACATTGCCGGAGAAGATATGCGTAGTAAGCTCCGGACCGTAAGCGCGGATCAGCCCCCCCGCCTTCCTTGGTCGGAACTCATCCAGAACAAGAGGATTCGGAAAGTCCTCGTCCACCATCCGCTGCAGTTTTTCCTTTCGGAAGTTCCGCAAATATTGAGTCAAAAACAAACGGATCATCTCTCCGTCATAGCCTGTTATGATCGGCAGCCATTCCTGGGCCAGTTTTCGAAGCTCGTAGGAAGGATCCAGCCAGCGCTGTACGGCAGTGTCCAAAATGTCAATTATGTCTTGAACCCGAAGATATTTCATATACTCGTTCTGCTGCATCTTAAGAAATACAGCAAGCTCTGTCACCTGACGTCCCGTAAAGTCAGGAACCCTCAAATGCACAGTTTCGCCTTTGCTTTCAAAGCTCAAGGTTCGAAAGACAAGTCCTTCTCTCATTTCTTTAGGTAAATGGTAACAATCGAAAATCATCTGCTAATCTCACTTCTCGCCGCCAGAAACTGTTCGACAGCGAGGGAGCAGCCCTTCGCTTCTGAACCGGCCGCTCGCCCCAGCAATAGGAAGCCCCCATCATCTACTGACAAGCCCAGATCTTCGGTCATGATGGCTAGGACAGAATTCAGATTGGCCAAATCATAATGAACAATGATACCCTTTTCACCGTTTTCCTTCGGCTGCATCGTAGCCGGATCGAAGATCACTGTCCGTACCCAATGGGGAGCTTTTTTACTGTACGTGATCGGCTGGTTGCCAAGCACATGGTCTCGCAAATTCCCATCATAAAACTGGGAGCTTAACTCGCTCATGCCGTACATATTAATGCAGGCAAAGGAAGGGATGGAAAAAAGCTGGCACAATTGGCTCCTTAAATCCTCAGGATCCACTTCCCTGGAGCGGCCCTTCGCTCCACCCGTATCCATCACCCGGCTCCCCTCAGGGAGTTGAAATCGGGTTCCCTTTCCCAAGCATTCATCCAGGAAATGAATGAAGGAAAAAGTAGCGCCAATCACTAGAACAGGTTCACCATTTTGTTCTGAATCCCGCAAAAAGGCAATCAGCTTTTCCGATTCCAAGCCCTGGGAAGATAGCATATAGTCACTGCCTTCCTTCCCGAACGTCTGAAGTCCGAGATGGAGGTAATGAGCAAGCGAAGAGTTGGGAAGCTCGGCTTCTGTCGGAAAGAGGATAGCCATTTTCACCTTATCCACATCAGGAAGAATATAGCTTTTGAAATGTTCCCTCATCGACAGGTCATAAACCTCCAGGTCACGGTGATAATTCTTCCCTCGCAATTCCGGGTTAGTCGTCCCGCTAGTCATAAAGACAGCCTGAGCTTCCTCTGGCGGACAGCATGATAAAGCAGCTTGCTTGAAAGCTCCAATTGGAACTGGTGGGATCTGCAAGTAATGAGAGACAGTTGCTGGAGATATTCTGCGTTTCCGGCAATATTTTCGAAACGGCTGATTGTTTTCATATTGATAGGCGAATAGGGTGAGTGCGATTTGATTGAACTCATCCTCTACAGCCGAACCTTTGCGTATAAACTGACTGATTAGCTGCTTTAGCATATCGTATTCCATGATTGACCTCCTTGCATAAGAGAAGCCGCTTTTCCCGGCGGAAAGCGGCATAGAGAATGGACAGCCGGCATCTTATCCTAAAAATCGATAATAAAGGCTCTTCGCTTCCGCAACGTCTTTCGTCCCGTGGACCAAAACCCGTCCATCCTGGAAAATCGCCAACCGATGGCTGCCAATGGTCAATGACACTAGATAGGGATTTTTTTCAACCTTTCCGTGTGCCGATAAAGAAGCGGCGAGCTCATCCAGGTTCCGGCCAAAACGGGCAGTCGGACGGATCTGGACGGTTTCCCTTCCGCATAAAACCGCCGTTTTCGTATGATTGGATGCATCCAAGTAAGGGTAAGCGGGATCCTCACCGCAGGATGGGCAGCCGGCCTTCTTCACCCGGTCCACTCGAATCGAGGCATGCTGGTTTTTCCATAGGTCGAAAGAAAGCAGCGTCCCCCTCAAAGCCTCCCAGTCCTCGACTAATATCTTGAGCGCCTCGGCCACTTGGTAAGCGACAACCATCTGGACCGCCGGGCTGATAATGCCCACCGTATCGCATGTCGCTCCCCCAAGCGGGACGGATTCCAGCAGGCAGCCCAAACACGGCGTTTTTCCGGGGATGACGGTGTACGTTAAGCCGTAGCTGCCTACGCAAGCACCATAGATCCAGGGAATGCGGTATTTTTGCGAGGCATCGTTGATAAGCAGCCGGATATCGAAGTTATCCGTCGCATCGAGGATCAAATCGACTCCCTGCACCAAATCATGGATCTCCTCTGTCGTGACATCCGCTACGATCGCTTGAATTTCCACTTCGGAATTGATGCTGGTCAAGCGCTTTTCCGCTGCAACCGCCTTAGGGATGCGATCCCGGGCGTCCGCTTCCGTATAAAGCTGCTGCCGCTGCAGATTGCTCCACTCGACATAATCCCGATCGACGATCGTCATCTTGCCGACCCCGGAACGCACCAGCGCTTCCGCATTTCCCGTGCCTAAAGCTCCTGCGCCAATGACTAAAGCATGCTTTTGGGCCAGTTTTGCCTGACCCTCTTTCCCTATGGATGAAAACAACTCTTGTCTGGAATAGCGGTCACTCAAACCGTGCTCATCCCTTCCACTGGACTGCTCGCTGTGGCATAGCGCTTTTTCGGGATGCGTCCCGCTTCATACCCCAGGCGTCCGGCTTCAATCGCCAGCTTCATCGCCAAGGCCATTTTCACCGGATCCTTGGCACCGGAAACAGCGGTATTCAAGAGTACCCCATCCGCTCCCATTTCCATCGCAATAGCCGCATCCGAAGGAGATCCGATTCCCGCATCCACAATGACTGGAACGGTAGCTTGCTCAATTATGAAGCTGAGATTCAGCGGATTGACGATGCCTTGGCCCGATCCGATCGGGGAAGCCCCCGGCATGATCGCGTGCACGCCTAAATCTTGCAATCTCTTAGCTAGCAATACATCGTCTGACGTGTATGGAAGAACCGTAAATCCTTCCTCCAATAGAATCTCGGAAGCTTTTAAAGTCTCTACCGGATCCGGCAAAAGCGTCTTCGGGCAGCCAATGACTTCAACCTTGATCATGTCGCATAAGCCTGAAGCCTTGGCCAATCTAGCGATCCGCACCGCTTCCTCTGCAGTCGAAGCCCCTGCTGTATTCGGGAGAAGGGTGTAATTCTTTACATCCAGCATTTCTAGGAAATTCGGCTGGCTCGGCTCAAAGATATTCATGCGGCGCACGGCAAACGTCAAGATTTGCGTCTCGGATACGTCAACCGCTTGCTTCTGGATTTCAAAATTCGGGAACTTCCCCGTCCCCAGCAATAATCTGGAACGAAACTCATAAGATCCTATTTTCAACATATCATCCGCCTCCTACGAAATGTACTATTTCTACCCGATCCCCGTCTGATAGCTGCGTGCGGGCATGGTCATCCTTCTGCAAGATATGGGTATTCAGTTCAATGATCAGTACTTTGTTATCCAATCCGAAATGCGAGATCAAATCTGTAACGCAGGATACCGTGTCCGGAACCTGCACCTGCTCTCCATTGATGTGAAGATTCAACAGCCTTTCCTCCCTCCTAATGTACCGTCAAGCCTCGATCCGCCTTAAAAGGCAGCAGAATCTCCGCTTGTTTTCCTTCTATTAAATCGGCTAGCAAGACGCCCGTTACCGGACTGAGCAAGATGCCATTTCGAAAATGGCCTGTTGCAAGGTATAGCCCCTTCCAATCCGGATGCTCGCCCAGATAAGGCAGCCCGTCTCGGGTCTGCGGCCGGACACCAGCCCATGTTTTTTCAAACTCTGCCTCTGCAATGGAAGGAAGCAGCCGCTTCGCGCGTTCCATCAAGGCAGATATTCCTCCAATAGAGACTTTGCGGTCAAAGGTATGCTCCTTCATGGTCGCCCCGACCACAAGCCTTCCCCCTCTTTTCGGAACGAGATAGCATCCATGGGAGAATACGGTTGCCTGCAGCAGCGGCCGGGAGGTGATGACAGAAAAACACTCCCCTTTTACGGGATAGACCGGAGGCAGGGATTCAGGCTTCCCAAGCCACTGGCTGCTCCAAGCTCCTGCAGCTGCGACCACCTGCTGGCAGCGAATGGTTTCCTCTTGGGTCACGACGCCTTTCACTACTCCTTTTTCCACGACAAGGGACTTGACCTCGGCAAATTCACGAAGCTCAGCCCCCAAAACGGCAGCCGACTTCAGAAAAGCGAGGGATAGCTCCGGCGCTAGCACTTGCCCGTCATTGGGAATAAACATAGCACCAAGGATGGCATCGGACAAAGAAGGTTCCCGCAGCCGTACCTGATCCCCTGTCAGCCACTCCGCCTCCTGGCCCGCTTGCTTCTGACACGCGATGGCTTCCCTCAGTTCCTCCAGCTCCTCGCTCGTGGTAGCGATGCGAAGCATTCCCCGGTTGATCAAACTGATATCAATCCCCGAAAGCTCCCTTAATTCCTCGGCTAAGCGCGGAAACATCGCCCGGCTCTCGATGGCAAGCTGGAACAGCGGACCGGTTTCCTTCCCCATCTCCCCCTGTGCAGCCAGCATGCCGGCTGCAGCACTGGAAGCCTGCTCCGCCAATCTCCCTTTTTCCAGCACAATAACCTTCTTGCCCCGCTTCGCCAATTGAAAAGCGATAGATCCCCCTATAACTCCACCGCCTATAATTGCTACATCATAAACTCCCATTAACCCTTCCCCCCTGAAGTAAGCCTTCCCTGTAGTGTTGGGCTGCCGCAAGCGGATCGCCAGCATCCAATATTCCTGACATAACCGCAATGCCTGCCGCACCCGCATTGATGACATCTTTTACATTTTCCGGATGGATACCGCCAATCGCAATAACCGGAATGCGGATTTGCCCGGCTACCTCGGCCAAAGCCTCCACCCCTCTGGCTTCAAGCCCCGGCTTGGACCCTGAAGGGAAAACGTGGCCGAAGATTACGTAGTCAGCACCCTGCTGTTCCATCTCCCTCGCTTCGCTCAAGGAATGGACCGATCGCCCCACTCTTAGCTGCGGGAAAGCTTTCTTCACCGCAGCGGGAGGCAGGCTATGATAGGCCAACTGAACCCCTTTGGCTCCGGCAGACCAGGCTACATCCGCGCGATCATTCAGATAAATTTTATTCAGCGGCACTCCCCGCAACGCTAAATGCTGAATTCCATCCCACAACTCCCGAGCCGTTCTGGCTTTCTCCCTCAAATGCACCGCCTGGACAATAGGGTGTACGAGAGACGCAACATCAGCAAACTGCTCCAGCGCTTGTTTTCCATTACTGATCAAATGCAGTTCAAGGTTTCTCATATCCGGATGCTCCCTCCCCCATCTTCATAGTCAATCAAGAAATGTCAAGAGAAAAAATAAAAAAAGCTTTATTGAAGCATTTCAGGGTAGCCAGACCACCTTTAGAGGAAGCTTTTTATGCGGAATATGGAGGATAACTCATGAAGGTTATACTTTCTTATTCCGTAAAAAAACCACTTTCGGTATTGAAAGTGGTTAGCTGAGCGTATGTATACGTTTCGGCTATCCGCTTTCCTACGCTGGCATTAACCAGATCAGGTACAAAGGGTCTGGAAGGACTCACTTCCATCTCAGCTATATTTTAGCTCCCCTAGGGATATTGCGAGACTATTTGGTTCTTTCTAATGATAACACGGAGGAGGTTATTGTCAAGACTGGCACCCGCTTCTCAGGGCTGGAGCATATTCCCAGGAGAAGTGAAGATACTATTCCTAGAAAAAGGAGGGAAAAGCAATGGCAGAGTGGACCAGGAATGACTTAGCAGTGATAGAAGAGGCCTTGAAGGAGGCCATGGCCAATCAAGCCGACTATCAAGCCGTGCTAGCCTACCAGGAGGTCCTGCAAAAGCTTCAAGGCAAATCCGGAATGGGAAATACCTTAGAAGCCAACGTAGGCGAAGCGGCTCGGGATGGCTACCGCTATGACTATGATGACTCTTCTGATCTCTATAGCTAAGAGGAATAGCTAAGAGAACGTTAGGGGCTTTTATAAAGCCTCTTTTTTTATTACTCCCTCGTTATTTTCTCTTACTGAGAAGAAAGAAGATCATGACATGAAGAAAAACCAGCAGCGCCGAAACAGCATAGTTTCCCGCTGGTCCGTACACCCCCGCCATGCCCGCCGTCCCTAACTGCAGGACGATAAAAATAGGAATCAAAATGCGAAATTTCGCCTTATTGATTTTGTGAAAATAATCTTTCATTCCTCGCCAAGCCCCGATTCCGCCGCCGAGGAACGAGAACATCAGGAGTTTCTTCTCGGACGTTCGCCATTCCTTCTTGCGGGCCCGGCTTTTATCTTGCGCAAATAGATAATAGGTAATTAGATTCATGATGAAAACATAAAGCAGAAGCCAATTCAACACAAGTAAAACTCCTTTCGCAAGCTGCGCATACTTTCACTATAGCATGCTGCCCGTAAAAATTGAACCGGCTTGCTGCTTGCCTATTATTTTTCATAATCGGATGCGAACTGGGTTAGAATACCAACATATAGCACATTTGGAAGCATGGGGAGGCATATGGAAAAGGTACGCATATCTGCCGTACAGGCGCTGATGTTAGGAATCGCAAGTGTTACAGTTACAGGTCATCTCCTGTTCATTCCCGTTGTGCTCACTCACGCGGGCCGGGATGGCTGGCTTTCTCTTCTAGTTGCCTTAGGTCCTGCCCTATTGGTCGGGTATGTGATTGCTCGGCTCGCTCAACTGTTTCCAGGCCGGACTTTAGTGGAGTATACGGAAGAAATCTTTGGCAAATGGATCGGAAAATTGGTGTCCCTGCTCTTCATTTTTTATTTCTTTCATGATACCACCATCGCCCTCCGAGGGTTTGGGGAATTTTACACCTCGGCTATCACGCCCCGTACACCGATTGTGGTCTACTTTTCCGCCATCATGATCATGGCTGTTTACGCCGTCAGGAGCGGGTTGGAGGTTTTGGCCAGGACCAACCAGATATTTCTGGTTACCATGATCCCTGTTGGGCTCTTGGCCAGCATATTGACGCAAAAAGATAAAGACTATGCCAATTTCCTGCCGATATTGGAATACGGCCCGGAACCCATGCTGATGGGAGCCTTTACCCTGGTCTCGCTATTCAGCACATTTATCGCTGTGGGGATGGTTTTCCCTTATATTTCAAACGGTAAGAAGCTTAAGCGCTTCAGCGTAGCCACAATGGCCATTCTGATTGTCATGTTTATAGGTCCCATGACGGGTCCTACCGCTTTATTTGGAGCAGAACGGAGTGTCGGGCTTAATTTCCCGACCTTTCAAATCCTAAGGGACATGAAGGTCGGGGAGCTCCAACGGCTGGATCTGCTGGGCATCATGCTTTGGAGCATGGGATCCTTTTCCAAAATATCCGTTTTCCTTTATGCCACTTCCCTAGGAATCGCCCAGTGGTTTCGGCTGAAGGATTACCGCATTCTAAGCGTCCCTCTTGGGGCACTCATGGTTATTGTCTCGCTCCTTAACAGCGAGAGCTTCATTGAGATTTTTCGTTTCCTTAAGGACACCTATCCCTATTACTCAGCGTTCATCGGATTACTCCTGCCCATGATCCTGTTGATTGCCGCAAGGTTCCGTTTCCATCGCCATTGATTTTCTGGAGGTATGGCCATGTATAAGAAACTTAAAAAGAAGAAGCGAATCATGAATCCGGATGCTTCCGACCAACTGAAAAGGTCTCTCTCCCGGGACCTTAAGGAAAATATAGATTGCTTCATCCAATTGTTTGGGAAAACAGGGGATCTCGTCATCCGTCAGGTCCAAAGCCTAGGTTCCTTGCATGCAGCTGTCCTTTATCTGGAAACTATAGCAGATCCGATGCTCATTGATGAATTCGTGGTCAAGGAGCTTCAGATTCATTTAGACCGGTTCGCCTCCGAGGGTTTTGTTTTCCCGCTGAATGCGGACAAGATCGATCTGTTTACGAATCAGCTGATGACCATCTCCACGTTGGAAGAAGGAGTAAAGTGCTTACTCAGCGGAAACAGCCTAGTATTGCTCGACAGCCACGGGGAAGCGCTCGCAGCGAGTACAGCCGGCGGGCAGAGAAGATCCGTCTCCGAGCCCACCAACGAATCGGTCGTGCGAGGCTCACGGGAATCCTTCAATGAGTCGCTGCAGACCAATCTGGGACTTATAAGGAAAAGGTTAAATACCCATCAGCTGCGCATTGAAAAAATGCAAATCGGCAAGCTTTCCAATACGCCGGTTGCCATTCTGCACATGGATGGGATTGCCCAGGAAGGAATCGTAGAAGAAGTCAAAGGCAGGCTGCAGGAAATCGAAATTGACGGAATTCTGGAATCCCTCTATATAGAGGAAATGATCGAGGATCCCAGAGGATATACTCCGTTTCCTACAATATTCAATACAGAGCGTCCCGACCGGATAGCCGCTGGATTATTGGAAGGGCGCATTGCCATCCTCATCGAGGGAACGCCAATCGCCCTGCTGGTTCCCGCTACACTGGGAATGTTCCTTTTTTCCAATGAGGATTATTACCAGCGCTATGACATTGCCAGCTTTCTTAAATTGCTGCGGACCTTTACTTTTTTTCTGTCCATTATCATGCCCGGCTTTTATGTAGCTGTCCTTACCTACCATCAGGAAATGATTCCTACGCCGCTCCTCATCGCGCTGACGGGGCAGAGGGAAGGGGTTCCTTTTGGCATCGCCATTGAGGTCGCCCTGATGGAAGTAACCTTTGAGATTTTAAGGGAAGCGGGGATTCGCCTGCCCAAGACGATCGGTTCCGCTGTCTCTATTGTCGGCAGGTTGGTTTTGGGCCAAGCTGCAGTCGAAGCCGGGCTGGTCGGTGCCGGTACAGTCATTGCCGTTTCCATTACGGCCATTGCGTCGTTTTGTACCCCGTCCTATAACCTGGCCATTTCCGCCCGGCTGATCCGCTTTGCCTTCCTTGGATTCTCTGCGTTTCTCGGAGCGTTCGGATTGTTTTTTGGACTCATCATCATGATGATTCATCTGAATTCCCTTCGTTCTTTCAGCGTCCCTTATCTTTCCCCGGTTTCCCCCTACCATCGGGGAGATTGGCGGGATCTGTTTGTTCGCTTCCCTTGGGGACGCATGATGAAACGGCCGGAGGAAATCGCGGGGGCCAACAGGAACCGAATGCCGCAGAAACATCCTCAGCAAGGGGGCGAGGAAAGGTGAAGATGCCGCTCCTGTCTTTGGTTATTCTGTTGTCATTAACAGGCTGCTGGGATAAAAAGGAATTAAATGAGGTAGCGGTCGTCATTGGTGCAGGCGTTGACAAAAAAGATAACAATTATCGGGTAACGGCCCAAGTGATCAAGCCGGTGGCATCCCAAGGCGGAACATCCGGCGGTTCAGAGCTGCCGACCTGGAGTCTGTCGGCGGACGGAAAAACGATCATGGATGCTATCCGCGCCTTGAATAAGATTTCGCCCCGCCGGTTGTATTGGCCCCATATGCAAGTCATTATTTTCGGTGAGGAGATGGCAAGGGAAGGCACTGCCTCTGTTCTGAATTGGTTCGAAAGAGACAGAGATAGCCGTTCAGGCACTTACGTCATTGTAACGAAAGGGAAAGCGGAAGACCTCTTGAATCAGAAAATTGAATTGGGAAATGTAGCGGCTGCTGCGATGGCGGATTTTCTGGATACGGCTGAGCTGCGGCAAATTGACGCGCGAAGAACAACGCTTCGGGATTTTATGGAGTTTCTGACTACTGAAGGAATCGACCCAGCCTTGGACGTCATCGATCCCAAGGATATCCGCGGGAAACCCGAAACCTATCAGCTATCCGGTCTCGCGGTCATGAAGGGGGATAAGCTTGTGGGTTATATTGAAGGACAAAAAGCCATGGGGATTGATATCGCGTATCAAAAGTTTCAGTATGGCATCATTACCGTTCCCTTTAATGAAAATGGAGATTTCTTTTCCTATCAAGTGACGGATTTGCGGAATAATGTAAAAACGGACGTGACAGATGGCACCATGAAGATATCCATGGATATCTTCATAGAAGGGAATTTAAGCGATAATACAGGCAGCGAGGAGATGGTCTTACAGCCGGAAAAAATGAGACAGGCAGAAAAACAAATCCAAAAAGAAGTCATTCAGTCCATACAGCAGACCTTCAAGGAAGCAGCTGAGCTGGAGTCCGACCTCTACGGCATTGGTCGTGAAATAAGAAGGCATCATCCGGACTTTTGGCATCAGGTGAAGGAGGAATGGCCCTCCCGTCTGAAGGAGGTCCAGCTCAACATCAAGGTAGAGGCGAATATCCGAAGGTCCGGTCTGATCTTTGACCCGACCCCATCTAAGTTAAAGTAGGAGAATATGGGTTATGAGAGTAGTAAGCATCTTTCTAGTGTTTCTTTTGATTTCTCTCTTTGATTTGCCTCAGCTAATTAAAAAAAGGAGGGAAAAGAAAAAAGAGCTATACGTTTACACTTCAGTCTTGGCTGCTGGTTTCCTCTTAAGTGCGCTTCATGTACTAGAATTCAACTTATGGAGTCCGAATCGATTGGTCACGGAAACCGTGCATTTTTTGCTGCCTTGGCTATAATGCGAAAAGGCTGATCCTCAAAAAGTCGGGTTTCCCGACCTGTTGGATCAGCCATCTTTGTTTGTGCCTATCCCCCAATATGGGACATTTCCACTTTGGTGCGACTTAAGCCCTTCGTATTCTTTAATCTCTCTTCCGAATATCGGTCCGTGCGGGTCGACCAGAGGCTTCGTATATAGTCACGGATTTCTTCGTCTCCAGCAGAAGATCTCACAAGCTTGCGGAGGTCATAACCTTCCGATGCAAAAAGGCACGTATAGATACGACCTTCTGCGGAAATTCGCGCTCTCGTGCAGGTGGAACAAAAGGCCTGAGTGACGGAAGAGATCAGGCCAATCTCCTTATCCGTACCTGCATAGCGGTACCGCGATGCGGTCTCGCCGTAATAGTTCGGGTCGATGGGTTCCAGCGGAAGCTCCTGGTGAATCCGTTGGACTATCTGCCGGCTTGGCACAACCTGATCCAGCTTCCAGCCGTTGGAATTCCCCACATCCATAAATTCAATAAATCGAAGAATATGTCCCTTCTCGTAGAAATAGCGGGCCATTGGAAGAATGTCCTCGTCATTCATTCCTTTTTGCACGACCATATTGATTTTCACTTTCATGCCCGCATCCGCGGCAGCTTCAATCCCATCCAATACGTCCGCCACCTTAAATCCCCTGCCGTTCATCTTGCCAAAGCGCTCATCATCCAAGCTGTCCAGGCTGACCGTTACCCGATGCAGTCCTGCCTTTTTCAGCTTTTCCGCATGGCGCTTCAGTAACGAGCCGTTCGTCGTCATGGCGATGTCACGAACACCCTCCACCTGGGTCAGCATTTCGATCAGCAGCGGGAGGTCGGTTCTCATGAGGGGTTCTCCCCCTGTTATCCGGATTTTCTCGACCCCCAAGGAGGTAAAGATTTTTGTCACCCGTGTCAATTCTTCAAAGCTAAGAAGCTTATCCTTTTGCAAGAATTTAAAATCAGGCCCAAAGATCTCTGCCGGCATGCAGTATTGGCAGCGAAAATTACAACGATCTGTCACGGAGATGCGCAAGTCGCGGAGTGGACGATTTAAAGAATCGATCGCATGCAAATTTTGTTCTGACATCTCTTCACCCACTCTCCTAGTCATTAAAATTGCGATAAATCACCTTACCTGTATCCCGGCAAGAATAACCTCCAAGTGCTTCCACCTCGTCCTTAAACGAAACGGATTCAATGAGCGAAAGAAGTCTTTGCCCTTCTTCGCTTTCATAATAGCTTCGGCTGATCAGGAGATCGTAGCGTTCTTCGGCAACCGGCACAAAGTCCAGTCCCATCGATTGGGCCGCAGAGTAGATGCCGAGTCCGGCATCCGCCGTCCCTCCCGCAACCGCCGCAGCTACGCTCAAATGAGAGATGGCCTCTCTTTCATAACCATAAATGAGATCCCGCTTGATTTGATCCTGCTTAAGGAAGTAGTCAAACAACAGCCTTGTGCCTGCTCCTCTTTGCCGGTTTATATACGTCATTCCCGCTTGGGCCAGGTCTGATACTTTTTCAATTCCTTTCGGGTTCCCCGGCGGTACAATCCAGCCTTGCTGGCGGTATACCAGGTTGATCAGGACCGCATCCTTGCCCTTCAAATATTTTTCGAGAAACGGAACGTTGTAGGTACCCGTATCCTCATCAAACAAGTGAACCCCAGCCATATGGGCTTCGCCCTTTTGGATAGCCATGATGCCGCCCATGCTTCCCACATGGGAGGAGACCAGAAACTGGCCCGGATAGGTTTCGCGAAGCAAGGAATGCAGCACATCTACCGATAAATCATGGCTTCCGGTAACTACAGCCGTTCGATTAATTTCCTCCACGGGACGATAAAGCTCGATTTCCGCTTCCTCCCCCTGTTCATAGCCCAGGTTCCCTGGAGGGATCCGCAAAAGACCGTCTGCCCTGACCATCGACATCGTTACCCCCGCCGCACGGGTTAAAGGATTTGCGATATACTGCCCGTCGATGCATCCGATGTTCATGCGCACAAAGTCTTCCGCTCCCATGACAGACACGACTCGGCGGCCCATTTTCACCTTCAGCTTCGGACGGTTGACTCCCTGCAGCCCATAATAATGATGGACAAGAGGGCGCGCAAACCATTCCAAATTCAAATAAGCGGATACAGGGTAGCCTGGCAAACCGATGATCGGGGTTCCGTCAATCTGCCCGATGACGACAGGCTTACCTGGTCTGGTGGCAACGCCATGCGTCAGGACTTCCCCCAGTTCCGCGATCACATGATACGTATAGTCTTCCGTACCTGCCGAGGATCCGGCATTGAGCAAGACCATATCCGATTCCTGTACGGCTGCTTTGACCGCGGCTTTGATCTGTTCATAATCGTCTTTTACAATTCCGCGATAAACCGGTTCTGCTCCCCATTCCTCCAGATAAGCTGAGAATACGGTTCCATTAAATTCTATGATTTCGCCCAGCTTTACTTCCTCAGAAGGAGGAATGAGTTCCGTTCCGGTAGGGATGACAGCTACTTTGGGCTTAGCGATCACAGGAACTTTGACATTGCCTCCGGCCAGCAGGGCCCCTAAGTCAACCGCACGAAGCTTATGATGAGCCGGAACGATCATCTCCCCTACGACGACATCTTCCCCGATGGGGCGAATATGCTGCCATGGGGCTGCTGCATCCAGAATCTCCACTGTATCGGAATCCACCTGGTGGATATTTTCAATCATGATGACCGCATCAAAACCAGGAGGAATTGGATCGCCCGTGTCAACGATGACATAATCCTGCCCGCGAACAAGACGAACCGGATTGAGTTCGTTGGCTGCATATGTTTTTTCAGCGTTCACCGCGATCCCGTCCATGGCTGAAGCATGGTAATTCGGCATCGAGACCTTGGCAAAAATCCCTTGTCCCGTAATGCGACCTAATGCTTTCTGCGTTGGAATCCATTCTATCTTTTTCTCAAACATGGCTCTATGAAGAATATCACTCTGCGCTTCATGAAGCGGCGTATCTTCTAAATATATTTTACGCATGGCTCTCCCCCTCCTCTTAGCTGAACAGTTTCACTCTGACATACTGTCCTTCTAATACCCCTTCTTTATTGGCTGTAATTTCCACAATGCCGTCGCTGTCTGCCATGGTTGAAATCAGACCGGACTTTCCGAACACGGGAACAGCCCAAAGTCCGTCTAACCGTTCCTCCAGCCTTACCCGGACATAATCCGAACGTCCCACAGCCGAAGGAATATTCCTTGAAATGCGAGCCTCAAGCCTTGTATCTGCTGTTTGTCTATGCAGCCCCTCGATCTGTTCGAGAATTGGAATCGCAAACAAATCAAATATAATCATGGCGGAAGCAGGGTGACCTGGCAGCCCCATAATCGGCTTGTTTCCAGCCTTAGCCAGGATCGTCGGCTTGCCTGGCTTGATTGAAACCCCATGCACCAGCACGCCTGGCTGACCCAGGGCTTCAAGCACCTGAACGGTAAAATCGCGGGTTCCAACCGAGCTTCCTCCGGAAAGCAGCATAAAATCCACTTTTTCAAATAGCTCTTTAGCACGCTGGAGAAACTCATCATAATCGTCTCGCACGATGCCCGCATAAATAACCTCGGCTCCATATTTCGCGACCGCTGCTCCAATGGTAACCCCATTGATATCACGGACTTCTCCGGGAGCCAGCTCTTTTTTCTCCGGAGGGACAATCTCATCCCCGGTAGACAGAATCCCAACGATGGGGCGAGGATACACCCAAATTTCGGTTTGGCCAATAGAGGATAGGACACCTAAGTCCTGAGGCCGCAACCGGCGGCCAGCTTCCATGACAAGAGCTCCTTCGCGCACATCGTCGCCGGCCTGGACAATGTTTTCTCCCGGTGCTACTTGCTTGAATACATTAAGCAAATCTCCCAATTCCTCTACATGCTCAATCATTACGATGCTATCAGCCCCTGGGGGAAGCATGCCGCCGGTAGGGATGTATTGGGCTTGCCCTTCTTGCAATAATCGATCAGCCGCTTGGCCCATCTCAATTTTTCCAGTAATGTCTAAAAAAGCAGGGAGCGAATCTGACGCTCCATATGTATCTCTCGCTTTTACGGCAAACCCGTCCACAGTCGAACGCGGAAACGGGGGAACATTTTCAGAAGAATGGATATCCTGCGCTAGTACTCTTCCTAATGCATCTTGGAGAGAGACGAGTACAGGCTGTCGAAATGGTTGGTAGTTTTCGCGAATAATTGAAAGAGTATCATGAACCGTTTTCACATTAAAAAATTTCATGTTTGCCTCCACCATCATCGAGTTTCTATTATTTTAACATAGCAGCCTTAAGCCGTGATGAAATACTTTAAGTAAAAAGAAAATTGTCACTCATAGTGTCAGAAGTTCCTTTATAATAAGAAAAAAAGGAGGTAAAGAAAATGGTCATTAAAGTTTTTGCAAACTTTCGAGAGATCTGCGGAGATAAAACGGTCGAAGTCCCCAGTCAAGAAGGGGATACCGTCATTCAAATTCTCGAAGAACTCATAAAGAAATACCCAGCTTACGAAGACGAAGTATTTACCCCAGAAAGGACGCTGAAGCCGTTTGTTCATGTGTTTATTAACGGTAGGAACATCATCCATGAAAATGGCCTTCAGACGATCGTAAAACCGGATGACCAATTTGCCTTATTCCCTCCTGTCGCAGGCGGGTAGGGCATGAGGGAAATCACGTTAGAGTTCCGCGGAATTCGCCTGCACCACTTAATGGATTATCTAGCCGAAATAGGAGGAGAGCAAGTCACTTCAAACCTTCCCTATCAATTCGAAGGACCTTATTGGTCTGCGGAGATTTTAAAAGAGGAAGAGGTTCGGATCACTTCCACTTTCCAAGTGAACGCTGTTCACATTCGGTTTCAGGCCCCTACTCAAGAACAATTAGATGATTTATTAGTCGCCTATCGAAAAAAAACAACGCGTGTAGGAGGATAAAAGGTGGGACCCTAGGCCCCACCTTTTTCTCATTCCCTATAGAATTCCTAGTTCCTTCAGCTTGCTTTCCGGCACAATGCCATCAACCCAGCCACGAACATGATAGTATTCGTCCAGCATGATATCCATCCGGCTTACATGGCCAGCACTATTGCCCGTAGCTACTTCTTCCGTGAAGCGCTTCGGCAAGAAATCATCTTCACGCTTATTGAATCCAGCTAGGTTATTGTAGTGACGCTCGAGGTTATAGATACGCTCTCCCGCTTTCATCACATCATCCGCTGTAAACGGAATTCCCGTCATGGCTGAATACTGTTCCGCATAGTTTTCCGCATTCTCGGAGAAAGAAGAGAACTTGCAAATATTCATAGAATCGGAGAAGGACAAGAGGTCTTGGAATATCTTCAAAAGTTCCCCTTTTCCTTCCGGCTTTAAGCGGTCAGTTGGCTCTGGGATACCCGCGATTTCACTCGCTACGGTATATCCGCGAAGGTGACATGCACCACGGTTACTGGTTGCATAGCCCAAACCGATTCCCTGGATACCGCGAGGATCGTAAGCTGGGATGGATTGACCTTTAACAGCCATCGCTAAGCCTGGTTCTCCGAATTGGATCGCCGCGCGGGTAGGTCCGTCAGCCAAGATGTTTCCGAACCCTCTGCGGAAGGCAATATCCTCCGCCAATTGGATCATCCGATCGGCGTCTCCCCACTCGATCTTCTCTTCGATTAGACCTTTTTCATAGGCTTCCATCGCACAGGAGAGCGCGTTCCCCAGCTCGATCGTATCCATTCCGTATTCGTTGCATTGGTCAATCATATAAGCAATCGGTGCCGCATCGCTAAGTCCGCAGTTGGCCCCTAGCGCCCAGCCGGATTCGTACTCAAAGCTTTCTACTCTGGTCTTGTACTTCCCTTCCTTCACTTCAACTTCTTTCTTACAAGCTACAGGACAGGCGTGACAGGTATTATCCGCAACAAGCAATGTAGCGTTTACCGTTTCGCCGCTATGCCCTTCGGCTCCTTCGAAGTGCGTTACCTGGGAGTTCCTTGTTGGCATAGCACCTACTTCATTGATGATGCTTGTTAATACATTCGTACCGTAAACGGATAAGCCACCCTTTTTAGGTGCCGTTAAAGCACCTTCCAAAATCGCCTTTACCGCTTTCTGGTTCGCTTTTTTATATTCTTCTTCTTGAGCCGGTTCAGGCATATTGCCTTTCTGTGCAGCTTTAATGACGATGGCCTTCAGGTTTTTGAATCCCGCAACAGCACCCGTACCTCCGCGTCCTGCTGCACGGTCGTGCTCGTTCATAAAGCCAGCATACAGAACCTTGTTTTCCCCAGCTTGTCCTATGCAAACGACACTTAGATCTTCTTTGCCATAGCGCTCTTGCATAGCTTTTACTGTGGCTCTTGTACTATGTCCCCAAAGCTCACTGGCATCACGAAGCTCGGCTTGGCCTTCCTCAATATACAAGTAGACTGGCTTGTCGCTTTTTCCTTTAAAGATCACATTGTCGATGCCTGCCCACTTCAAGCGCGCAGCCGACCATCCCCCCATATGGGAGTCGGTTACCGTACCGGTCAATGGCGACTTGGTTACCATACATAAGCGTCCACTCATTGATGATCTGGAGCCTGTTACAGGACCTGTCATCAAGCAGAGAATGTTATCCTCCGACAAAGCTTCCACTTCTGGACCATTGTCTAGCACATATTTTACTCCCAGTCCTCTTCCGCCGATATATTTCTTTACTAGCTCTTCGTCTAACTGGCGGTATTCGACCTGGCCGCTTGATAAATTTACGATAATTTCCTTGTTTTTAAATCCACCAAACATTGCGTTACCCCTCCTTGTTCTGCATATCTTGAAAACGATTACTACCTTATAGATATTTCTACAGAGACTTTCTAAATCCTTCTAACACATCTGATGAATACATTAAATTTTTAACCCTGTGACAAAATTCTGAACTAATTGAATCTAGATTAAGATAAATAGAGTGTAAGTTAAAGAATTAGTTGAAATTAAATGATGCGGATTGGCAAAGTGTGGGTTGTAAGATTGGCGGGGTAAAGGTGGATAGGTTTTGAAGTAAGTGGATATTGTCCAATTAAACACCCAAATCATGACTTTGATTTAAGTTTAAGTGGAAATCCGCCTACTATTGGCAGTGAATGGACTGAAATAAGGGGATCGAAGTGGATTAATTGGAGGATTTCCCATTTTTTTGACTTTATCTTGTTTGATTTTGGTTTTAAGTGTCTGTTCTCCACTTACGTCAACATTAAGTTGACATACCAAGGCATGAATACCAAAAGGTCGGTTTTACCGACCTTTTGGAACCGCCTCTTTTAGCAGAGTATCAGTTATCGTCATGCTCCATTTTAAGCACTTTTCCTGTGACTGCATCAATTTCAATTTCCGTTTCCCCTTGGCTCGTGACGAATTCAAATTCGTAAACCATTCGGCCATCTTCTTCATCTAATTTCATTTCCCTCACCGTTCCATTTGCAGCTTTTTCAGCGATTTCTGTTGCTTGTTTTTCAGAAAGGAGATTTTGGTTCGATGATTGGGCATACACAGTGCGATCGTCTCGATCACCGTCATCGTCATCATTGATTTTTTCCTTGACGGACAGCACTTCTCCAGTATAAGCGTCGATGTGGATATCATATTCCAGATCTTTATTTTCAATGTCCACATCATAGTAAGGCTTCCCTAAACGACTCTCCAGCTCTAAGCTCTCTACATAGCCTTCCGCTTTTGACTGGGCTATTTTTTGAGCTTCTTCTATTGAGATGATTTCCTTGCCCTCTGTTGCATTCTGGGGATTAACCGCTTTAATATCCTTATTGGCTGCACCCGCTGCCACTGCACTGCCCAAGATTACGGTCGCTGACAATACGCCAACTAAAAATTTTTGTTTCATTTTATTTTCCTCCTTCATGGTTATCTTTGCCACATTTACAATATAACCAGTGAAGATGAGAGGAAAAGGATAGAAACATTAGAATTTCATGAGAAAACTTGGAGACGCTTTTAATTATTAATCATCCCAGGTGATGGTCAACACTTTGCCTGTGATAGCATGAATCTGTACTACAGCTTCCCTATCATCCTCAGTCTCTATTTCAACGAGATAAAAAGAATTATCATTAAAGGTTTCAAAATCCACATCTTCAACCCTTCCATTAACCTCTTTCAAAGCGATTTCAGCGGCTTCTTGTTCCGTTAGAGTTTTAGGCTGCTCGTTATTTGGATTGGGTGTTTCCTCCGTTTGATCTTCAGGCTTTGGATCTATTCTTGATAAAGATAATACTTCGCCGGTATAGGCATCCAATGCCACGTTATAGAGGACATTCTCTCGATTCATTTCAATCAAGTACTGGTCACCCTTTAAATCAATTGCTGTTGTCTCTCCCTGGTAGCTATTTTTTATGAACTCTTGAACCTCTTCTTTCGACATCGTCTCTGCAGAAGGATTCAGTCCTCCCCATAGCCGAAAGGGAATAAAAAGAACGATTGCAAGCAATATAATAAAGATCATCCATATCCATCGTTTTCTCATCCTTACACCTCACCTTATTTCTTTCTCTATTCTCTAATAGAAACATGAGAAAAAGCTGAGAAATGGATCAATTTTTTAACACGATAGTGGCCGTTGTTCCGACTCCCTCTATGCTCTCAAGCTTAATCTGGACACCAATGGCCTCAGCGATTTCCTTAGCTAAGGATAATCCCAGACCTGAGCCGCCGTTCTTCCTCGTTCTCGCCTTATCCACCCTGTAAAAACGGTCAAAAACTTTGGGCAAGTCATCTTGGTGAATGCCAATCCCCCGATCAATGATCCTAATATACCCCTCTACATTACTAGCTCCGATGGATAACCTAATGATGTCATCACTATATTTCCTCGCATTGTCCAGGAAGATAAACAACAATTGTTTCAGCTTTTGTTCATCCGTTTCAACCATAGGCATTTCCGTATTTTCATATTCCATCCTAATTTCTCTATCATAAGCACTTTGGAAGGATTTGACGGTTTGCTCCAAAAACTCAGGAAGATTTACTAGACTCCGCTTGATATTCCACTGCTCATTATGCTTAGCCAGCAATAAAAGCTGCTCTGTCAGTTCCTTCATCCGGATCGCCTCGGAATGAATAGCCTCGATGGATTCATCAAAAAGCTCAGGCTCCTTCAACCCTCGTCTTTTTAAAAGGCTTGCATAGCTTTCAATCACGGTTAGCGGCGTCTTGAGCTCGTGCGAAGCATTGGACACAAACTGTTTTTGTTTCTCAAAATTCGTCTCCAGCAAATCGATCATATGATTAAATGTTTCTCCCATTTGATGAAGCTCATCTTTCGACTTTTCTTCTAGGGAAAGCCGTTTGAACTGGCCGCTTTGCCTAATGTCAGTCATCGTTGCGATCATCGTGGTGACCGGCTTTGTGATGAGATTACTGAGAACGCGGCTTGAAATCATAACAGGAATCATCGCTAGGATGGTAACCCCGATTAAAACGAGCTGAAGAATCCTTATATTTTCAATAGTAGTTTGAATGCTTTTTGTAATCTGCAGATTGGCGACATTACCATCGGGCAGAATAATGGGCATGGATCCAAAAGCATAAGTACGACCATTTTCAACAATCGTCTTGCTGACTTCTGAAGTATAATATTCTTCTGTGCGCTTGCTTAAATCTTGCTCCGCAGGAGAAGTTACCGCAGGTGCACTCCCGTTGTCTTCCTTTACGACCAGAATCATGCCATCAATCGGCACATAAGCACGCAGCAGTTCTCTCTCTGGGATGGTACCAAGCGATTCATTGAAGGTTGTGGCGATTTTTTTCATTTCGTCTTTTGCGGTTTTAAGTTCGCTGTCGAGAATTAAGTTGCTGAATAAATAATAGATAGAAAAATTAATCAAAATGAGCAGGGAAGCAAATAAAACGGCTGTATACAGGTTGATTTTATTCTGAAGCTTCATTTGGTTTCCTTTATCACATAACCCACACCGCGAATCGTATGAATTAAAGACGAACTATCCGAAATATCAATTTTTTTCCTGACATATCGAATATAGACATCCACGACATTGGTATCCCCGAAAAAGTCATAGCCCCAAACCGCCTCTAAAATTTGATCACGATGTAGTACTTGCCTCTTATGGATCATGAGATAAACCAGCAAGTCAAACTCTCTTGGTGTCAATTCAACGGGTTTTTCTCCTCTAAATACTTCTCTTGTTTTTTCATTCAGCTTCAAATCAGCAATCGTTAGCCAGCTGCTTGCTTCTTCTTTTGGTTCAACCGCCTTGTTTCTTAGCGCTGCCCGAATTCTGGCAAGAAGCTCTTCAATTTGAAATGGTTTGGTTATATAATCATTGGCTCCCAAATCAAGACCTGATACTTTATCCTCGACAGAGCTTTTTGCTGTTAGCAGCAGAACAGGCGTAATCCGATCATGAGCTCGAATCCGTCGCAACAGCTCAATGCCGCTCAAACCAGGAAGCATCACATCCAATAAAATTAAATCCCATTTTTTCGTCCTGTATAAATCCAACGCCTCAAGTCCGTCAATTGCCTTTGTAACCGCATAGCCTTCATATCCAAGTTCAAGCTCCAACAGCCTGGCAATCTTCTCCTCATCCTCGACAACCAGAATAGAATTCTTCTGCAATGGGATCCCTCCTTAATTTGGAATCGTATAAAGCAAGACTAGCAGAAATCACAGGTGAAATCATTAGTTTTACTCTTCACTAAACGATTGCAATTTTCTCTCCATTCCATTACGGTTAAGAAAAAGAATGAAGGGCGGGGAATTTCAATGGATGCCTACCAAAGCCGTTACTCAAGACAAATACTGTTTCAGCCCATTGGCCGCACAGGCCAGGATAAATTAAAGGAAGCCCGGGTAGCCGTTGTGGGCATGGGGGCCTTAGGCACTGTTCTTTCCAATCATATGGTGCGCGCAGGGGTAGGGTTTGTCCGGATTATTGATCGGGACTTCGTGGAAGACAGCAATCTCCAGCGCCAGATGCTTTATGATGAAGAAGATGCCAAACAGCACTTGCCGAAAGCCATTGCCGGAGCGAACAAGCTGAGGAAAATCAATTCCCTTGTCACCGTAGAACCCATCATTGCCGATCTGAATGCCACCAATGGAGAAAGCCTGCTGACGGATGTCGACCTGATTTTAGATGGAACAGATAACTTTACGGTAAGGTATCTCATCAATGATATTGCCGTTAAGCACCGCATTCCATGGGTGTATGGGGGAGCTGTCAGTTCAAAGGGCATGTTTGCCGCCATTCGCCCTTACGAAACCCCATGCTATCGCTGCCTGTTTCCCTCCCCCCCTTCTGGACGCGGGGAAACTTGCGACACGACAGGGGTAATCGGCCCCATTATCCATATCATTGCGTCATACCAGGCCGTAGAGGGGCTGAAGCTCCTGACTGGCGCTATAGATCACATGAATCCGAATCTGGAGCAATTCGAGCTTTGGACTAACCAGCATATGCAAATGAATATCAGCAAAGGGCGGAATGAAGGATGCCCCGCCTGCGGCCGGGGAGAATTCGAATTCCTGAACCCCCTAACGGAAAGCGGCGAGGACTTCAGTTCCTTATGCGGAAGAGATACGGTACAGGTCGTACCTCGCGTGAAGAGAACGATTGATCTAGGCGAGCTGGCTGATCGACTGCAGCCAATTGGAGCGGTGGAACAAAATGCGTTTCTTCTCCGTTTTCACATTGATGGTCGCACCCTGGTGTTTTTCCGAGATGGACGGGTTCTCATCCAAGGGACCGATGATATGAGTGTAGCGAGAACACTGTACGCGAAGTATGTGGGGAATTAACGTAGAAATAGAGGAAGTAATTTCCCTTATTTTTAAAAAGAAGATAAAAAAAAGCTGAGATAGAGGAAAAAAGTTCCTCTATCTCTCAAACCTCCTGCTCTCTCACAGCCGCCTATCAGCCCTCGATAGACCGAATAAATCTCTCGAAGCGATCCAATCCCTCTTTCAACACTTCCATAGAGTAAGCATAAGACAATCTGACAAAGCCTTCCCCGTACTCCGAGAAAGCTGAGCCAGGCACGACGGCCAGTCTTTCTTTTTCTAGCAATTGTGTGGCGAAGTCAAAGGAATCTAAACCATACTTTTCAATGGAAGGAAAAATGTAAAAGGCCCCTTCCGGCTTGACGACGTCCAGCTTCATGGCAACCAATCGCTCGTACACATACTCCCGACGGACTTTATAGTCCCCTTTCATCGCGTCTGCATCGTGGATCCCGTTCGTAAGCGCCTCAACAGCCGCGTACTGGCTAATGGTGCTCGCGCACGTCACATTGTACTGATGGACCTTTAGCATCTGCTGGGTGATGTAAGCTGGAGCGAAAGTAAATCCAATCCGCCAGCCCGTCATGGAATGGGACTTGGACAAACCATTGATGACTATCGTTTTTTCTCTTAACCCTGGGATCGCAGCGATCGACTGATGCTGGCCGCTATAAAGAAGCTCACTGTAAATCTCATCAGACAAGACAAAAATCTTCTTATCTTGAAGCAAAGCCGCTATCTCCTGAATTGATTCCTGATCCAGAACCACACCCGTTGGATTGGAAGGATAGGGCAAGATGATGCAGCGGGTTTTTTCGGTCAAATGCTTCGCAATCATCTCGGCACTCACTTTAAAATCACTTTTGCGCGTATCGACGTATACGGGAACGGCACCGCATAATTTAATCAGGGGTTCATATCCAGGGTAGATTGGCCCAGGCAGGATGACTTCGCTGCCTTCCTCCAAAATGGTCCGAAACGCGATGTCAATCGCCTCACTTGCTCCATTGGTTGTAATCACTTCGGTCTCTGGATCGTAAGAAAGACCGTACTGGTGCTCAAGAAACTGACAGGCAGCCTTTCTGAGCTGGATCAGCCCGGCATTTTGCGTATACGTCGTCTTGTTATCGTCAATGGCTTGTTTGCCAGCTTCCTTAATGTGCTCAGGAGTCGGGAAATCCGGCTGACCGATCGTTAGGGAGATCGCATCCGGATATTGCGCTACTTTGTTGGAAAATTTGCGGATACCGGAAATTTGAATTTCCTGGACTCTCTTGTTGAGTAGATGTTCCAATACTATCATCCTTTTCTTCGTAGGGTTTGCCTACATTATGAACAAAACTTGGACTAGATTACAAGCGGAATGTTTTCATCGGCAGTAATTTCTGCATTTATCGTTCCAAGGATCGGGTAGACCCCAACATGAGCCAACTGTTCGATGCGGAAATCTCCTTCTACCACCAGACCCATTTTTTCGCTCTCCTGTCCGATCTGGGTTAAAATTTTACAATTCGCTTCTTCCAACTGGTGCAGCAAGTCATGAAAGGCCAATGGACTCTTATTCTGATCCCAATAAACAAAATATGCCCGTTTAAACGCGGGATCCGCCTTCTTCCCTTCCGCAATGCTCCACTCAGGCTGCGCTAGAACTGGCTGGGAAAGCAAATAGGCCAGATCCTCCACAACGGCACTCGCAGTTGGAAACTCTCCAGCTCCTATTCCGGTGAACAGCAAATCCCCCACAATATTTCCAGTCAATTGCACAGCATTGAATGCATCCTCAATTTGAGCTAAGGAATGGCTAAAAGGGAGCAGGGACGGCCTGACGGATACCTGAACCCCATCCTTTTCCCCTTTGACTTGAGCGATCAGCTTAAACCGGTATCCCAACGCTTTAGCCAGTCCTATCTCTTCAATTGTGATGCGGCTGATCCCCTCCCGGGAAGCTTCATCCACGGCAGGGGCTTTCCCGAAAAGAAGCTGGGACAAGATCGTGGCTTTATAGAGCGCATCAAAACCTTCCACATCTGACGTCGGATCCGTTTCCGCATAGCCCAGCTGCTGGGCTTCCTTTAACACGTCATCATAGCTTTTGCCATGCTGTTCCATCTGCGTCAAGATGTAATTGGTCGTGCCATTGAGGATCCCCTTAATCTCGCTGATATCGTTGGTCCGCAGAAAGTGGCGAAGGACACTGATGACTGGTATCCCTCCCGCAACACTCGCTTCGTAAAAGAGATGCACTTGATGCTGATTGGCTGTACGGATCAGCTTATCTCCCCATTTTGCCAAAAGCTCCTTATTGGCCGTTACGACATGGCAGCCTTTTTCAATCGCCTGATTTATGTATTGAAAGGCTGGTTGCAGTCCTCCCATGACTTCAATAATTACATCGGGCTTCTCCTTCAAGACATCTGCAAAATCCGTAGTCAGCAAACCAGGATTGACCTCCACCGGTCTTGGCTTCAAGACATCCTTTACGAGGATCTTAACGATTTGCACCTTCTTCCCCAAACGCTCGGACAATTTTTCCTCTTGAAGGCGGATCGTTTTCACAACGCCTGTCCCTACCGTTCCTAACCCAAGTAAACCTATTCGAATCTGATCCATCATAACATCCCTCCTTAATATAGTAAAAAAAAAGACCTCTTCATAAGAAGAGGCCCTTTGCCCTCCTCTTATCTCTCAGGCTAAACCTGCTGGAATTGGCACCATTCCAGCTATGCATGCTGGCGGTTGCCGGGTTTCATCGGGCCATTCCCTCCACCTCTCTTGATAAGAGCTTCATTATTTTATTAGTCTGCGTTAAAGTACTTCGCTTGCGGATGGGCAAAGACCATAGCGGAAACGGAAGCTTCCGGCTCCATCATAAATCCATCCGTCAATTCTATGCCGATTTGCCCTGGATTAATCAGTTTAAACAGCTTTTCCTGATCCTCCAAGTTCGGGCATGCCGGATAGCCGAACGATACGCGAATTCCTTGATAACGGGCGCCGAATCGCTCCAGCATCGTCATATCAGCCGGATCAGGGAAGCCCCAGCTGTCCCGCATCACATGGTGAAGTCGCTCCGCAAACGCCTCGGCCAATTCCAGCGCCAAGGCTTGAACAGCATGGGAACGCACATATTCTCCCTTGTCTTTCCAAACTCCTGCAATCTCCCGGATCCCTTGACCCGCCGTTACAACGAGGAAGCCTACGCTATCCATCTCGCCGCTCTCCACAGGACGAAGGAAATCGGCCAAACATAGGTATGGCGCTTCCTTCTGACGAGGGAAGGTAAAGCGTTCCAGAACCTTCGAGTGGTCCTTCGGATCATAGATGATCACGTCATTACCAGAGGCCTGTGCCGGGAAGAACTGGTAGATTCCGTTGGTTTGAATCAGCCCTTGCTCCCTAGCCTCCGAAAGCAATTGGTCCATTACTTCTTTCAGCTCCAGCGCCTTGCTGTCCCCTTCTTCAATCAAGCGCTCCACGTTGCCGCGCAATCCCATATGCTTGCCTAAGAGCATTCTCCAGTTCAGATACGGCTGGAGATAGGAAAGGGGATAATTCTTCAGAACATGCGGCTCGAAGTCTGGTGCCTGGAAAATCGGTGCCTGGCGGTCAATATCGGAAACCTTTGGCTGGGAATCCGCTTCTGCCGGTGCCTCAACCGCCGTTTCTTCCGATTGCAATTTGGCTAAACGAGCTTCCTTCAATTGAGCAACCATTTGCTCTCTCAGCTGTTTATCCATCAGTTGATTGGCCAGATCCAGCCCGTACATTGCATCTTTTGCATAAAGCACGAGTCCGTCATATTCTGGAGCAATTCGATTTTCCGTAAACTTTCGGGTTAACGCCGCTCCCCCAACCATGATCGGCACATCAATACCAGCCGTTTTCAAATCCTGGGCCGTGGTGACCATCTGTTGGGCAGATTTTACCAATAGTCCGGAAAGTCCGATGGCATCCGGCTTTTCTTCCCGGTAAGCGCGGATAAGATCCGCAGGCGGAACCTTAATCCCTAAGTTTACGATTTGGTATCCATTATTGGATAAAATGATTTCTACCAGGTTTTTTCCGATATCATGCACGTCGCCTTTTACCGTAGCCAAAAGGATTTTCCCTTTGACAGAGGAAGATGCTTTTTCCATATGCGGCTCAAGGTACGCAACGGACGTTTTCATCACTTCCGCACTTTGCAAAACTTCGGCGACAATCAATTCATTATTGTTAAACAGACGGCCTACTTCACTCATCCCTGCCATCAGCGGTCCATTAATGATATCCAAAGGCGGATACTTCGTTAATGCTTCATCGAGATCCTTAAGAAGCCCATCCTTTGTTCCTTCCACAATATATTGAGCAAGGCGCTCCTCCAGCGTCAAATTGCTGGCAGCTTCCTTCTTCACCGTTTTCTTCTCGCGGTAAAAAGCAGTAAACTCAGCAAGCGTGGCATCATTGGTGCGGAACAGAAGGTCCTCGGAAAGCTTTCTCTCTGCTTCCGGAATCGAAGCAAAGCGCTCTAGCTTTTCCGTATTAACAATCGCATAATCCAAGCCAGCCTTTGTACAGTGGTAAAGGAAAACCGCATTTAAAACTTCACGGCCTGCTGCAGGCAAGCCAAAGGAAACATTACTCACACCTAAGATCGTTTGGCACTGCGGCATCGCTTCTTTAATCAGGCGAATTCCCTCAACGGTTTCAAGCGCTGCGCCGATGTATGCCTCATCGCCCGTCCCTACCGGGAACACCAACGGATCAAAGATAATATCGAGCGGATTCAGACCGTATTTGTTCACCAATAAATCGTAGGAACGTTTTGCAACCTCTAATTTTTTCTCTCGGGTAACCGCCATCCCGCTTTCGTCAATCGTTCCGACAACTACTGCAGCTCCATAGGTTTTGATCAGCGGGGCGACTTGCTCGAAACGCTCCTCCCCGTCTTCGAGATTAATGGAGTTGATGATCGCTTTCCCTTGGGAGAACTTAAGGCTCAACTCGATGACTTCGGCATCTGTGGAGTCAATCATCAAAGGAACCTTCACTTTATTGACCACAAAGCTTAGGAATTTGCTCATATCTTCCGCTTCATCGCGATCCGGATCCGCTAGGCACACGTCAATGATGTGGGCCCCTTTCTTCACCTGCGCGCGGGCGATTTCGGATGCATCTTCGTATTTGCCTTCCTTAATTAAATCGCGGAATTTCTTGGAGCCGATGACGTTTGTCCGCTCGCCCACAAACAATGGCCGGTTGTCGGCTTCCAAATAGACAGGCTCAATGCCTGATACCACATGTCCGTGAGGCTTAGTTTCGGTTCTAGGACTATAATCCTTCAACTGCTCAGCAATCGCTCGGATATGCTCCGGAGTCGTTCCGCAGCAGCCTCCTGCCACATTGAGCCAACCCTTTTCGGCAAAACCGGCAAGCTTCGTCGCAAGAGCTTGCGGAGATTCATGGTAATGCCCATTCTCATCCGGAAGCCCGGCATTCGGATAACAGCTTACCGCACACTGCGCAAGCTCGGAAAGGGTACGAATATGGTCGCGCATGAATTCAGGTCCCGTAGCGCAGTTCAAACCAACAGAGACTGGCTTTAAATGCTCTAAGGAGATATAGAAAGCTTCAATATTTTGACCCGCCAAGGTGGTTCCCATTGGCTCGATTGTACCTGAGATCATCACTGGAATCTCTGTGTCTAATTCATCGAAGGCTTTTCGAATTCCAATGCTGCCTGCCTTCACATTCAGCATATCTTGGGCCGTTTCTAGGAGCAGAACGTCGACTCCCCCTTGAATCAGGGCTTTTGCCTGTTCATAATAGGTTTCGATCAGCTCTTCAAAGGTCACTCCACCTGTTACCGACAGCGTTTTGGTCGTCGGCCCCATGGACCCGGCTACATAGCGGGGCCATTCCGGCGTTGAATACTTATCTACTGCTTCTTTGGCAAGCCTCGCTGCCTCTAGGTTGATCTCTACCGCTTGATTTTGCAAGTCATATTCCGCTAAAACGACGCTGGTGGCACCAAACGTATTGGTCTCGATAATATCGGCGCCAGCCTCTAGATATTCTTCATGTATCTGGCGAATCAAATCAGGACGCGTGAGATTCAGCATCTCATTACAGCCATCCAGCGCTTCGCCTCCGAAGTCTTCTTCCGTTAAATTCGCCTGTTGGATCATTGTCCCCATTGCTCCATCCAGGATGAGGATTTTCTTTTCTAATTGCTGCTTCATGCTAATCTTAGCCATAGTCCTCTCTCCCTCCACTTCCTTCATGTCGATACTATTTAAAATAGTTTAACATCCAAATGTACGCGCGTAAGCTGACAAATTTAAACAACACAAAAAAACTTCTTCCGATAAGAAGAAGTTTAACGATCAGCTTCTTATCTTTCAGGACACAGCTCTTGTCCTGCTGGATTTAGCACCTGCATGACATAATGCGGTTGCTGGGTTTCGTAGGGCCAGTCCCTCCACCTCTCTCGATAAGGTAATTATTCACTTTAATATATGTAAAACTATCATTTATCCCAGCGGATGTCAATTCTTTTCGCCTTTCAAATCGGCTGTTTCCGTAGATCCCTAGGCCACTCGCTTTTTGGGTAGGACCTCTGAATTAGTGGAGAAAAGCCACTTAAAATCAAAATCAAACTAGAAAAAGTCTTTATTGTTGGAAAATCTCCATCTATTTCATTTTCACCCCCTCTTTTTGGACGTTTTAACGCTAATAATGGTCGTTTTTCCACCTACAGCCAATATAAAATCAATGGTCTGGGCGTTTAATTGACGAATCTCCACTTACTGCAACCCACCACCCCCAACGCGATCCAACAAGAAAACTTGGCTCGCGCCAATTCCCTAACTTGACATCAAGGGTAAACCCTTTGTGATAAAATAAAAATTTTATCAGAAATGACCCGTAGGGTTGATGTCAAATTAGGGAAAAGCTACAAGTTTTCCTCGTGCTGTCCAAATAATATAACGGAGTTATAGATTCAGACAGTACGAAAAAGGCTGTCCCAAAAATCGGTTCTTACCGACGTTGCAGGACAGCCTTCTCTTTAAAATGTAAAATTCATCACCCGGCTCCAAAGCCCCTTCTTTTTCTTTTCCTTTTCCCGCATATCACGCAGGTTATCCATCAGAGCCTGGTCTCTTTTGGCCACTTCGACTTCCGACCATTTGGCTTTCAGTTCGTCCACTTCCCGCTGCAAAGCTTCAATGGTTTCTTGCATCTCTTCAATCCGCTGCGGTTCTATCATCACCATATCCACATTCGGCTGTCCCTCGGCTTCCTCTTCGCCCGCCTCAGCTTGTCCACTGATCTTAAAAAGCTCCGAACGGATCTCGTGATGGTCCAATCCTTTTTCCTTCGCATCCTTAATAAACTGGAAAATTTCCACCGCTTCCGGCTTGAACCAGACCTGCTTGCCGGCGGTTTCCATCGGAACGAATTGATAGAACTGCTCTTTCCAGCTGCGAATACTTTGCCAAGTTGTATCCATTTCCTTCGCCATTTCCTTTAGAGAATACAATTGTCCGGTATTCATGGCCTTCACCCTTTCCCGTTAAGTTCGTTATGCTAATGATAACAAAATATGCAGGAAAAGCTTGTCAGACGGTGGGTGATTTTTCTGTATGTTTTTGTTTCCTTTTGTCTATTTATTCACCATTTTGCCCATACGCTGGGCTGATGCCATGATGCTCGGGGCCATCTCCACCATTTTCTCCGTCGTTAGCCGGGCCGCCGGTCCAGAGACGGAAAGCGCAGCAACGACTTCCCCTTTGCGATTAAACACAGGTGCTGCCACCGCACTGGTCCCTTGCTCACGCTCCTCAATGCTGGTTGCATAGCCAACCTGCTCAATACGCTGCAGCTGCTCTGCATAATGATCTTTATTAATCCCTTCCGGCCAAGCGGGATCGTTGAGGATAAAATCCTTTACCGCTGGCTCCGAAAAGGCTACAAGAACTTTGCTTGATGCGCCGACTGCCAAAGGCAAGCGAACGCCAATCGGCGCCACTCTCCGAATCGTATGCTGGCTTTCGACAGCTTGGATCCGAATCCTCTCTCTGCCATCCCGGACATATAAACTGATGGTCTCCCCCAGCAAATCCCGAAGCTTCTCCATTTCCGGCAAAAAGAGCAGCGCCGGGTCATCCTCCCGGACCAAATGTGCAGAAAGCTCCCAAATCCGGAAGCCCAAACGATACTTTTCCGTAATCGGATCGCGGTTGAGAAAGCCCTTTCCTTCCAAGGAAGCCAGCAAGCGATACACGGTACTTTTGTTGAGGTCAACTTGTTTGGCTATCTCCGTCAGGCCAAGCTCCTGCTTATCCGCAAAACAAATCAAAATATCCAAGGCACGATCTACAGCGCGCACCGTCATTTTCTTATCATCCATGTCATTCCCTCCTCTCGCCATAAAAAGTTGTTATTTTATTAGTAAAATGGAAACATTACCTTTGTAAGAGTCTCGTTTGGTTTCACTGTACGAAACGATATTTCATCTGATAATATTATATCCTAGGAGAAGCATTTCGTAAATATCCTTCAAAACACACCGCTTTTTCGGAGATATTCATGGAAAATAGTTGTGTACGGCTCCCTGATTTATGTGTATAATGGGAAACGTAAAGGAAACTCGGTTTCGTCTAGTGAAACAACAGAGATTCTTTGTGAATTTATACTAAACTTTCTATTAAGGAGGTCACGACATGGCAAACAAGGATAAATATGGCGTTAGATCGGAACTTCAAGTAGGCGGCAAAACCTATACTTACTATTCCTTAGCTGGCCTTGAAAAGCTTGGTCCGGTTTCCAAGCTTCCTTATTCCATTAAAGTTCTTTTGGAAGCTGCAGTTCGTGAGTTTGACGGAAAAGCAATTACTGAAGAGCATGTTAATAAATTAGCTAACTGGACAGTAGAACGCGATCCAAACCAAGAGGTTCCATTCAAGGTTGCGCGTATCGTACTTCAGGACTTCACAGGCGTACCTGCCGTAGTTGACTTAGCCGCAATGCGTGCAACCATGCAGCGTATAGGCGGGGATGTTTCCAAGATCAATCCTCTTGTTCCTGTTGATCTTGTTATCGACCACTCCGTTATGGTTGATAACTTCGGAAGCGCTGATGCTTTAGAGCAAAATGAAAAAATTGAATTTGAGCGCAATGCGGAGCGTTATCGTTTCCTTCGCTGGGCACAAACTGCTTTCAATAATTTCCGTGCCGTTCCTCCATCTACTGGTATCGTTCACCAAGTAAACTTAGAGTATCTAGCTTCTGTAGCTGCTACAAAAGAAGTAGATGGCACAACCGAAGTATACCCTGATTCCCTTGTTGGTACGGACTCTCATACAACCATGATCAACGGTCTTGGCGTCGTTGGATGGGGAGTGGGCGGTATCGAGGCAGAAGCTGGAATGTTGGGACAGCCTTTATACTTCGTAACTCCAGAAGTAGTTGGTTTCAAACTAACCGGAACGCTTGCTGAAGGCGCAACTGCAACTGACCTTGCTTTAACTGTAACGAACATCCTTCGCAAGAAAGGTGTAGTAGGCAAGTTCGTTGAGTTCTTTGGACCTGGCGTAAGCAAGATGAGCTTGGCTGACCGTGCTACAGTAGCTAACATGGCTCCTGAATACGGCGCAACCATGGGCTTCTTCCCTGTAGATGCTGAAACATTGAATTACATGAGATTGACTGGCCGCAACGAAGAGCAAATTGCTCTAGTTGAAGCTTACTATAAGGCACAAGGCATGTTCCTGACAGAAGACAGCACTGAGCCTGTTTACTCTGAAGTGGTTGAACTTGACCTTTCCACTGTTGTTCCATCGCTTGCTGGTCCTAAGCGCCCACAAGATCGCGTGGAATTGACTGCCATGAAGCAAACCTTCAATGAAGCTGTCCGCACTCCAATCGAAAAAGGCGGATTTGGCTTATCTGAAGAAGATTTGAAGAAAGAAGCTGCTGTACAGCACCCAACTGGTGACAAGACCGTGATGAAAAACGGTGCAGTTGTTATCACCGCGATTACTAGCTGTACGAACACTTCTAACCCAAGCGTGTTGGTTGGCGCTGGACTTGTAGCGCAAAAGGCTGTTGCTAAAGGATTGAAGAAGCCAACTTACGTAAAGAGCTCTTTAACTCCAGGGTCCCGTGTTGTTACCGACTACTTGAAAGAAGCTGGATTGCTGGATTCTCTTGAAGCTCTTGGCTTCCACGTTGCAGGTTACGGCTGTGCGACTTGTATCGGTAACTCCGGTCCGCTTCCTGACGAAGTAAGCCAGGCTATCGCTGACAACGACTTGACTGTTGCTGCTGTTCTTTCCGGTAACCGTAACTTCGAAGGTCGTATCCATGCTCAAGTAAAAGCTAACTACCTTGCTTCTCCTCCGCTTGTTATCGCTTATGCGTTGGCAGGAACAGTAGATATCGACTTGACTAGCGAACCACTTGGTTATGATCAAAACGACCAGCATGTATACTTAAAGGACATCTGGCCAACTTCTCAAGAAATTCAAGAAGCATTGAGCAAAGCCGTTCGTCCAGAATTGTTCCGCAAGCGTTATGAGAATGTATTCCAAGCTAACGAGCGTTGGAACCAAATCGATGCGCCTACTGGAGATCTTTATGAGTGGGATGACAAGTCCACTTATATCCAAGAGCCTCCTTTCTTCAAGGAATTAGGCGATCAGCTGAATGACATTGCAGACATTACTGGTGCACGCGCTCTTGCCTTAATGGGCGATTCCGTAACTACAGACCACATTTCTCCTGCTGGTAACATCAAGGCTGACAGCCCTGCTGGATTGTACTTGCAAGAGAACGGCGTGAAGCGTGAAGATTTCAACTCTTACGGTTCTCGTCGCGGTAACCATGAAGTGATGATGCGCGGAACGTTTGCCAACATCCGCATCCGCAACCAAATCGCTCCAGGAACAGAAGGCGGCGTAACGAAGTACTTGCCAACAGACGAAGTTATGTCCATCTATGATGCTTCCATGAAGTATCAAGCAGACGGCACTAACCTTGTTGTTATTGCAGGCAAAGAATATGGTACAGGAAGCTCCCGTGACTGGGCAGCTAAAGGAACTTTCCTTCTTGGCGTAAAAGCGGTTATCGCGGAAAGCTTCGAGCGTATCCACCGCAGCAACTTGGTTGGCATGGGCGTTCTGCCTCTTCAATTCGCTGAAGGAACCAATGCACAGTCCCTTGGGCTTACTGGACGCGAAACCTTCGATATTACTGGCTTGAGCAACGATGTTCAGCCAAGTCAAAAGGTAAAGGTAACAGCTACTCGTGAAGATGGCAGCAGCTTTGAATTTGAAGCTATCGTACGTCTAGACAGCGTAGTTGACATTGAGTACTACCGTAACGGTGGTATCCTTCAAACGGTACTTCGCCAATTGGCAGTCAACTAACATTTTAAAAGAAAAAGGGATAGACCCCATTGGGGTTTATCCCTTTCTTGTTTTGCCAGTAGACTGGTCTATTTATCCTCAAACATCTTCTCCATTTCTTCTAACAGTTTACGGATGGATTCATCATCATACTCCCCACCCTGCTTAAATCCAGCCAGCTTGTCTTTAGCCTCAATGGCCTTCCTTTCATACTGCTCATGCAGTTCAGCTTCCCCCGGATCAAACCACATCAGGTTTCCTTCTGAACCGCTGCGCAGAAAGGCATGCGTCCAGTGCTCAGGGAAATCATAAGGCTTGTCTTCAAAAAGGATAGCAAGCACATCATCACTTTCAATAGGCAACAGATGGCGGAACCTTTCCTCCTGCCCTCCTTCCGCTACATTCAGGTGCAGATAGGTATAATACACGAAGTGTTCACCCGTCACGCTGTCTTTGTATAAATAATAGGCATGATTATCCGCGCTCTTCAATTCTTTTACTTTTTCTAACCGCTCTTGAAATAAATCATAAGGAACTACCTTATAATTTTTTAGTGATTCCTCCATTAACCAAAGCACCTCCTCATATCATATTCTACTAGAAAAATAAGCTTGCGCTAAGTAAAAGTTTATCCTTTGACCCTCTACAGGAATCGACAAAAATTTCAAAACATCTTTGTTACGATTATAGTATCCAACTTTAAAGGAGGATTACGGATGAAATGTGTATGGTGCGATAACGACCAAGCCAAAGAAACAATCAAGGACTGTCAATGGATTGAACCGGGCGGCGTTGACGTCATCATGGTAACCGATGTGCCTGCAATCGACTGCCCTCAGTGCCGAGATGTATACTTGGACGACGAGAAGAATGAAGAAATAGAAGTTTTATTAAACACGACCGATCTGAGTGTATTAGGGAGTCGTTTTTCCTACAGCCAATTAGTGAAGGCACCGAAAATGAGCATCTTTGATATGTACAATAATGGTGCGTCGTTTAAGTGTAAATAAAAAATATAGAAAAGGCCACCTTATCCGAGGTGGCCTTTTCTTATTTAACCTATTAGAACTTGCCTTGGTAATTTTGAATTTCCCAAGAATGTACAGCCGTACGGTAGCTATCCCACTCTGCTCTCTTCAAGGCAACAAATTCTCCATACACATGCTCGCCTAGTACATTTTTAGCAAAATCACTTGCTTCTAGTGCATCTAAAGCATACTCCAAGCTGCCAGGCAAGTTGTCGATTCCGCGTTCTGCACGCTCTTCATTGGACATATGGAAGATATCCTCGTTAACAGCCGCTACTGGAGTTAACCCTTTATCTACTCCATCCAAACCAGCTTCAGCAACAACAGCATAAGCCAAGTATGGGTTTGCGGATGGATCCGGACAACGCAATTCTACGCGCGTAGCCATGCCTCTCTTAGCTGGGATACGGATTAGAGCGGAACGGTTAGATGCAGACCATGCGATGTAGCAAGGAGCTTCATAACCAGGAACCAAGCGCTTATAAGAGTTAACCAACGGATTGGTAACCGCAGCAAAGCTCTTCACGTTCTCTAGCAAACCAGCGATGAAAGAGTAAGCAAAAGATGATAATTGCAAGCTATCATCCGCATCAAAGAATAGATTTTCTCCATCTTTGAACAAGGACATATTTACGTGCATTCCGGATCCATTGATTCCGAATACAGGCTTTGGCATAAAGGAAGCATGCAACCCAAAACGCTTCGCTACTGTCTTTACTACCCACTTGTAAGTTGTTGCGTTATCCGCTGCACCCAATACATCAGCATACTTAAAGCCGATTTCGTGTTGCCCTTGAGCTACTTCGTGGTGGGATACTTCAATAGTCAAGCCCATCGCCTTTAACGCACGGTAGATTTCAAGTCGAACACGCTCGCCAAGGTCATGCGGAGAAGTTTCGAAATATCCACCTTCATCATGGGTTTTTACAGTAGGTCTTCCTAGCTCATCAGTTTGGAACAAAAAGAATTCAAGTTCTGGACCAGCGGAAATGGTATAACCCTTCTCAGCTGCTTTTGCTACGGTCTTTTTTAAGACGTTACGAGTATCCCCTTCAAAAAGAGTTCCGTCTGGATTCGTTACGCTGCAAAGGAAACGAGCTTCAGAGTATCCATCTTCTACTGTCCAAGGAAGTACTGCAAATGTATTTACATCAGGAAGCAAGTATAAATCGGATTTGTTTATTGGAGAAAAGCCTGTTACAGAAGATCCGTCAAACATGATTTTTCCTTCTACAGCATCTTCTAATTGTTCAGCTGTAACTGTAACATTCTTAAGCACACCTTCAATATCTACAAATTGCAAATGAAGCAATTCTACGCTCTTTTCTTGGATAACCTTTTGAATCTCTTGAAGTTTAGTTTGAGTGTTAGTTGCCATTACCATTGTAATATTCCCTCCCATTGTATGTTAAGTTATCTGACATCGTTCTTATGGCTTTATTATATGCCACTCTGAGGAGATTGGCAATACCTTTTTTAAAAGAAAAACAATGTAATCCCTTTCATTCGCTATGCTTCGACACATTGTGTATTCCGGTTCAATCTGGTACAGTATAAGGTGGAAAAAAGCTTAAAAACTGGCATCTAGGCCACGTTTTTTCAACGTATAGGAGGAAAAGAACCATGAACATGATGGATGCAAACCAAATTATCGAGTTTATCCAAAAAAGCGTTAAAAAGACACCTGTAAAAGTACATATTAAAGGAAATCTAGAGGGAATCGATTTCGGTGCAGATACGAAGGCTTTCATTAATGGACAAGTTGGGGTTCTTTTTGGGGAATGGAGTCAGATTTCTCCTGCATTAGAAGCCAACCAAGATAAGATTGAAGATTATGTTGTAGAAAGTGATCGCCGCAATTCCGCTATTCCTCTATTAGATACCAAGCATATTCAAGCGCGCATTGAGCCAGGCGCCATCATTCGCGATCAAGTTGAAATCGGCAATAATGCCGTAATCATGATGGGTGCTGTCATTAATATCGGGGCTGTTGTAGGTGAAGGTACGATGATCGATATGAACGTGGTCATCGGCGGTCGCGGAACCATCGGGAAGAACTGCCACATCGGGGCAGGATCGGTCATTGCTGGCGTAATCGAACCGCCTTCCGCTTCTCCTGTTATCGTTGAAGATGATGTGGTGGTTGGCGCAAATGCTGTTCTCCTTGAGGGCGTTCGCGTGGGTAAAGGCGCAGTCGTTGCTGCCGGAGCCGTTGTAGTAGATGATGTTCCTCCTTACACCGTTGTAGCTGGTACTCCTGCTCGCGTCATTAAGCAAATCGATGAAAAAACAAAGTCGAAAACAGAAATAAAGCAGGAGCTTCGTCAGCTCTAAGGAGATTCAGCCATGAGCCTGACCCGATACCGAGATATCCGAAGAAGCCTTCATCAAATTCCGGAAAAAGGCTTCGAAGAATTTAAGACCCAGCAATTCTTGCTTGATTATATCCAACAGCTTCCCCAAGACCGGCTGGAATTGGAGACCTGGCGGACAGGCATTCTTGTTAAAGTAAAAGGAACTCAGCCGACTCGAATCATTGGCTACCGGGCGGATATGGATGGCCTTCCTATTGAAGAGGAAACCTCCTATGAGTTCCGATCTACCCATCCGGGCTATATGCATGCTTGCGGCCATGACTTCCATATGAGCATCGCTCTAGGCGTATTAACGCATGTGGTCAATCATCCTGTGGCTGACGATGTCCTGTTCATCTTCCAGCCTGCAGAAGAAGGACCTGGCGGCGCCAAGCCGATGCTCGAAGAAAGCGAAGCTTTGGCTCGCTGGATGCCCGATCTGATCATCGCCTTGCATATTGCACCGGAATATCCAGTCGGAACCGTAGCAACCCGAGAAGGCATTCTGTTTGCCAACACATCCGAATTATTCATTGATCTCAAGGGGAAGGGCGGACACGCCGCTTTTCCTCACACGGCCAATGATATGGTGGTAGCTGCCAGTCATCTCGTCACCCAGTTTCAAAGCATTGTCTCCCGCAATATCGATCCGCTCGACTCTGGAGTTGTCACGATCGGCAAGATCGAGGGCGGAACGAAACAAAATATTATTGCGGAAAAAGCTAGGCTGGAAGGGACGATTCGTACGCTCTCTCTTGAGTCCATGCATAAAATCAAATCTAGAATTGAAGCCCTTGTAAAAGGAATAGAAGCTGGATTTGACTGCCAGGCCGAGATTGACTACGGATCTAACTACTGCCAGGTTTATAATAACCCCAGCTTAGTTCGGGAGTTTATGAATTGGGTGGATGCATCGGAAAATGTGCAGCTGATCGAATGCAAGGAAGCCATGACAGGCGAAGACTTCGGTTACTTTTTGGAGAAGATTCCAGGCTTTATGTTCTGGCTTGGGGTGGATACTCCTTTTGGACTCCATCATGCCAGAATAGAGCCCAATGAAGAAGCCATAGATGTCGCCATCAACCTTTTGACACAATACATTGCGCATATAAGTCATTAACAAGAAACTCCGCTTATATTAACCAAAAGGGTAAATAAGCGGAGTTTTTCCGGCTAAACCTCAAAAATCATGATTTTCTTTCGTGTTTTAGAGGGATAACCGGAATTTCTCCGCTTATTTTAGCTAAAAGTCCCCATCTTTAATAATAGTCGGACTTTCTCCTGTTAACTGAAACCGGCCTTCTACTCTTTATTCCACCGGATAAAGCAAAAAATATTCTCCAATAGCATGAGTGAGTGTCTCTGCCACGCGCTCCTGAAATTTCTTGTCAGCTACCATTGAAAGATCCCTTGAGTTGCTTAGGTAGCCAAGTTCTACAATTACGGAGGGCATATGCAAATGCTTCATAAGAAAGTAGGCATTGCCTCGGATTGGCTTTTTCTCTACCTGGTATAAATCATTCAAGTGCTGCTGCAATAGCTGAGATAAGCTATAGCTTTTTTGGCTGGCCTGATAAATAACCAGGGGACCACGGGCACGCCTGCTATTAGACCAATTCATATGTAGGCTAATAAAAAGCTTTGGATGGAGGGTTTCAGCAATGAGCTTTCTTTGTGCCAAATCGCGAAGGTGCCTGCTTCTAATGTGTAGACGGCTATCATTACTTAATGCATAGTCATGGATCCTTGTTATCCCTACATTGTAGCCTTCTTCCATAAGCCGCTTGTAAAGCTTTTTTCCCACTTCTAAATTTAAATCCTTTTCCAGCAAGCCATGAGCGGATGTTCCTCCGTCGACCCCTCCATGTCCCACATCAATCACGACATCGAACCGTTCCGGATAGCCTTGAGCTTCCCCCAGATCCGCTGCCAGGCAAAGGACAAAGAGCATCATGCAGCCTAGGCTTATCCACACCTTTTGCATCATTTTTCTTTCCCCCCTCATTTATCCGTATATTTCCCACCATGAGTGCCATCATGCATTCACATAATTGACATATCCACCGTGAGAATGTGTATTTTGACAGGTAAAAATTTAGCAACTGCTTACCGTTATGGTATACTGAGATGGGAAATTTATTTGCTAATATATACCTCATTAAAGGAGTGTCATGATATGAGTCAAGCTGTCCAGACATTGGAAGGCTGGTACGTCCTTCACGATTTTAGAAGCATTGATTGGAACGCATGGAAGTCTCTTTCTCAGGAAGAGCGAGATGAGGCTTTAGGGGAATTACAATCTCTGCTATCTTCTTGGAAAGAAGTCGAAGATCAGAAACAGGGTAGCTTTGCCCTTTACTCCGTAGTAGGCCAGAAAGCTGATTTAGTTTTCATGCATCTGCGTCCGACTTTAGCCGAACTAGACGATCTAGAAACGGCTTTTAACAAGACTTTATTAGCTCAGATCACCATACCAAGCTACTCTTATGTGTCCGTTGTAGAGCTCAGTACATATGTCGCAGGCGACGTCGATCCAGAAACGGATCCTTACATTCAAGGACGCTTAAAGCCTGTGTTGCCTAAAACAAAGCATATCTGCTTCTATCCGATGAACAAGAGAAGAGAAGGCAATGATAACTGGTACATGCTGCCTATGGAAGAGCGCCAGACGATGATGAGAAGCCACGGGATGATTGGACGCAAATATGCAGGACAAGTGACCCAGATCATCTCCGGATCGGTTGGACTGGACGATTGGGAGTGGGGTGTCACCTTGTTCGCGGATGATCCTCTTACTTACAAGAAGCTTGTATATGAAATGCGTTTTGACGAGGTCAGTGCGCGCTATGGGGACTTCGGATCCTTCTTTGTCGGTAATTTAATGGAACAAGATCGCCTGAAGTCCTATTTTCAGGTTTAAGAAAAGTTTTGTTCACTTTAGCACTTTAGCGAACTTAAACTTTCCTTCACGGTAAAAAAGAGCTAGTCCAAGGATTTCCTTGGGACTAGCTCTTTGTCTTTTCCGGATAGATGAGTCTATCTACACCTGATCAAATTCGTCTAGTTGCACCTCATACTTCATCACTGAGTCACCAAGTGTGATGGTTACCTCGCTTACTCGATCCTGAGCAGAATGCACTTCAACTAACACCTCTTGCTTATCCGTTAACTCTTTTTCCTTCATTACCGCGTGAATAAAATGCAAGGCTTTTGAGGTTAAAGGCAATCCGACGACCTGCCCTGTTTGATCCGGTACATGAAGGAGTTTATGGTTATCTACGAACGATTCCACGGTTTCCAATAGAATTTCTACCTGCAGCAAAGATAAAGGGATAATATGTGACACCTTTATTCTCCTCCTATTCTATTTAAATCAGCTCTTTCACTAGGTGTGGAGGGACTTCCCCCCTTACAGCACTGACAAGATTTTGAGCCGCTAATTTCGCCATGTCAAAGCGTGTCTTAGCCGTTGCCGAGCCAATATGAGGCAGCGTAATGACTTGGGGCATCTTCAACAAAGGATTGTCGGGCTGGACCGGTTCCATTTCAAACACGTCCAAACCAGCCCCAGCAATTTGCTTCGTTTCCAGAGCCTCAATCAAAGCTCCCTCATCTACCGTTTTTCCTCGGGAGGCATTAATAAAGAAAGCCGAATTTTTCATCTTGCTAAATTGCTCGCGACCCATTAGGCGTGTGGTCTCCGGCGTCAGTGGGGTCATTAGAACAACAAAATCTGACTGAGCCAAAAGCTCATCGAACGCCAGATACCTTAATCCCAGTTGATCCTCCGCCTCCATCTTCCGGTTCCGATTGTAATAAACCACATCCATATCAAAGCCAAATTTCGCTCTTCGGGCAATCGCTTCACCGATTCGTCCCATTCCAATGATTCCTAGCGTGGCATGATGCACATCAGTTCCAAAAAGGTTTTCAACGTCACCTTTTTTCCACTGTCCATTTTTCACGTATTGATCAAGTTCTGGAATCCGCCGTGCCGTTGCAAGAATGAGCCCTAAAACTAAATCAGCGACCGTCTCGTCCAATACGAAAGGAGTATTCGTCCCCATTACGTTTCTGGCTTTCATCGCTTCCAAATCAAAATTGTTATAGCCGACAGAGATATTGCTAACGACTCTCAAGGAAGGAGCGTGATCCAGCAATTCCTTATCTATTCTTACGTTTCCAATAAGACCCTCTACATCTTGCAGCGCCTGAAACAGATGCTCCCGCGGTATGTTTCCCTCATTTGTGAGCCGTTCAATTTCACAGTACTCCGCTATGTATTCCTCTACTTCCCTTGGGATCGGGCGGGCGATAAGAATTTTAGGTTTCAATCGTCATCTACTCCTTCTAAATGAAAAAAGTAACTCTCTGCCTTGAAGTCAAGACAGAGACAAGATAGGCAACAGATTCTAAGATTCTAGCTTATTCTCTACCACCCCAAGATCGCTTTAAACAAACTCGTTGCTTCTCCTGGTGTCCACAATACATAGAGGAGCAAGTAAACCACTACTCCCGTACTTGCTGTAAAAAACCAAATCACAGAGGTAATCGGACCAATCTTCTTATGAAGCTTCAAACGACTCTTATAGCCTGACCACAAGGAAGTAAGACCAAAAACAGCACCTATAGTCGCTAGAAAGATGTGAAAGATCAGGAACACCGTATAATAGATCTTAATTTCTTCGGGTCCACCAAAAGGTGAATTCCCCACAAACAAGGTTCTTGACGCATAGATCGTAAAAAACGCTGTGGCAAAGATCCCTGCCCAAGTCATAATCTTCTTATGTGTCTCGATCTTTCCTTTCGCAATATAATACCAGCCAATCGCGACAAATATGGCACTGATTACGATAAAAAATGTACTTAAAAACGGCAGAATTGTTGCCATCAGTTATCCCTTTCTATTCCTTTACTTTTTGAGGTCCCTCTGCTATTGGGTTGAACATATCAATAGCATCTTTGGGATTTTCTTGACGGAACCAGCGGAAGAAGATATAGGCCAGAACCGATCCGAAGGCTATCTCTTGCACAAGCTTCATGAGAATACCTCCTAGCTGCTGATCATCAAGCGGAGGCAGCCATTCAAAGAGTTGAGGGACACCCCGGTAAACTTCATAGACGATCGAATCGGCAAAGATGATAAGTGCACAAGCTGGCGTAATCAGCACGGCTCCGCAAATAATATAGGCCATTTTGCGAAGCTCAGACATCTGCTTAATTTCTGGCAGAGGATTAATAATCGGCCACCACATTTGAAAAGCAGACAGGAAAAGAATCAGATGGGAAATAGTCATCAGTAACTCACTCTTCATTACCGCATCGAAAATAAGAGGTAAATGATAGATGGAGAACAAGAAGTTAAAAGCAAAGATAGTTAACAGCATATGGGTCTCTAATAGCTTGCGTACAGGCTTCACACTGTAAAACGCTTCGAGCAGATATCTAGGCAAGCCAAGAATGAGCAAGGGCGGAACCATATAATACATCAAAGCCTGCTGCAGCATATGAGCGCTGAACAGATAATGATGCCCATAATAATTTAAAGGACTGCCTGCAGCAATAAAATAGAGAACGAGCCCTGAGATAAATAAAGTGATATGTCGTCCCTTCACGGGAGTGACATGTTCAAAACGTTGCCGACCTGGACCAATGAGATAAAAGTATAGGAAACCGATAGCCAGCGCCAAGAGCAACTGCCAAGGATTCCACATTGCAAATAATCCTACTGGATCCATTCCATGATGTTGGTGTCCATGTGTCATTCGACATTCCTCCTACCTTGGAGATGAGATCAATACCTCTAATATTCTACCACTAGTCAGCCATCATGCTCCATAGGAAAAGAGAGGGGCATGCAACTCGCCCCTCTCTTTTTTCTTAATAACCGCCCAACCAGTAGACGAAAACAATGATAGTTAAAACAGCAACCAAAAGACCCGTATAGATTCCTAATTCAGGCAATTCATGACCTTTTTGGTCCATGTGCATCCAAATATAAAGCTGGAAACCGGCTTGTATGATCCCAAGCACGATAATGAAAGGTATTACGAAAGCATTAGAGCCTCCGAGTATAACGGCTAAAAAGGCAAAAGCAGTAAGAATGATGGAAACGATAAAGGCAACAAGATGTCTCTTCTTCCCTTCCGGCTTATGAGGCTTGGAATTCGTTTCCGTATTGTTTACTTGTTGTGCCATCCATTAACCCACCTTTCCCATGAGATAAACAACTGTAAAGATGAATACCCAGATTAAGTCTACAAAGTGCCAATAAAGACTCGCTAAGTAGAACTTTGGCGCTGTTACGACAGTTAAGCCTTTCTTCGCCAACTGCATTTGAAGCAATGCAATCCAAACTACACCACCCAAAACGTGTCCCCCGTGGAATCCGACAAGCGTATAGAATGCAGATCCAAAGGCACTGCTGGACATGGTATGCCCTTCATGGATGTAGTGATAGAATTCATATCCTTCTAATCCTAAGAAGCAAAGTCCGAGAAATACGGTAATTCCAAACCAACGCTGCATGCTTGCCACATTGTGACGGTGCATGGCTTGAACTCCAAAAACACTAGTTAAACTACTCGTTAACAAGAGCATCGTTGCAACCGCAACAAGTGTCAGATCAAACAGTTCTTCACCAGTAGGCCCGCCTGCATAGGACTTGCGAAGGGCAATAAACGTAGCAAACAAAGAACCGAACAATACGACTTCTCCACCTAAGAAGAGCCAGAAGCCAAGAACTTTATTTTTGCCTTCAAGCGTCGCAGTCTCAGGATGGGCGGGAAGGGTTGTAAAATTTTGTGCCATTACGCCTTTACCTCCTCTTCATCCGGATGCAAATGGTATCCCGGATCGTCATAGATCGAACGCAAGAACATACATACAACTGTAATTCCCATTCCGATGATGACGATTAGATAGGCATGATTCATAAATCCAAAACCTGCAATAAATAGCCCCAGTGACATAATGAGCGGAATAATCGAAGGAGATGGCATATGAATCTCTCCCAGCGGCTCAGCCGGTGTCATCTTCTTCTTGCCAGCCATTTTCTCAATCCAGAACGCATCCAAACCACGAACTAGCGGAGTTTGAGCAAAGTTGTATTCAGGCGCTGGAGAAGAAATGGTCCACTCTAGCGTACGTCCGTCCCAAGGATCTGCTGGAGCTTTTTGCTTGCTCATCGCTGTCGCTACGACATTCGCTAAGAAGACAAGCGTACCGACTGTCATGGAGAAAGCTCCAATCGTACTGATAAAGTTACCTAGCTCCATCCCTTGGTTCGGCAAATAGGTAAATACGCGGCGCGGCATACCAATTAGACCAAGGAAATGCTGAGGGAAGAATGTAAGGTGGAATCCGATAAAGAAGAACCAGAATCCAATCTTTCCTAAAGTTTCGTTCAAAATCTTACCGAACATCTTTGGCCACCAATAATGAAGACCAGAGAAAAGAGCAAATACCATACCACCTACAATTGTGTAGTGGAAGTGGGCAACAACGAAGTAACTGTCTTGGAACTGATAGTCAGCCGGAGGAACAGAAAGCATAACCCCAGTCATACCACCAATTACGAATGTAGGCAAGAATCCTACAGCCCAAAGGTTTGCAGCCGTAAAGCGGATATGTCCTCCCCACATCGTAAACAACCAGTTAAAGATCTTAATCCCCGTAGGAACGGCGATCAGCATGGTAGCGATCGAGAACAAGGAGTTTGCTACAGGACCTAAACCAACCGTAAACATGTGGTGAGCCCAAACCATGAAACCTAAGAAACCGATGAGCACGGTAGCAAATACCATGGCACTGTATCCGAAAAGTCGCTTCTTAGAGAAAGTTGCAATAACCTCTGAAATGACACCAAAAGCAGGCAAGATCAAGATATAAACCTCAGGGTGTCCAAATACCCAGAATAAATGCTGCCAAATCACGATGTTTCCGCCAAGAGCCGGTTCGAAGAAAGCCCCTCCAAACAGGCGATCAAACATCAAAAGAACTAAACTAACTGTGATTGCAGGGAAAGCAAACAAGATAAGCGCAGATGTTACAAAGACGCTCCATGTAAACAGCGGCAAACGCATAAACGTCAATCCAGGTGCACGCATGTTAATGATGGTTACGAGGAAGTTAATCCCCCCCACCCATGTACCGATACCAGCAATCTGTAGACCAAGCACATAGAAGTCTACACCTGCTCCGCTGTAATTCTTTCCGGATAGCGGCAAATAAGCTGTCCAACCGGCATCAGGCGCTCCGCCTAAAAACCAGCTTAGGTTAAGCAATACTCCTCCAAGGAAGAATAGCCAGAATCCTAGAGAGTTCAAGAAAGGAAACGCTACGTCGCGCGCTCCAATCTGTAAAGGAACAATCGCATTCATCAAAGCAAAGATAATCGGCATCGCTGCCAAGAATATCATGGTAGTTCCGTGCATGGTGAGCAACTGATTAAACGTACCGCCCACAAAAATCTCTTGGTTAGGGTACATCAACTGAATACGCATGAGAAGAGCTTCTAAACCACCGATAAGAAAGAAGAATCCACCCGCAATCAGGTAAAGAATCCCGATTTTCTTATGGTCAACGGTCGTTAGCCAATCCCACAAGCCAGTTCTCTTTGGGTGTGCATGTGTAGCCAAGGTAATACCTCCTTTATTCGAGATTATTCAATAGTCAAGGTGTTCACGTATTCAACGAGATCATTAATTTGCTGTTCGTTTAATTTACCTTCGAATGCAGGCATCACATTTCCAGGCTTCAAGGATTGCGGGTTCTTGATCCATTGCGCTAAGTTATCGCTATTGTGCTCAACAAAACCAGCCAATACAGTACGATCCGCAAAACCAGCAAGGTTTGGCGCGATATCAGGAACTTTCAAGCCTTTCGTCGCGTCCACTGCGTGACAGCTGATACAGTTTTGGTTAAAGACTTCTTGTCCAGCCTTTGCAGAAGCAGGAACAGCCTTCGTAGCTGTAGCCTTCATATTGCCTACCCACTTGTCGAACTCAGCCGGTTCAAGTGCAACGACCTTAAAATCCATGAGCGCATGCGACGGTCCGCAAAGCTCAGCACATTTACCTTTATATGTACCTGGCTTATCCGCATGGAGCCACATGTTATTGATCATTCCTGGGTTCGTATCGATCTTTCCTCCGAGAGCCGGGATCCAGAACGCATGCATTACATCTTTAGAAGTAACTTGGAATTGAACTTTTTGGCCAGTAGGAATATACAAGTCCTGTCCAGCCGAGATTTCTAAATCCGGATATTCAAATTCCCACCAAAATTGGTGAGCTACCACCTTTACTTGCAACGCTTCCTCAGAGCTATGCTTCTCTGCCAAGTCAAATGTAAGAGAAACAGTAGGAACAGCTAGTACCGCAAGAAGAATAAGAGGAATAACCGTCCAAATAATTTCAAGCTTGTGGTTCCCTTCTACCTGTTCAGGAACACCAGTTTGTCCCGGACGCTTACGGAAACGGAACAACACGTAAACGTAAATCACCATTACCACAATGAATACGCCAATCATGATGTACAAACTGAGCATAATCAATGATAACTGCGCTGATGCTACGGGTCCTTTTGGATCCAAAGCAGACAGATACGGGTCTTGTGCGCACCCAGTGAGTACCAGCATCATTACCGCGAGCATTAGCGATAGACGCCCACTTAAATTCCATCGACTCATCAAAATCTAACCCCACTTTCTTGTTTAATCACTCTACCTATAATGGTTAGTCAATCTATTTTCCACCTAATAATGAGGTGGATGAACAGAAATTGCAAGCAAGTGCAAATCTGCAATAATGATATGAGGGCTTTGTAAACTTCCCTTATGAAAAACACATAAAACGACATTATCTACTTTCTTGCCAGTTTGCACAAGCATTAAACCGAGAAATAGATAATAGCAAAGATTTGTTTGCTAACCAAGGATATTTGCACCTGTTGTTTGCAATAGTCCTCCCCATTACAGTAGTCGGTAGTTATCACACTTGAAGATTATACATCATTGTAAGCATTATTTGAAGCGTGAAAAACGTATTTTTGAGGAAATACAAATTCTGGGGAAGATTTGTCTTCCTCTGCTTAATTATTGTTTATAATATGTGAACTTCAATATATTTTCCCTTTTGAATATGACAATTTTATGAACATTTCCATCTCACCCCCCATCCCTTTCGACAAATGCTACCTCCTCTTTTTCGATCGATCCCGCTCTTTTTCGACAACTCCCTCCTATCCTATCCTACAGAAATAATGAAAAAATATGATATATGTTCTCTTGAAATAATTTGCCTTCAAACCTACTTCACCGTTCCCTTACATACAAGACCTTTGTGCATCCAAAACTTTCCATCTAATATAGTAACCATACCCTCCCTATTTTCATACGTAACATCTAGTCTACCCAGTGAAAATAAAAATTTCTGACTATCTTGTGAACTTCTCTCTATAACCATAGTGTTAAAGGTGTTTTTTCATTATAATAGGCTTATTCGTGTAAAATAATCATTAAGCGAAGGGAGTTTTTCGCATGCTGAATCATCCGATTGGCCGCTTGCGCGCCATTGGTCTCATAGAAGGAGTGTCATTCCTCCTGCTGCTGGGTATCGCTATGCCACTGAAATATATTGCCGGGATTCCGGAAGCTGTCCGCGTCGTGGGCGCGATCCACGGTTTGCTATTTGTGTTGTATATCATGGCCGTAGCCCATGTGACCTATCGCTTTCGCTGGTCGATTGCCAAAGTAATAGGAGCCGTAGCCGCTTCCCTTGTTCCTTTCGGCAACTTCATACTAGACCGAAAGCTGCGCAACTACCAATAAGGAAGAATACTTGGCGAACTCATAAATGGATATTGTATTGACTAAGGGACGATTTCTATCTGAGAGAATCGTCCCTTTCTTTTTTGAAACCCTCCACGATCAATACTGCAGTTACAATATGATATAATTAGTTTTAAAAGATGAGGAGAAACACAAAAATGAATTGGTTAATCACCTATGACTATATATGGAAGCTAGGACTAGCCCTTTTTCTAGGATTGCTGATCGGTTTAGATCGTCAGTTAAAAAAGAAGCCTGTGGGGATTAAAACTTGCATGATCATCAGCGTAGCCAGCTGCCTGGTTACCATCGTATCGATTGAGTCTGTTCATATCTACTCGGTTGAAGGACACACCAACATGGATCCGATGCGATTGGCCGCCCAAGTGGTAAGCGGAGTCGGTTTTTTGGGGGCAGGGGTCATCCTTCGTCGCAATAATGACGTCATCTCCGGCTTAACGACCGCCTCCATGGTATGGGCTGCTTCAGGCTTAGGAATTGCAGTCGGTGCCGGTTTTATTCTTCAGGCGTCTGCAGCGGTGGTTATCATGATGCTAGCCATTAATGTCTTTCCTTCTCTTACGAAACTTCTCGGTCCGAAGAGCTTTCGCCAGCGAGATTTGCTCGTGAAGATGATCGTTGGGCCGCCCGACAAATTAGACCAAGTGTTTAAAGAAATTAAGCACCGCGGCATGAAGGTGAAACATGTAAAATTAAAGGATCTCGATGACTGTCTTTCCGAGGTCCAAATGATCATATTAGCCTCAGAAGAGCATTATACAACACATATTTATCGCTTGCTCAAAGACATTAAGGGTGTCATTAAGGTTGAGCTTGAAAGCCGATGATGTGAAAAACCCGCAGCCTTCTCCTCCTTGGAAAAGGCTGCGGGTTTTTACGTTAAGCGATCTCTTTGCCCAATGGCATGGTTACGGTGAACGTACTTCCTTCACCTATCCTGCTTGAAGCTTCAATACTGCCATGGTGAGCTTCCACAATCCATTTCGCAATCGCCAGGCCAAGACCGGTTCCGCCCATCTGCCTGGACCGATTTTTATCCACACGGTAGAATCGGTCAAAGATCCACTGAAGATCCTCCGCTGGTATGCCCACCCCTGTATCTTGGATCATCATCTTTAGAACAGAATGCTTGGCTTCCATGGCAGTGGATAAGACCAGATTGACCTGTCCCCCTTTTAGCGTAAATTTGATCGCATTATCCAACAGAATATAAATTAATTGCTTTAGCCTTTCCTGATCTCCTCGGAAGTTCAAGTGGGAAGGCGTTTCATAATTCAAGGAAATTTCTTTGGATTGCGCAAGCGCTTGAGTGGAGTCCACCGCTTGTCTCACAATGGGGATCAAATCGAAGCTTTCTATTTTCAGATCCGGGACCCCTGAATCGGAACGTGCGAGCGTAAGCAAGTCACTGACCATATTTGTCATGCGCTTGACTTCATTCTTCATATTGGAGAGCACTTTGCGGGAAAAGTCGGAAAGCTTTTCCTCCTCCTCCATATTCAGTACATCAAGAGATGAATTCAATATACTCAAAGGCGTCCGCAGCTCATGGGAAGCATCGGCGACAAACTCCCGCTGCCGCTGGAAAGACCTGCGGATCGGAATGATAGCCCGTTTGGACATAAAGTAGCTGAGAAAGATGGCAACAACCAAAAACAAAATTCCTATCACCATGAGAATGGACAGCAATCGTTCATTCACTTCATAAATGAAAGAAACGTTCCGTCCGGAGTAAAGGATGCACACCAACTGGTCTCCATTATAAATCGACCGTCCCGTCATCATTAAATGCATCTGTCGCGGTTCCTGCTGCGGACGGCCAAATCCTCCACGAGGAACAGGCGAATTGATGGTTCTAATGCGAATTTCATTCGATTGGGGGATCCATCCTCGCGCTTGTTTCAAAATCTCATGCCTCACCGGCTCAATAACCTCGTCCCCGAACAACAGTTGACCATTGGGAGCAACGACATAATAAAAGAATTGATTTTCACTTTGCAGGATATCTACCAGGATGTTCAGTTCCTGCGTGCTCATGGAGCCATCCTTAAGAAATTCTTTAATCGCCCTTGCCTGCTGATTGGCCGTTCTTTCTAAATGCCTTTCCTGATCGAAAGAGATAAGAAAATCTACAAGAAAATATACAATAGCAATAAACAGGATCAGAAAGACCATAATCAAAAAACTATATTGAGCAGCCAATCGGGCTTGGGTGTGGAGGAACATATCCTTTTTCAACTGCTGCAGTCGAGTTCCTAAATTAAACTTCAAGCTTATATCCCACCCCTCGAACACTATGGATGATGTCCGTTTCCATATTTAGTTTTTTTCGCAGCAGCTTAACCGTTGCGTCGATTGTCTTCAGCGCTACATCGGAATCATACCCCCAAATGCGTTCATAGATCACCTCTCTCGTTAGTACATGTCCCTTATTTCGGATCAGCAAGTCCAATAGCTGAAATTCCCGTTGGGTTAATTGAATCTCTTCTTCCCCATTGAATACCGTTCTGCTCGTAAGATCGATGCGGATATTTTGGATTTCGATCACTTGCTCCTGCAGTGGAGCAAAGTTTCGGCGTCCCAACGCCCGAATCCGGGCAAGCAGCTCATCCACCTCAAACGGCTTCACAACATAATCATCTGCCCCCGCATCCAAACCAATGACGCGATCCTCGAGCGCATCTTTAGCCGTTAACATAATGATCGCGCCGGAATATCCTTTTTTTCGCAAGCGGCGGCAAATTTCCACACCTTCCTCCCCTGGCAGCATCCAATCCAGAACAAGCACATCATAATGGGACTCAGTCGCATAATCGAATACTTGGTCCCCTTCCGTCAGCCATTCTACCTGATAGCCTCCTTTTTTCTTCAATAAATGAGCAACCAGTTCTCCTAAGTAAATATCGTCTTCCGCTAATAGGATGTTCAAAAAATCCACTTCTTTCACGTTGATTGATCGTAATAAGTATCTATTCATGATAGCGCAAATTAGAGAGAAATCGGTAAAAAATCACGAAATCTATTTTACAAAGAAAAGCCGATGTCCCTCAATAGAGAAACTTCGGCTTCAATTTATTTATACAAAATATCATCCTTTAACGTAGCTACTTTACTTAAGGCTTGATCGATATCGGATTCACTGACGCCAAAATGGGCCAGCGCGTCATGCAAATGATTGGCAATGGCATGGAAGTGTTCCGGCTGGAGATTCATTCCTTCATGCGCCTTGGCCATGGATGTTCCTGTATATTGATTCGGTCCGCCCAAAGCAAAGCTGATGAATTTCGTTTGGTGGCGGCGTTGTTTTTCCATATCGGTATTTTCAAAAAACTTGTTGACAGTGGGATCCTTCAACACCAGTTCAGAATAAAAGTAATCAACCACTTTAGCAATCGCTTCTTCTCCGCCTGCTTTTTCATAAAGGGTTTGTTCAGACATGCGCTTTCGACTCCTTATTGGATATTCTGTATTATTCTTTCTTAGCATAAGAGAAATTATGTTAATTTTATCACACGGTAGTTTCCTTAGTGTATCTTGATGTCCAGCGATCCGATTTGGGACACGACGAGCTCTTCATATTTCTTCTCCGCGAGCATAGTCCATTCCTTGGTTTCAGCCTGCGGGTTGGCTTGCTTTACAAAAAAAATAACAAAAAAGAGGGATACCCCTTTTCATCGGGCACGGTTTTAGAAGTTTCATCTACACTCACATTTGACAAATAAACCCATTGGGCTATACAATATTAACAATATTGCAAAAGTTGTTATAGCAACACTCATGAGGTGATTCCATTGAAATTAGTTTTTCATGATTACATCAGCATTTTTATTCATCAGACCGATCTAGCCCTGACTAATTATGTGAAAAGTAAACTCGTGCCTTTTAATCTGGCTCCTGAGCAAAATTTAATAATGATGTTACTCTGGGAAAAAGACGGCCTTAATCAAAATGAAATTGCAGAAAAATTAAATAAGGATAAAACCAATATTGCCCGCATGGTTTTTAACCTGGAACAGAAAGGCTTTATTCACCGAGTTTGCGGGGAACAGGATCGGCGTTCATTAAGGGTATTCCTCACTAGACAAGGTAAGGAACTAGGCAATCAGATCATCCCTTTAGCTGAAGAATTTAATGAGCTTGTATGTAAAGGCATTTCGAATGAAGAACTAATGGAAGTGCGAAGAATCCTATCAAAGATGTGCTCCAATGTCCAAAAGGACTAGGACATTTCTTTGAAATAAGTTTGTGTTATAACAACTAAACCTCACATATAAAAGGAGTTGTTGAAGATGTATGATATCGTCGTTATCGGTGCCGGTCCTGCCGGAGCCAGTGCAGCCTTATTTGCGGCAAAAGCCGGAAAGAAAACCTTGGTAATTGACAGTGACAAAAGCATGACCAAGCGGGCATGGGTTGAAAACCACTATGGCGTCATGGAAATCACAGGACCCGATCTCGTCGAGATCGGCAAAAAACAAGCGGCAAAATTTGGGGCGGAGATCACTGAGAACACCGTAACAAACATCGTGAAAACAGCAAACGGGGTGCAAGTCGAAACGGAAAATCAAAATTATGAGGCCAAGCATGTCATCCTAGCTACCGGAGCTGTAGCAGAACTTGCCGAAAAAATCGGGGTAAAAACCAAACCCGGAACTGAACCGCGCATCAAAACCGTCGTCGATGCAGACCCGGCTGGGAAAACCAACGTCGAGGGCATCTGGGCCGCAGGAACCGTTGCTGGAGTAAGTGTTCACACGATCATTACGGCTGGTGACGGTGCGAAGGTAGCGATCAACATCGTCTCTGAATTAAATGGAGAACGCTATGTTGACCACGATGTATTAAAGGCCTAATCGTATATAGCCGTTTGGAAGGATGATAACGGGAGTTTTTCCGGCTAAACCTCCAGAATCATGATTTTTTTCCGTGTTTTAGAGAAATAACCGGACTTTTTCCGATTATTTTCGCCAGAAAGTCATCATTTTTATAAATAGTCCGACTTTCTCCTGTTATCTGATACCTGCTTCTAGAATAATTAAATGGACAAAAAGATCCCTTTAAGCTGTTGCGATTCAGCTTTAAGGGATCTTTTTAGCAATTAAAAATATCAATCAAAATTTATAAACCTACCATTACTTGATAGGGCATTGAAAAAGAAATTGGATATGATGACTAAGCTTGTCCCGCAGATCCGAATTCACGGATTTTTCCTTTTACTGTTTCTTTAATGGCATCTCTTCCTGGCCCGATAAATTTACGCGGATCATATACCGATTGGTTTGAAGCTAAAACTTCCCGAACCACAGCCGTAAAAGCAATTTGATTTTCCGTATTCACGTTAATTTTCGAAGTACCAAGCGAAATGGATCGCTGGATTTGTTCGGTTGGAATCCCTGTACCGCCATGCAAGACCAAAGGAACCTTCGTCATATCGCGGATCGTTTCCATTTCCTTAAACCCTAATTTTGGCTCTCCTTCATAGGGTCCATGCACAGAACCCAGTGCAGGAGCCAGGCAGTCAATACCGGTCAACTCAACCAGTTTTCTGCATTCCTCTGGGTTGGCATAGATGACTCCATCTCCTATAACATCATCTTCTTGCCCACCAACGATTCCGAGCTCCGCCTCTACTGAAATGCCTCGATCGTGCGCGTACTCTACGACTTTTTTTGTAATTTCCACATTATCTTGGAAAGGATGATGGGAAGCATCAATCATTACGGATGTGAATCCCGCTTCTATCGCGTCTTTGCATTTCTCAAAACTGGAACCGTGATCCAGGTGAATCGCTACAGGCACGGTTATTTTCATGTCTTCAATTAAACCTTTTACCATGTTTACCACGGTTTTAAATCCACCCATGTAACGAGCAGCACCTTCAGATACACCTAATATAACGGGGGACTTTTCTTCTTGTGCAGCAGCCAAGATGGCTTGCGTCCACTCCAAATTATTCATGTTGAACTGCCCCACCGCGTATTTTCCTGCGAGAGCATTATCTAGCATATCTTTCATCGAAACTAATGGCATTGAAGTTTTCTCCTTTATTTAAAAATGTTGTTATGATTATATTACTATACCGGGACTTAAAATGATAGTCATGGACGAATAATGTCCCTAAAAGAATATGAAACAGCCTAACAACCGTTCTATTGCGCTTGTTATCCCAATTGACTTATTTTAATAAACGCTGTTCAAGCTTCTTCTTCTCTTCCTCAAAGCCAGGCTTCCCTAGCAGGGCAAACATATTTTGCTTATAAGCTTCCACCCCAGGCTGGTTAAAGGGATTAACGCCGAGCAAATGTCCACTAATCCCGCAAGCCTTCTCAAAGAAGTAAACCATTTGACCGAATGTATATTCATTCAATTCATCGAGTTCGACCACTAGGTTAGGGACGCCGCCGTCCACATGGGCTAATAAAGTGCCTTGAAAAGCTTTTTTATTCACTTCATCCATGGTCTTGCCGGCAAGAAAGTTTAAGCCATCCACATTGTCCGGATCCTCTTGAATGGTCATGCGGATCTTAGGTTTCGTAACTTGAAGCACCGTTTCGAAAAGATCCCGCCGTCCTTCCTGCACGTATTGCCCTAACGAGTGCAAATCCGTGGTAAAGTCTGCAGACGCAGGATAAATCCCCTTCTGATCCTTCCCTTCACTTTCCCCGAACAATTGCTTCCACCATTCCGATATGTAATGAAGAGACGGTTCGTAGTTGACAAGCAATTCGATCGTCTTCCCTTTGCGGTAAAGGACATTCCGAACTGCAGCATACTGATAGCATGCATTGCTCATCAGGTCATCGTTATTGTATTTTTTGGCGGCATCGGCAGCCCCTTGCATCATGCGATCAATATCGAGTCCCGCTACAGCAATCGGCAAGAGACCTACAGCGGTCAATACCGAATATCTTCCTCCGACATCATCAGGGATGACGAACGTTTCATATCCCTCTTCATTGGCCAGATTCTTCAGCGCTCCCTTGGCTTGATCCGTCGTTACATAAATTCGTTTTCTTGCTTCCTCTTTTCCGTATTTTTTCTCCAGGTATTCTCGGAAAACACGGAAAGAGATAGCAGGCTCTGTGGTTGTTCCCGACTTTGAAATGATATTGATAGAGATATCCTTGCCTTCCAAAACTTCCAATAAATGAGTAAGATACGTAGAGCTGATATTCTGACCTGCAAAATAAATTTCCGTGTTACCCTCTATTTGGTTATGAAAGGTATGCGATAGCGACTCGATGGCTGATCTTGCTCCTAAATAGGACCCGCCGATCCCGATCACCACAAGAACTTGTGAATCGTTTCGAATTTTCTCTGCCGCTTGCTTAATCCGTTCGAATTCTTCTTTATTATAATGGAAGGGTAAATCCACCCACCCAAGATAATCGGATCCTGGTCCCCTTTTTTCATGAAGAAAGGAATGAGCTGTTCTTACAAATTCTCTAAGGTTTTCAATTTCACTTTCCTGCATAAAGGATAATGCATTTGAATAATCAAACGAGATAGACATGGTTAACCTCCATACTTCTTTCAGTTCCACTGCCTAAATGGATAAACTTTTGGCCAAATGGTGTACGGACATATCGATGGTATGCTTGTCTTTAGCCGCTTCCTGGAAAGGAGTGTGAATGAGCTGGCCTCTCTTGAACCCTACCATCACACCAATTTCTCCTTCCAATAATAGATCCACAGCTTTCGCCCCCATCTGGCTGGCCATCATCCGATCGTAAGCGGAAGGAGATCCGCCGCGCTGAAGATGTCCCAGTACGGTCACCCTTGTTTCCAGGCCTGTTTTCTCCATAATGATGTCAGCGATATCTTGTCCCCGGCAGACACCCTCCGCCACTACGATGATGCTGTGCCTTTTTCCGCGCTTATTGCTTCGCTCCAGCCTGCCAATCGTATCGTTGATATCATGATTTTCCTCAGGGATAATGATGGATTCCGCTCCCGCACACAATCCTGCCCAGAGGGCAATATCGCCTGCATCCCGCCCCATTACTTCAATCACATAGGTGCGTTCATGGGATGTCGCGGTATCCCGGATTTTATCAATGGCCTCTACTGCCGTATTCACTGCTGTATCAAACCCAATGGTATAATCCGTACCAGAAATATCATTATCTATCGTCCCGGGAATCCCTATCGTTGGGAATCCCTGTTCCGTGAGTTTGCTTGCCCCGCAGAAAGATCCGTCCCCGCCAATGACGATCAATGCCTCGATCTGGTTCTCCCTTAATTCGGATAATGCTTTTTGCTGCCCCTCAACTGTCTTGAATTGTTCACTTCGGGCACTGCGAAGGATCGTACCTCCGCGATGAATAATATCCCCGACACTTCCTAAGTCCATTGGAATAAAATTTCCGTCCATTAACCCTTGATAGCCATTCTTGACACCGAAGACTTCCAGTCCCCTATAAATTCCTCGGCGAACAACGGCACGAATCGCAGCATTCATTCCTGGTGCATCCCCACCGCTAGTAAGTACTGCTATTCTTTTCATTCTTGCTCCTCCATTCTTTCCTCAGTCATTACCAAGGGTATTTCTATCAATCATGTACAGTCGTCAGTATTGCCCCTAACTCCTGCAATAATTTTATTTCAAGCTCGCCGTCTACCTCGCCTTCGATCTCAAGGGTTATTTCTTCCCCTTTAGACGCAGCCAAAGACATCACACCCATAATGCTTTTTCCGTCCACTCTTTTGGTTCCTTTAATCACGTTCACTGCACCTGAGAAAGAGATGGCTTTCTGCACAAATAACGATGCCGGACGCACGTGTAAACCTGCCCGATTTTGAATGACTATTGTTTTCAAGATCATGAAAAATCTCCTCCTCTCATCGTTTTTTTGTGATCATTTTATCATGGTCCTATTCAGCTTACTCACTATAGTCCGTATCCTCGTCACTGTATGACTCGCAGGCTTTGTCACGGCAGTCAAAGCATTCCGTGCGATTGCGTTCAAACGATGCCAGTTCGGTTTCACAGGAAATGCACAAATCCATCATGAATTCCTCCTTATATCAATTGATTAATTAAAGATTTAATACCAATACCTTTTCCCTAGTCATTGATTCGATGCTCTTGCGGACTCCCTGTACACCCAGACCCGAATTCTTCACCCCTAGGAATGGGAAGTGATCTGGACCGCGCTCGGTTCTGCCGTTAAATTGCACCGTACCGACTTCCAGCTTGGCAGCCATAGCAAAAGCTTTATCCATGTTTTGCGTGAAAATGCTGGCTTGCAAACCATACTCGGATTGATTGGTCAATTCTACTGCTTCTTCTTCCCCTTGAATGCGGATGATAGGCAATACAGGACCAAATGGTTCCTCCCATGCTACTCTCATCTCTTTCGTTACATGATCCAGAACTGTCGGATAGATTAAGTTGTCTACTCTCTTATTTCCCGTAATCACGGAAGCCCCTTTTAAAATAGCATCTTGAATCAGTCCATGAACAAAATCAGCAGACTCTTTATCGATTAGTGGAGTGATGTCCGTGTTTTGCTGCGGTAAACCCACAGTCAGCTTTTCAACCTGCAGTTTAAGCTCCTCAATCAGCTGATCCGCAACGGAGTCCATGACCACGATTCTTTTGATCGCCGTGCAGCGTTGCCCTGAATAGGAAAACGCGCCGCTGACAATCTGCTTCGCAGCCTCCTGAAGATTCGCATCTTCGAGGACAATCGCCGGATCCTTTCCGCCCAACTCCAGTACAAGCGGGATCATGGCTGCTTTCTGGGCGATATCCTGTCCCGTTTTCGTGCCTCCAGTGAAGGAAATCATGCGGATGGAAGGGTGTGTAACTAGAAAATCGCCAATTTCTGATCCTTTTCCGGTAACGACATTTAAAACACCATCAGGCATTCCTGCATTAACCAGGGCTTTTGCCATAAGCAAGGCACTGATTGAACCTTGGGTAGCCGGTTTGAGAACCACTGTATTTCCCGAAATTAAAGCGGGAGCTATTTTCGCTGCAGACAGGTTCACAGGATAATTAAAAGGAGAAATCGCCAAAATGACACCTAGAGGTTCTCTGCCAATGATCGCCATCTTCTTGGAGCTGCCTCCGGTGAAAGAATCGCCTTTCATCATTTCCCCGTGCACTCTTTTTCCCTCTTCAACCGTATATCGGATTAAATCGGCTGTCCGAACCACTTCATCTTTAGCTGATCCGAGTTTCTTCCCCACTTCCATCATGATGGCATTCGCAATTTCGTCCTGCATCTTCACCAGCTCGTCTGCCCAGTCAAGCAGCACTCGTCCTCGCTCATGAACGGGCAGGTCGGCCCACTCTCTTTGTGCATTAACCGCTCCGGCAATAGAAAGTTCCACTTCAGATCTAGTCATAGCCGGAACTCTTCCAACTACTTCTTGATTAGACGGAGATAATATATCAATAAATCGGTTGGATTCACTTGTACGCCATTCCCCATTCATTAGGAAACTGTAATTTTCATGTAATAGGATACTCACTCTCAACACACCTTTCTATTATTTCTGTAATAACAGATTATTTTATAAAATGATTATATTTTACCGGGACTAAAAATGCAATACATGGACGTTAATTGTCCCTATAATAAATAAAAAAAGACCCTCCTTCTCGAGAGCCATGCGAAAGTCCGATTTTTTACAATTGAAAAAACGTGAAAGAAAAACGAGCCTGTGGAATTACTTCTAAGGCTTGTTGCATGCGGGTTCTCGCCCCTTGGCTTTTAGGTTTAGTCGGCATTCATCAATTTTGCCATGTATGCAATAGGCCCAAGTATTCCAATATGTGCGATGATAACAAAAGTCACAAGAATATACGAATCCAATTTATGGTTCCCAATTGCAGGAAAAATAATAAGCAACGGGAACGCGATCAACGGGATGAGAACTATCTTTAGCATAATGGATTTAAAAGACATCTTAGCTTCCACTCCTATATGTCGGGCTGCATCCGCTACAGCCCTTGGTCATGGTTTGTTAACGGTTTGTTAACCTTTCCCCTTGTCCTTTGTTTACGGTGTTTTACCCGAAACGTGAGCACCAAACCGTTTTCGAATTAGGACAACTGCCAATAGCAGAAGGGGGATCCCGGCTGAAAAAATAGGAAAAATGGTCTTCAGGGCTAATTTCCCTTCTTTTAGGTGTTCTGGAAAATTGCTGGCAATCGTTATCGAAGAGAAAATGATAAGCATTCCAATGGGCAATACGAGTTTTTGGTACTTCTGAACCCCGAATAAATCCGCTGATCCAATCACCGCAACATAAAAAAAGATCGCGATCTTAAAAAAATCAGTAATAATCAAGGTGAATACCACAATCGCGTCCATTCGCTGAATAAAATCGGCTATATTCACTTTGCTGATCGTGGTCAGCAAGGGAAAGGTAGACCGGCTGGTAATATCAACGCCCAGGACAGCGATCTCAACGGCAATGGTTAAGCTTAAAACCGCACCGCTGTAGACCATAGCTGCCAGTCCTGTCTTCATAGCCAGGTTCAGTCTGTTTAAATAAGGCAAGATCATGGTAAAGCAAACCGCTTCACCGAATGGAAACATAATCGTTTGCGATAGGGCCGTGGATAAAACCGGATTCCAACCATGCCCAAGAACGGGCAGCAGATTCTTAACATTTAATATTCCGGAAGAGATCACAAGCACATTCCCCAGAGCGCCTAATCCAGTCAAAAAAATGAACAGGATCTCCCCCGTTCTTGCTATGACTTCAATGCCTTTTTGAATCACGTAAGCAACCGAAACGATGATCAAAACATTGATTACAAACAAAGGGGTACGGTCGTACCCGGAGGCGATCAGCAGGCTTCCCACATCGCGAAGGTCTCTAGCTCCCCCATAGATAAAAAAAACGACGTACAGCAAACCCAATGGCCATCCTATATACTTTCCGAGAATGGCCTGAATATAACTGGTCAAAGGCATTCCAGGATATTGGCGAAATAAATAATCATAGACCTTAAATAAAACGACTCCGCCAAGCAACCCAAGGAGAATAGCCAACCATGCATCCTGTTTGGCATCCATTCCTAAAGGAACCACCAGGGCCGTCCCCAATCCGAAAATTGCGAGCAAAGAAAACAGCTGTACTGAACTTATTTTCGCCTTTTCCACGGCAGATCTCATCATCTCCATTACACATTACTTTTATTTTTTTTCCTTTAGAAAGTATGGCTGCATCCGCATAGCTGTTCGGCGAATATAGGAGTCCACCTTGACCTCCATATGACTTTCGGCAAAAGAGCTGCCCCAGTCTTTCTTCATCTCTTCCCATTCCTTCGGGTACTCCCGGCTGACCGCTTCCCCGAAACCGAAAATATCGCTTTTTTCCTTCTTGGCTATTTCCAGCACCGCCATCACTTCTTTTTTGGTCTCCGCTGCCCATTCCTTTTCCAGCTTCTCAATTACTTCCGGGTCGCTGATATCAAGGGGGCATTCAATTTCATCTATATTTCCTTCTTCCCGTATCCTTATTTGGAATTTTGGTTTTCCATTCACAAATTCGGTTTTAATCTCAGTACGCGAACCCGTAAGCTCGATCGCAACACCATCTTTTTTCTCGTTGCAATCCAAACTCATGACTGTGCCCTTCATTTTATCTTTCAGCCTTATTAACCCGCGTGCTTCAGGTCCATCGACCCAGCGCATTAGCTTTCCCTCCTTGAAAAGACCAATTCCTCGGATTTCCAAAACAACCGGCAGCTTCGTTTCCTCAATGTTGGAGTATTTTCCCCCTGCATGAGGTTTCCCTGTCATTTTGACCCCACTGATAAGCGGCTCACTCCCCTCGCTTACCAGCCCTCTGACCACATCATCAATCTCGACACTCATTTCCTCGGACCATATTTTTTCCGAGAACTTTATCTTTCCATCTACAGCATTGGCAGGAAGTTTCTCCAATGGAGTGAGCGTACGGATAATCGACTCCGCTGACGTTCCTCTGGCCACAAGCACATGGGTAGTCAGGCGAGTCTCATGGGACCTGGTGAAAAAATCAAACAAGGGTTCAATCCCTTTTCTCGCCATGGGTTCGCCGATCACGATGATCCGAATATGCGAAAAGAATAACTGCCTTGGCAGTTTTTGGGATGCCTTGCGAATCGCTTCAAATAGGTTGCTTCCCGTTTCGGTATATACGGTTACCGGTGTTGCTTTTCCTGCCCCTCCTCCAGTTGCCCCAGTAGCTACCACAGCCGGATTGACGATTTGAAAAGACACGCGATACTCATTTTTCTGCGGGATCTGATCTACTCCTATGGCAATGACGATCGAAAGTTCCCCGAGCTCTCTGCGGTTCCAGCAGCCCGCCAGCAGAATCAGGACCAAGAACAGTGCGGTAAGGAGGAATGCTTTAGTTTTCATTCTGATCCCCTTTTGTCTGCTTCTTTTTTTCTGAGGGATAAAGCTCAACATCCCGCTTCATCCGGGTCGTTTTCTTTTGGCTGATCAGCCGCGGGCGAGCGAAGAGTGACCATAAAGGCAAGCGCAGCACCGCATCCTTCTGATCCGATGGAATCAATGGGGCGAAAGGAGCGAGATAAGGGATGCCGAAAGAACGCAGACTGGCTAAGTGAGCAATGAGCATGATCATCCCCAGCGTGAGTCCGAAAAAGCCGAAGGCCCCCGCTAAAATCATAAATAGAAATCGGAGCAAGCGTGCGGCAATCGCCAGACTGTAGGCCGGTGTGGTAAAACTGGCAATTCCCGTTGCTGCTACGACGATTACCATTGCGGCGGATACAATACCCGCCTGTACAGCTGCCTGGCCTATGATGAGAGCTCCTACGATCGAGACGGCTTGGCCTACCGCCCGCGGCATGCGAACTCCAGCCTCCCGCATGACCTCAAAGCTAGCCTCCATCAACATTGCCTCTATAAAGGCAGGAAAGGGAACCCCTTCCCGTTGCGCTGCCACACTGATAAGAAGCGGCGTAGGGATCATTTCCTGATGGAACGTAATGGCCGCGATGTAAATGGAAGGACCAATCAAGGCAACAATGAAAGACAGATACCTTAGCACCCGCACTACTATACTGATATCAAAACGCTGATAATAATCCTCGGCAGATTGAAAAAATTGGGCAAAAACCGTCGGTACAATCAGGACGAAGGGAGTTCCCGCCACCAAGATCGCGATTCGCCCCTCTACTAAATTGCCGGCTACCACATCAGGTCGTTCCGTATTGAAAACCGTAGGAAAAGGGGTAAAGGTTTGATCCTGAATCAGTTCTTCGATATAGCCAGATTCCAGGATCGAATCAATTTCGATATCATTCAATCTTTGCTTCACTTCCTGTACCAGCTGATCATTTACGATCCCCTTGATATACATAATCCCGATATCCGTTTTTGTAACCTTGCCGATTTTCATGGTTTCCAGCCATAGATTCGGGCTTTGAATCCGGCGACGAACAAGAGAGATGTTCGTGCCCAAAGATTCGCTAAAACCGTCCTTGGGACCGCGTATCACCAATTCACTTGTCGGTTCCGTAACCGAACGGGATTCCCCTCCCCTTGTATTCCCGCTAATCGCCTTCGCCCAACCGTCAATTAAGATCACCGTATCTCCCGATAAAACCGATTGCATCAGCTGGTTCCAGTCCTGGATGACTTTGACTTCCCCTATAGTCAAGGCATTATGTTTAATGAAGTGAAAAACATTTTTATCCGTTGCCATTTTCTCGAAAGATTCCCCAACAGAATCGACCATGAGGGAGTGCAGGATGAAATCGCTGACCATTTTCTTATCAGCCAGACCGTCCATATAAATGGCCGCTACCCGAATCTTGGGGTTACCCCCCGCCTCAAATTCGCGGGCCACGATATCCGGGCTATTTCCGAGATCCTTTTTGATATTATGCAGGTTCGTTTTTAGATCGTGATAAAGAGAGGATTTTTCTATATCAACTTTTTCAAATGGAAATTCTGCTTTTTTACTATGACTTGCTTGGTCCTTTTTCTTTCGAAACCGCTTCCAGAATCCATTCATAAGATTTTCCTCATGCCTAAATTTTAGGTTAATTATTCACCATTTAAATTGACATTATACGGCAATTCTTACCTCTCTGGTTTAAAACGATGATCCGATGGGCCAAAATAAAAAACGCAACCCCATTTTTAAGCAGCAGGTTCATGGACAAAAAAATCCATTCATTCTGCACTACCTTTTAAAACGAGGGATCATTCACATGAAAACAATGGCCATTTTCCTTCTCCTATTCCTACTGATCGCGTCTTTCAACGTATTCATGGATCTGCTATTGGGGATTCCATTCCACCGAGCGCTGCATAATCTCAGGAATCCGTTTTGGGTCAAAACCGGTCCAGAAATATCCTTTACCTTTATCTTAATCTTGATATGGATAGCGCCAACCGTCTATTACCATATTGCAGAAAAAAAGAAATGAAAAACAAATGAAAAGTCATAGTTCATTCCTCCTACAAAACGGCATTATGTATAATTAGAATCCAAAGTAAGCACCCTCAAATCAAAAAAACAGGGGAAATTCCCCCTGTTTCATATGGCATTTTAGAATGATCCTTTCAAAACGGTTGCTCTTCCCTAGTATCCTAAAATACTTAAATCACGTAATTTTTAAGCAACTTTCCCTTACGACGATTTCATGCGGAAGAATCCTCATCTCTTTGGAATGATTCTCTTTTTCCTGGATTTGATGAATCAGCATTTGCGCGGACTGAATCCCCATTTCTACGATCGGTTGGCGCACAGTGGTCAGCCCCGGCCGGTAGGCTTCCGCGATCGGAATATCGTCGAATCCCATGATGGAAACATCTTCGGGTACGCGGATTCCCATTTCTTCAGCTGCCTTGATGGCTCCAATGGCGATCGTGTCACTGGCGCAACAAACGGCTGTAGGAATTTCCTTCATGCTAAACAGTTTTTTTCCTTTCATATATCCTGAAGAGATGTCCGTTTCCGCTTCAAGGAACCACTTCTCTTGAAATTCGAGAGAATTGTCCTCCAAAGCTTTCCGGAACCCGGCATACCGTTGATAAATCTCAGAATCAACCTTGGTAAGAATAGAGCCAAGCATCCCGATTTTTCTATGCCCCAGATCGATCAAATATTGAGTGGCATCATAAAAGGCTTGAAAATTATCAATATTAATGCAGGAAAATTGACTTTTTTGAGGATCCGCATAACTTTTAAAGACAACAGGAATCGGGTTGTTCTCAAAAAAATGAAGATGCTCTTCTTTCGGCGAGGAAGTGAAAATGATGACTCCATCTACATACTGGTCTTTTAACAGGTTCAAATAATAAAGCTCTCTTTGCGTTTCCCCGTTCGTACTGCACAGCAGCGGAGTATATTTTTGTTTAAAACATTCTTGCTCAATGGCGCTGACTAAAACCGAGAAAAACATATTCGAAATATCGGATATCAATACACCGATCAACCGGCTTTCCTTCATCACCAGGCTGCGGGCAACCGGATTTGGATTAAAACCCAGTTCCTCCACCGCTCTCAACACTTTGTCTTTGACCTGAGGGCTGACCGGTTTGCTTTGATTCAGCACTCTCGATACCGTTGCGATTGATACATTGGCTCTTTTGGCCACATCTTTGATTGTAATATTCATCTCCATCATCCTATAGCATCATTAATTATCTGTTTCTATTTTACTCTTTAATGTGACTGGAAGTAAGTCCAGTTCGATAGTGAATGCCATACCGCCTAGACTTTTCTGCTTTTGCCCGAAATGATAATACATACAGCTCCTAACAAAGACAAAAATGCCGCGAAACGGTACATCATGCTTCCATTGAAAGCCTCCATCATCCACCCCCCCAAGAGACTTCCCAAAATCCCGGACACGCCTCCAAAGACCGAGGCAAACAATCCTTGTCCCGTAGCGCTCAGCCTTTCCGGCACCAGCTGGGCCAAATATCGCAGACAGGTTGAGAAAAAGATAGCGAAAGTGATAGCATGAAAGGTTTGAAACAAGAGTAAGACTCCTGGTGATGAGACAAGGGAATACAAAAACCACCGCAAGGAGTAGAGAAGAGTAGACACCAGGAGAAGGACCTTCGGCTGATAGTTTTCCAGTTTACTGCTGAAAAATAAAAATACAATCGTCTCCGCTCCTGCTGACAGCATCCAGGCCGCGCCCACCATCTGGTTTGAAGCCCCAAGCTGGCTTAAATAAATGCCCAGCCAATTATCGTTTAAACGATGAGGAATCGCCACAATCATGACGAGCAGCAAAAATTTTAGAAAAGGGCCGTTCTTGAGCAAGATTTGAATATCCCTTATTTCCATTTTATTTCGGTTGGTGTTGGATATCTCTTCTGTTCTCCGGCTGAATACGATGATGAGAATCATGAAGGCTATGTATAAGATGGCCATGCTCGACAAGCCGATCACGGAAAGAATCGCTCCTATTCCTACCGCGGATAGACTGAACCCAATGGAACCCCACGCTCGAATGGAACCGTAATTCACGCCATGCGTCATGGCCATATGGACATTCAGACTCTCAGTTAAAGGGCCAATGGATGTCATGAAAAACATGAAGAAAGCCATGAAGAAAAAGATGACATAGAAGCTCTTCCCCCAAAATACACCCAACCACAACAAGGAAGTACATATGGTTAATAATAGGACCGTCCGTTTAATCGATCCGGTTCGATCGGCTACAATTCCCCAAAAAGGCTGACCGACAATGGAAATGAAGGGACCAATCGCTAGGATGAACCCAATTTCGTTTGCCCGAAGACCGATTTCTTTAAAATATAGAGGCAAATAGGTTACAATAATGGCCAAGCTAGCAAAGAAAAAGAAATTTTGCCCTTTCAGGAAGAGAATGGAGTTTGCCTTAGGCATTCGCTCCATACTCCATCTGATCTGCTCCGCTAATCTCATGGGAACCAACCTCCGAGTCTATAACCTAAGAAAAAAAAGGCTAAAGCAATCTCCCTGCTTTTAGCCTTTTGTTGACCTTTTTCATTCCTATCTCGTTCCAATGGTTTCAAGCGGCTTGGCATTCCCGAACACTAATTCCGGGCCATTCACTGGCGCTGCCCAACGAACCGCATTGGAAATGACTTTTTCAATTTGGGGATGGTAATAGGTAGGGTAGGTTTCATGTCCGGGACGGAAGTAGAATACCTTGCCTCTGCCCCGCGTATAGGTGCAGCCGCTCCTAAATACCTCTCCTCCCTCAAACCAGCTGACGAAAACCAATTCATCCGGTTCCGGGATGTCAAAGAATTCCCCATACATTTCTTCCTTCTCCAATTCAATGAACTGCCCGATGCCCTCCACGATCGGATGAGCCGGGTTGACTACCCACAAGCGTTCCTTCTCGTCTGCTTCACGCCACTTCAGGTCGCAAGTGGTGCCCATCAATTTCTTGAAAATTTTTGAGAAATGTCCGGAATGAAGCACAATCAGTCCCATGCCCTCTAATACGCGACGCTGTACCCGCTCGACGATCTCGTCCCGCACTTCGCCATGGGCTTTATGTCCCCACCAGATCAGTACATCGGTATCGTTCAACACGTCCTCCGTTAATCCATGTTCAGGCTCATCAAGTGTTGCCGTCTTTACTTGGTACCCTTCTTCCCGCAAAGGGTTGGCAATCGCCTGATGAATGCCGACCGGATACACGCTTCTTACCGCTTCACTGGTTTGCTCATGACGGTTTTCATTCCATACTGTAACTTTAACAGCTTTTGACATTTTATTCTACCCCCTAGAAATATACTGCTTCGCCCGTACTGGCGGACTTGTAAATCGCTTCAAGAATCTCGGTGACGACTAATGCCTCTTCCGGTTTCACGACCGGATCAGTATCATTCAAAATGCATTCGATCCACAGTCTCGCCTCAAGCTCCGCTGCACTTTCGGTTTCTCCGTTATAAAAATCAACGCCTTTGGCATCCAGATCGATGCGATTCGTGTATAGCTTACTGAAGTTTTCGCCGTTGATGCGAAGGCCGTCCAGCATATCCGCACCGCCTTCGGTACCGCACAGGGTACATTTGGCTTCTCCGGTCTGAAGCATGTTTAACGCCCAGCTGGATTCGAGAACGATGGTGGCTCCGTTTTGCATCGTAATATAGCCGAATGCTGAATCCTCCACTTTAAATTTCTCAGGATCCCAGGATCCCCAAGCGTTGGCCGCCTCCTTCTTCTTTCCGAGCTTATGGAAAGTGCTTCCTAAGACGGCTTTAGGCTTGTAATTATTCATCATCCACAGAGTTAAATCTAAAGCGTGAGTCCCGATATCAATCAAAGGGCCGCCGCCTTGCTTTTCTTCATCGAGAAACACTCCCCAGGTCGGTACGGCACGCCTGCGGATCGCATGGGACTTCGCAAAATAGATGTCCCCCAGGTCTCCTCGCTCACAGAGCTTATGCAAATACTGGCTGTCTGAACGAAAGCGGTTTTGATAGCCGATCGTTAATTTCTTGCTTGACCTCTTGGCCGCCTCTACCATGCGGCGAGCGTCTTCAGCTGTCTTCGCCATCGGCTTCTCGCACATCACATGTTTATCTGCTTCCAAAGCGGCCACCGTAATATCGGCGTGGGAATCGTTCGGCGTACAAACATGGACAACATCGATTGTCTGATCTTTCAGCAGTTCCCGATAATCCACATAAACCTTGGCATCCTCCGTACCAAACTTAACCGCTGCCTCATGGGCCCGTTGCTCCTCCACATCACAGAAGGCAACCATCTCCACCTGTGACAGTTTGGCTAAACTAGGCAGATGCTTGCCATTGGCAATCCCGCCGCATCCGATGATTCCTACTCTTACTTTCTTTGTCATTTTTGTTCCTCCTCTTTTGGGTTTTATCTAAGCCCACCAAATTTCTTTGACTCTATCCCGGATCAATAAACCTTTGAGGTTTTTGACGGCCTTTTCAAAGCCTTCTTCGATGGACATCAAGCTGTCCTCATGCTCAATGGAAATCGCACCTTCATAGCCCACCATTTGCAGGGTACTGATGATCTTTCTCCAAGCCTCCTCGCCATGACCATAGCCTACGGTCCGGAAAATCCAGGAGCGGTTTAGTTCATCCCGATAGGATTTCGTATCCAATACTCCGTTCAAAGCGACATTGCGGTCATCAAAAGCGGTGTCCTTCGCATGGAAATGATAAAGTGCCCCCGCTTTGCCCAATTCCTTGATGCATTCATTCGGATCCATCTGCTGCCAATATAAGTGGCTCGGATCAAAGTTCACGCCAATGTTATCTCCGGCTTCGCGCCGCAGCCGAAGAGCCGTTTCCGTGTTATAGACGACAAATCCCGGATGCGGTTCAATGGCAACGCGTACTCCGTGAGCTTTCATGAACGCGGACATTTCGCGCCAGTAAGGAATGACCTTCTCTTTCCACTGCCACTCCAGCACGTCCACATGCTCCGGTGGCCATGCGCAAGTCACCCAAACCGGATTTTGGGAATACTCCGATTCACCCGGACAGCCGGAAAAGGCAATCACCGTTTCCACCCCGAGCTTTTCCGCCAATAAAACGGCATTGACAAAATCATGATGGAATTGCTGAGCGACCAGCTTATTCGGATGCAGCGGGTTCCCATGGCAAGACAAGGCACTGATTTCCAACCCTCTTGACTCAATTGCCTTCCTGAATGCCGCTAACTTGTGCACATCGGCTAACAATGCCGCTGCATCCGCGTGCTTTTTCCCCGGGTAACCCCCTACACCGATTTCTACCGTATCTAAACCTTGGGATTGGATGTAATCCAAGGCTTGCTCTAACTCCTTATCACCGAACAATACTGTAAAAATCCCTAACTTCATGAATTCTCACTCCTATACTCTACTTATTTCGCTATCGCCGATTCCGCGGTCGCAATCAGGACTTCACGACCTTTCTGACTCGATTCATAAATGGCATCCAAAATCTTGTTGATCATCATCCCCTGCTCAGGAGAAGTGATCGGCTGTTCACCGGTTCTTACGCAATGAAGGAAATGCCGCCACATTTCTGTTCGGGCTTCCTTATCATCAAATCTCACCTGCGGATGGATATCTTCCAGGATCGCAAACTTTTCCGTATAAATAGAGACTCCTTTTTCATTTTCCAAAGAAGCTCCCCCTTTGGTCCCGATCAGATTAAGGAAAACCTTTTCCTTTTCGATGTTGGCTGCCCAACTTACATCCAGGGTTAACGTCGCTCCATTTTCCAACCGAATAAACGCCGTGGCCAAATCCTCCACATCATAGATGCCCTGCGGATTGGCAATACCCCAGACGCGGGAGCCTGCTTGGCCGTTATTCCCAAATTTCGTATACGTGGATCCGACTACTGAAACCGGTTGGGGATTCCCCATGGTATAAAGGACCAAATCGAGCATGTGAACCCCGATATCGATCAGCGGCCCTCCGCCGGATTGGGCCATCGTCGTAAACCACCCGCCCCAGCCGGGAATTCCCACTCTTCTCATCCAGCCGCACTTGGCATGATAGATTTCTCCGAATTCTCCTGCCTCCGCATAAGCCTTAAGATATTGAACATCTCGGCGAAAGCGGTTATTCAGAGCCAGCATCAGCGTTTTTCCTGTCTCTTGCTGGATCCGGACCATTCGTTCGGCTTCGCTTGCATTGACCGCCATGGGCTTTTCGCATAACACGTGCTTGCCCGCCTTCATCGCATCAATGGCGACTTGCGCATGGAGAAAATTCGGTACGGTAATCAGCACCGCATCTACTTCTTTTAACTGAAGGAGATCCCTATAGTCTTCAAAAGCATGCTCCGCTTGACATTCTTCAGCCAGCTTCTTTGCCGCTTCATATGCCACATCCGCGACCGCCGTCACTCGAATTTCATCCGTTAATTTACTCAAAGCCTGAAAATGGGCCGTTCGGGTAATCCCGCCCGCACCGATCAGGCCGATATTGATTTTAGACATGCTCGTATCCTCCAAAATTTTGTAAATATTATCCTTTTACGGCTCCTGACGTTAAACCGGATATGATCCGACGCTGGAAGATCAAAACCAGGATGATCAAAGGAACCGTCACCACAACGGATGCGGCGGATATATCTCCCCAAGGGAGTTCGTGCTGGCCGGGGAACATCGCAATTCCAACCGGAACCGTCCGCATTTCATCGGTGGTCATGAACGATAAAGCAAACAGAAATTCATTCCATGAGTGAATAAACACCAGGATGGCCGTCGTAAAAATCCCCGGTGTCGCCAAAGGCAGGATAATCCGGAAGAACGCCCCCAGCTTCGAGCATCCATCCATCGCAGCCGATTCTTCCAATTCCTTCGGGATCTCACGGAAAAAGCCGGTTAAAATCCAAATCGTCAACGGCAGACCAAACGTGGTATACGGCAATATCAACCCGGCATACGTATTCAGCAGCTTAAGATCCTTGAGAAGGATAAAAATCGGACTCAAAATCGCAATGGCGGGAAACATCGAAACAGCCAGCACTAAGCTAAGAATGAGTTTTTTAAAACGGAATTGCAGCCTAGCCAATGCGTAGGCGCAAAACGATCCGATAGCGATGCAATAAAGGGTCGTTAACGTAGAGATGATAAAGCTGTTTTTCAAATAAGTTAAAAACGGACGTTCCGTGAACACAGCCACATAGCTGCTGAAATCAAAGCTGGGCCACCAGGTAGGGGGCATCAGGTACAGCTCTTCGGGGGATTTCAAGGATGTAATGAGCTGCCAAAAGAACGGGAACATCGTGACCAAAACGAACAATCCGACCCCCAGGTAAAATCCGCCCCACCTTGCTGTAACGGCTAAGTAATTCTTCATGATTCCACCCCTATTCCCCGTCTACTTTAACGCCGAGAATTTTAATATAGAAGAAACTGATCAGCATGACGAACAAGAACGTGACGACTGCGATTGCCGAACCGGTTCCGAAATCCAAGTAACGCATCATGGTCGTGTGGGCATACATGGACAAGCTTTCTGTACTGTTGCCCGGGCCGCCCCCGGTCATGACCACAATCACGTCGAATACGCGGAAAGCGTCCAGCGTCCGGAATAATAACGCTACTAGAATCGCTGGTTTCAGCAAAGGCAAGGTGATTTTAAAGAAACGCTGGATAGCACCTGCTCCGTCCACCTTGGCCGCTTCATACAACTCATTAGGGATAACCTGCAAACCGGCTAACAGGAGCAATGCCATAAACGGCGTCGTCTTCCAAACATCCGTGATGATGACGGACCATAAAGCACTTTCCGGTGATCCGAGGAAGGTCGCATATTGATCGAGTATGCCCAGCTTGACGAGAATATCATTAACAACACCAAGCTGATCATTATACATAAACTTCCACATCATGGCCGATACGACCGTCGGAATCGCCCAGGGGATCAAGACGGTCGCTCTCACCAGCCCCCGTCCGAAAAAGGCGCGGTTGATTAAGAGGGCGATGGCTAATCCGATCAGGAATTCGAGCAAGACGGACCAAAAACTGAAATAAAACGTGTTATAAAGAGATTTATAGAAGCGTTCATCCTGGAGAAGGGACAGATAATTGCTTAAACCTACAAAGGGTTTGCCAAGGGCCGGCATGTTCAGCTTATAGGTATGCAAGCTCATCCATACCGCTTGGGCTACCGGATATAAGGCAAATCCGAAAATAATGACAAGCGATGGAATAACCATGATGTAACCGAGATTTTTTTCCACAAACTCACTCAGCTTAAAGGTCCTAGAAGGAGTACTCGCTTTAGGCGCAGCCTCAACTTTCGTATTCATCTACCAACATCTCCTTCCCTTAAAGGGACACTGGGCAAGCATCGATCTTCTCCTGATGTATGCCCAGTGCACTCATGATTAGGGTTTAACTAACTTGGAAAGCTCCTCTTGCATGTTCTTTACCGCTTCTTCAGCCTTGATTTCTCCTGTAATCGTTTTATGAATTTGAATTTGCATAACATCCGAGATTTGCGGATAGATTGGAGAAACCGGACGCGGCTTGGCATTTACAAACGCTCCGTAGAGCAATTCCAAGTGCGGGTTTTTGGCCAATACTTCCTGATCCTTATACGTTTCTTTTAATATCGGCTGACGTCCGCCCATCGCTAGAATCTTTTGGCCTTCTGGGCTGGTTACGAACTTGATAAACTTCACCGCAGCCTCTTTATTCTCATCACTAACGTTCTTATTCACCGCTAGGTTCCAGCCGCCCAAGGCAGCCGCAGGCGCTGTTCCGCTTGGTCCGACCGGCATGGGCACGATTCCCACTTTATCTTTCACCTTCGACCCTTCTTCTTGCGATTTGCCCCAGGCATAAGGCCAGTTGCGCATAAATACCACTTTTCCTTCCGTAAACAGGGTACGCGCGTCTTCTTCTACGTAAGTGGTTACGCCTTTAGGCACAAAGTCCGATTTGACCAAGTCTGTCATGTATTGGAGCGCTTCCACATTATTCTTGGAGTCAATCACGACTTCCCCTTTGTCATTCAGAACGTCACCGCCGTTCCCCCACATGTACTCCAGCGCACCGCAAACCAATCCTTCATACTGGTTCCCTTGAAATACAAAACCGTACTCGGTGCCTTCTTGGCCTTTCAGTTCCTTGGATAGCTTCACCAGTTCTTCAAAGGTTTTGGGAGGCTGGACACCGGCTTTCTCCAAAATGTCCTTGCGGTAGAATAAGACCCCTGCATCCGTATAGAAAGGGATACTATAAAGCTTGCCGTTATAGGTATTCCCTTCTACCGGACCCGGCAGGAATTTGTCCAATTCCTCTTGAGTGAAATAATCGTTCAAAGGCAATGTCCAGTCAGCGGCGCCAAATTCCGGCGGCCAGATGATATCGACGGCAAATACGTCAATGCTCGCATCACCCGTAGAAAGCTTGGTTACGTAATCATCATGCTGAGCATCCGTTTTAGCTGGCTGCTCTAGCTCTTTTACGGTAATGTTCGGATTCTTCTTTTGGAAGGCTTCAATTAATTGGGCCGGAACTCCGGTAGCATCTTTACCATGTGAGAACACAATCTCGATTTTCTCGGAATCGCCATTCCCTCCTTGGGAATTTCCTGTGGAACCGGATGAGTCCTTTGCTCCTCCGCATCCGACAAGCGTACCGGCTAATAATACGGAAGATAATACAGCGGATAAACTTTTTCTCAATTTCATCGTGAATCCCCCTTTACATTACCTTTAAGTATGAAGTCCAAGTTTGAAGTTTTTTTATCATTCCAAGGCTGAAATCCCCCTCCCGCCAAAACTTTGGACTGAATTTATAGGCATCGCTTAATGGCGATTGTCCTTGTGAATAAAGATGATTTTAGGTTGTTCTTGTTATGGGTAAACGTTTTCCTACTATCTTAAAAAAATAATACTTAATACAACTTTTAATAAGTAAGTGTTGGTAAATTGATTTGTCATGTAATATCTCCTCGTTGGGGTAAACGTTTTCCTGTTTACGTTTTCATTCTACGAAATTCCATCCCTATAGTCAACACTTTTGTTTAAAGAATTTAACCAATGTAATCAATTTAGTAAATTCAATCTCTTTGCTGTAAGCATTGTTGTATAGGGAAATTCCTGCCTTCCATACGTTCTGACGTCCATATCAAAGCATAGGTATACTTCCATACGGCGTTCATACATTTTTAATTCTTAAACGCAAACATAGAAACAATACCCATTATATATAATATCCATTAAATTCCAACAGATAAATAAACGTAAACGGAAATAAAAATGTACAAACGGTAATTTAACAGTCTGTTTTTTTGCTTAATTTGTCTGTTTTTCTGCTTTATCAATGACAGATTTTATTGCAATATATAGGTATTGTTGCGATTACACATATTTAATCTTATAACATACTAAAATATTTGTTTTCCTACTTATTTTTTGTTTTCGATTGTTTTTTGTAAATCATGTCAAAAGGAAGGTGTTTAAAATGAATAAACAAGAAATTGAACAAAAGATTGAGTTGTTAATTGAAAACTTAGTAAACTTGAATGACCCTGAAGGCAAATATGCGATTCCTCTTGCGGATGGACGCAAAATTGACAATAAAAGCTTTAATTATTGGGAATGGACATCCGGAGTCGGTCTTTATGGGATGATGAAATACTACAAGCTAACTAAGAAAGAAAAAGTATTAAATCTTATTATTAAATGGTTCGATAACCAATTAGCACAACCTCCTGTTGAGAAAAATGTGAATACAATGGTTCAAATGTTGACGCTATCATACTTATATGAAGAGACAAAAAATCCAACCTATTTGCCTTATATAGAAACATGGGGGGATTGGCTTTACCATGATATGACCAGAACAAAAGATGGCGGAATCCAACATATTGTATTCGGTTCAGAAAACTACGAACAATTGTGGGACGACACCTTAATGATGAGTGTTCTGCCGTTGGCTAAGATTGGTCTGTTACTAAACAAACCGGAATACATTGAGGAGGCTAAAAAGCAATTTTTAGTGCACATTAAATATTTATTTGACAAGAAAACTGGATTATGGTTCCACGGCTGGAATTTCGATGGCAACCACAACTTTGCAGAAGCATTATGGGGACGCGGAAACTCCTGGGTCACAATTGCCATTCCTGAATTTTTAGATTTAGTAAACCTACCAGCTAATGATGCTGTTTCTCAAATTCTAATGGATACGCTAGAAAGGCAATTGGAAGCGTTAGAAAAATGCCAGAATGAAAACGGTTTATGGCATACCTTGTTATTAGATCCCACATCCTATGTAGAAGCATCATGTACCGCAGGTTTCGCATTTGGAGCATTAAAAGCCGTTCGTAAACGTTATGTGGATAAAAAATATTTAAAAATGGGTTTGAATGCGGTACAAGCAGTTATTGAAAATATCAATGATAAAGGCGAACTGCAGAATGTATCTGCTGGAACAGCAATGGGAGAAACACTTGACTTTTATAAAGAAATTCCTGTTACTGTTATGCCTTATGGACAATCCATGGCTATTCTTTCATTAGTAGAATATTTGTATATCAAAATTTAATAGGCTTTTTAAATAGTTGAAAAAACAAAAGACGGAGTTCGTCCTTCAGGTATACAGGATCTTTACCCGAAGGACCACTCGTTTTGCTTTGCGCAATATATGTCCTTTATTCAGGAGGAACTGTAATGAAAAAGAACATCATTCTGTTACTTGCAGGATTGTTATCACTTATTGTGTTGTCTGGTTGCAGTAATCCATCTCACGCGGAAAGCCAAGTAGTTTTGCGATTTGCTTATGCTAGCAATAGCCAACCGGTTAAGGATGCAATGTCCAAATTCGGGGAATTGCTTTCAGAAAAAACAAATGGCGAAGTTGTTGTTGAGTATCGAGTTAACGCAGACCGGGGCAGTTGATATAACAAAAGTAAGCGGTTCTGCACTTGAAGCTTTCTCAAAGAAATATTCCATTTTTGGAATCCCCTATCTATTCGATAGTGAAGAACATTTTTACACAGTTATGGAAAATAGGTTGATTATGGATCCCATTTACCAATCTACGGAGGATTTAGGGTTTATCGGATTGACCTATTATGATTCCGGGCAGAGAAGTTTTTACATGACTCATGGTCCTGTGAAAACGCCAGAAGATTTAAAAGGGAAAAAAATCAGAGTTATGCAAAGTGAAACAGCTATAAAAATGATTCAATTATTAGGCGGTTCACCTACACCTATGGGCAGTAACGAAGTTTATACTTCCTTGCAACAAGGAATTATTGACGGAGCGGAAAATAATGAGTTTGTGTTGGTAACCGCAGGACATGGTGACATTACGAAGTACTACTCCTATGATGAACATACAAGAGTACCTGATATCGTTATTATAAACAAAGAAACATTAAATCGATTAACAGAAGAACAGAGACAAGCCGTCTATGAAGCTGCAAAAGAATCAACCGAATTTGAGAAATTAGTATGGAAAGCAGCTGTTGAAAAGGAAAAAGAAGAAGCTATAAAAAAACATGAAGTTATATTTAATGATGTAGACAAAAAGCCATTCCAAGAAGCAGTACAGCCGCTTCATGATGAGTTTAAAAACAGTAAACCATTCAGCGAAATCTATAAAGCTATTCGGGATTTAAGTAAAAACTAAGTGATAGGAGTTTCGAATAATGCCAAAATTTAAAAAATATGTGGATAAAACTCTTGAACTTATTACTGGAACATTATTTCTTGCCATGATTGCGATTACAACCTGGCAAGTTATTAGTCGGTATATTTTAAATAGCCCTAGTACCCTTTTGGAAGAGTTCCTTAGATTTAGCTTGATTTGGCTTTCCATGTTATCAGCGGCATATGTTGTAGGGAAAAAGAGTCATATTGCATTCACTCTTCTTAGAGACCGATTAGTAAATAAGAATAAACTAGTAATCGATATAGTCATTCAAGCAAGTTTTCTAGTATTTGCAGCCGTCATCATGTTGTTTGGGGGAGGAAAAGCTGTTTCTCTTACCATGGCTCAGATATCGCCTTCACTCCAAGTGCCGATGGGCCTAGTGTATTTATCATTGCCGATTTCGGGAATATTTATATTGTTTTACAGTTTCTCAAATCTACTAGAGTTATTCGGTGAGAAAAAAGGTAGTTTAACTCAAGAAGACGTTTTTTTAAGCAAGAAAAAAATAAGTTAAATAAGACAAAGAAGGTGAAATAGCGTGGTATTACAAGCCAGTTTAACGTTATTTTTAGTATTCGCCGGTCTATTGGGAGTTGGGATACCCATTGCTATCAGCATAGCAGTAGCTTCCTTATCAACAGTATTATTGGTATTGCCTTTGGATATATCGGTTTTCACATCAGCGCAAAAAATGGTAGCAAGCATAGATAGCTTTTCATTGATAGCGGTACCATTTTTCATATTATCCGGAATCATCATGAACAACGGAGGAATTGCAGTCAAGCTTGTTGACTTTGCTAAACTATTAACAGGTAGAATCCCTGGTTCATTGGCACACACAAATATCATGGGAAATGCGCTTTTTGGCTCCATTTCCAGCTCTGCGATTGCTGCTTCTACAGCTATTGGCGGGGTAATGGTTCCACTTCAGGAAAAAGAGGGTTACGATCGAAAATTCGCTGCGGCAGTGAATATTGCTTCAGCTCCAACTGGGATGGTCATTCCCCCAAGTACCGCATTTATTATCTATTCCCTAATAAGCGGAGGTACTTCTATTGCCGCTTTATTTATGGGAGGGTATGTAATCGGAATTTTATGGGCGCTCGCTATCATGATCGTCTCGTATGTAATAGCCAAAAAGAGAAAATACCCTATTGCAGCTAAAGATATAAATAAAAATTTCAAAAAAATAATTATTGATGCCATGCCCAGTCTGCTGTTGATTTTTATTATCATTGGCGGAATCCTTACGGGTGCTTTCACAGCGATAGAAGCGTCAGCAATATGTGTCGTTTATTCCTTATTCTTAGCACTCGTTTATTATAAGACACTTACTATTAAGCAACTTCCAAATGTGGTTATTCAAGCTGTTGAAATGACGGGAATCATTATGTTGCTCATTGCCGCTTCATCCTTGATGTCATTTGCCATGGCATTTACCGGACTGCCTGCTGCTATCAGCAGTTTGGTTTTAAGTGTTTCGGATAATCCAATCATCATTTTATTAGTTATGAATATAGTGTTGTTACTTATTGGATGCTTTATGGATGTTGCGCCTGCCATATTAATCTTTACACCTATATTTTTACCAATTGCCCAAGGGATTGGCGTTGATCCAGTTCACTTTGCTATGTTTTTCATCCTGAATTTGTGTGTAGGTACCATCACTCCGCCTGTAGGGACCGGGCTATTTGTGGGAGCAAGTGTAGCTAAAGTGAAGGTCGAAGAAGTCCTGAAGCCGCTCCTCCCTTTTTACGCAGCCATACTTATCTTATTATTAATAGTAACCTATGTACCGCAAATCAGTTTATTTTTACCAAACTTGCTAGGACTTTAAAATAATCTAATGCCAAAAAAAGCCTCTTCACTTTTTGAGAAAGGAGGCTTTCTTTTTATAGGTGCTCGCTAGATGAGCTTGATCGGCACAGGCCTAAATCTTATACCGTCGTAAGGGATATTGCCAGTTCTTTGAGTTGATCCAACGTTTCCTTTGCGATGTTTCGATCCGTGATGATAGCATCTACTTGGTTTAAATCTGCTACTCTCGTCAAGGCCTGTACTCCGAACTTGCTTGAATCGGCAAGCAAGATGACCTGATCGGCCATATCTATCATTTTTTGCTTCACCCTCGCTTGAAGCTCATTGGATTCGCTGATCCCCCGCCGAAGATGAACCCCTTTACAAGATAAGAAGACTTTATTCACATGGTAAGAGTCTAATGACCGTTCCGCCAATGGACCCACAAATGACAGTGACTTCTGGGCCAGCAAGCCCCCTGTAGAAATGACCTCAATCTTTTCCTTACTGCTTAATTCCGTGGCCACTTTAATTGAATTGGTCAGCACAGTTAATGGAATATCGGGTAAATACGAAGCCATATACCAAGCTGTAGTACTGGCGTCCAGAACGATCCGTTCATTCGGTTGAATTCGTTCAATGGCTTCCAGCGCAATTCGCTTTTTTTCTTCCGCATGTGACGTTTCCCTTTCAAAGTACGGAATTTCCGTTTGCTGGTCCTTAATGCTCACTGCTCCACCGTGTGAACGGCGCAATCGTCCAGCCTGCTCCAGACGATCCAAATCGCGTCGGATCGTTTCCTCCGTGACATTACACAACTGGCTTAATTCGGTTACCCTAATGCTCCCTCTTTCATTAACCAGTTGAACAATTTTTTCATAGCGTTCCGCAACTAGCATATTGACACCTCCTTCCCAAACATGATGAAAGAACTCTCAATCAAGGGATGATTATGATCCATAACACCTTCCGCTTGCAGAAAAGGATTTTTGTTTGTTTTTGTTTTTATATTATAGCACTCATTGTTACACGATGATATAGAATGCCTTAACGGCCCGTACACCCCGACAACCAGGTTGGATTTCCTTGACCTCAAAAGAAGGGCCAAACCCCAAAAGGATTTGGCCACAGACTATAGTCCCGTCATCTTCAGGAACCGACCATATGCATTCTCCCATTCATCCCGCTGTTCGGGATCATACATGGAGACAGGGAACGACTCCCGAATGACCCGTCGCGCTTCCCAGATGTCAGAGAACTCTCCTTGCGCCAGCCATTGAACGGCCAAATTTCCGATGGCGCTTGCTTCTGCCGGACCTGCCCATACGGGTTTTCCGATAGCGTTTGCCGTCCACTGACAGAGGAGCGTATTGTGGATGCCCCCTCCGACCATATGCAATCCGTTAAAACGCTGGCCAGATAGCCGTTCCGTAAGCCCCAAGACATAACGGTATTTCAAAGCCAGGCTTTCTAAGATGCAGCGAACGATGGCGCCTCGTCCCTCCGGTACCGGTTGCCCAGTTTGCCTGCAGTACTGCCGGATGCGCGAAGGCATGTCGCCCGGGTGCAGAAAACGGGGATCATCCGGATCGATCATAGCCGCGAAGGCCGGTGCCTGTTCCGCCATTTTCACCAATTCCGGGAATGAATAGTTCATCCCTTCTCTTTCCCACTCCCGTCTGCTTTCCTGCAAGATCCACAGACCCATAATATTTTTGAGAAGCCGGTAGGTTTCCCCGACTCCGCCTTCGTTCGTAAAATTGAGTTCTAACGCCAACTCATTTATCACCGGCTGCTGCACTTCCGTTCCCATCAGTGACCAGGTACCGCAGCTCAAGTAAGCAAAGGGTCGCTCCAAGGCAGGAACAGCGGCTACCGCTGAACCCGTATCATGTTCTGCCACAGCATACACAGGAATTTCTCCAACGCCAAGCTCCGAACCAATGGAAGTGCGCAATTTCCCTACACTTGCGCCCGGATGCACGATTGGACCAAACCACGAATCGGGAATACCTAATTGGCGGATTAATTGCACATCCCACTTGCCTAAAGTAGGATTAAACAATTGGGTCGTTGTCGCATTCGAAAATTCATTGGCCATTTCACCCGTCAAGAAATAGCGCAGAAGATCAGGAATCATCAGAAAGCTGTCTGCTTCCCGAAGCAAGGGCGAATCGCTCTTCTTTAGCGCATACAGCTGAAAAATCGTATTAAACGAAAGAAACTGTATACCCGTCCGATCAAAAATCTCAGACTTCGGGATTTCAGCAAAAAGCTGTTCCATGACTCCATCCGTATGAGGATCTCTATAGTGATAGGGATTGCCGAGAAGCTCACCATTTTTTCCGATCAAACCGAAATCGACGGCCCAGGAATCGATCGCAAGACTCTGGGGAGATACCCCTTGATGCTTCACTTTGAGCAGGCCTTGCTTGATTTCGTGAAACAATCGCAGAATGTCCCAATGCAGGCGGTCACCCACCTGCACAGGATCATTCGAAAAACGGTGGATTTCCTCCACTTCCATCCTGCGGTCAATCAGGCGGCCGAGTATGACTCTGCCGCTGCTTGCCCCTAGATCAAACGCTAGAATGCTCACCCGCTTGCACCGCCTTTTTAATAATGTAAAACCGTTTCATTTGCATGGCGTTTCAACAATATTTCCTTTTCATAGGCTTTTATCTCTGCCAGCCACTCTTCGCGGACAGGAACACCCATCTTGGCACAGTAGTAATCCCATACCGCTCCAAATGGATAAGACTTAAACTCTTCCGTTAAGGCTAGGCGGGTGGTATAGTCGCCTTCCAGCTCTGCTTTTTTGAGGGTTTCAACCGGTTCCAGCATGGCGCGCAAAATCGCTTTAATGGTATTGCGCGTTCCGATGACCCAAGCAGCAACCCGGTTGATGCTTGCATCAAAGAAATCCAGCCCGATATGGGTTTTGCCTAGCAAGTCATTGCGTACCAATTCTCGGCCGATTTCGATTAATTCATCATCCATAATGACAACATGGTCGCTATCCCAACGCATCGGGCGGCTGACATGCAACAGAATGCCTTCACTAAATAGGGCAAGAGAAGATAACTTATTGGAGATGACTTCAGTCGGATGGAAGTGACCGGCATCCAAGCAGATCAATTTATTATTTTGGATCCCGTATCCCATATAAAATTCATGGGAACCCACGACATAAGCTTCTGAACCAATACCAAACAGCTTGCTTTCCACAGCATCCAAGTTGTATTGCGGGTTTAACTCTTCAGCAAAAATCTGATCCAGCGACTCCTTCAAGCGTTGTCTCGGCGCCATGCGGTCCACCGGGATATCCTTAAAGCCATCGGGAATCCATACATTGGTTACGCACGTTTGGCCCAGCTGTTCTCCGAAGTAAGCCCCAATTTTTCGCGATGCCTTGCAGTGTTCAATCCAAAACTGGCGAATCGATGGGTCCGGGTGGCTTAAGGTAAACCCATCTTTAGACTTTTCATGGGAGAAGCAAGTGGGGTTGAAATCTAAGCCTAAACCTTGTTCTTTGGCCCAATCCACCCATTTTTGAAAATGCTTCGGCTCCAGCTGGTCCAAGTCTACTTTTTCATCCGTATCCGCATAGATGGCATGAAGATTGACTTTATGTTTTCCGGGGATCAAGGAAAACGCCTTCTCCATGTCCTGACGCAATTCCTCTGGAGTTCGTGCCGCTCCGGGAAAACTACCCGTTACTGAGATCCCTCCAGTCAATTCCTGATCGCGGAAAAGGAAGCCTCTCACATCGTCTCCCTGCCAGCAATGCATGGAAATTTTAACGTTTTCAAGATTCTTAAGAACTTGATCCACGTCGATTCCGTGTTTTTGATACTGTTTCTTTGCCTCTTCATAATTTCTTTCCAGGTTCTGCTGCATTCGCTTTCCCTCCTGAGTAGTATTAGAGAATGACCCGGCGAGGCGGTCCCCCCGCCTGCACCAGGTCACTTCAGAGCTTTATCGTGTGAAGGCTGCTGGAACACCGCCATCAATGGTTAGCATGCAGCCGGTCGTTTTTTCCGATTTGGAAGAAGCGAAAAAGGCAATCCCTTCCGCAATATCCTTGGGATAAATATTCACGAGCAAAGTCGTACGCTTGCGGTAATATTCCTCCAATTGGTCAGGCTCGATGCCATAAGCAGCCGCTCGCTCATTGCGCCAGCCGGAATTCCAAATTGCAGAACCCTGCAGAATCGCGTCTGGAAGAATCGTGTTCACGCGAATGCCGAATTCTCCGCCTTCAGCTGCGATACAGCGGGCTAGATGCGCTTCCATTGCTTTTGCTGCACTATAGGCTGACGCGTTTTTGCCTGCATAAACCGAATTCTTGGATCCGACAAACACCATGTTGCCGCCGATTCCCTGCACCTTCATTTGCTTAAAAGCTTCACGGGCCACCAAGAAATATCCGGTACCCAACACGTTCATATTTAAATTCCATTCTTTCAGACTCGTTTCATCGAATGGGCTGGAGGTAGCCAGTCCAGCATTATTGACAATGATATCCACCCCTCCATACGTAAGGGCTGTTTCAGCGAAGGCTGCTTGAACCGCTTCTTCACTGGTTACATCCATTTTAACCGCAATAGCCCGGTTTTCTCCGTACTTCTCATTAATCTCTTCAGCAACCTTTTGCGAGCCTTCCAAATTCAGGTCCGCCAGCACGACGTGTGCGCCTTCGGAAACCAGACGTCTTGCCGTCTCACTGCCGATTCCACCGGCCCCCCCTGTAATGAAAGCCACTTTGCGCGAGAATTCAGCTTCTGCCGGCGCAAGGGTTAATTTGTAAAGCTCAAGCGGCCAATATTCTACGTTATACGATTCGTTCTCGCTTAGTGATACGAAGCGTCCCAATGCTGTGGATCCTTTCATCACCGCGATCGCACGGTGGTAAAGAGCTCCGCTTACTTTGGCCATCACCCAGCTCTTTCCGGTATTGATCATACCGACACCCGGAATCAGGATCACGCGGGGAGCGGCTTCAAACATCACATCGCCGTCGTTGTGGTTGCGAGCGAAGTATTCTTGGTATTGCTCTTTATAAGCGGCAATGCCTTCTTTAAGCTTTACCTTCAGACCTTCTACATCGTCTGCATTCGGTGTCCAGTTGATAAAGAGCGGAACCATTTTGGTATGAACCAGATGGTCTGGGCAAGCAGCCCCCACTTGAGAAAGCTCAGCGGAATCTTGGCCACCCACGAACTGCAGGACATCGTCTTCATCATCGAACGAAAGCATCATTTTCTTCTCGTCGCTTACGGCCCCACGCACGGTCGGCATCACTTGGGCAGCGATGCTTCTGCGCACTTCTGCCGGAAGCGCTTCGTATTTCACGCCGCCAAACACCTTATCCTGATTTTCTCTCGCTTCAATGTAGGATGCTGCTTCATTGATGATCGCAATGGTTTTTGCGTAGCATTCCCCTGAGGTCTCCCCCCAAGTGACTAGACCATGCTTTTCCATGAGGACAAGCTCCGCTTGTGGATTAGCTAAGACGCCTTCTGCGATCATTTTGGAAAGCTTGAAGCCTGGTCTCACATATGGCACCCAAACAAAACGGTTTCCGAAAATCTCACGAGCGATTTCTTTCCCGTTATCCGCACAGCAAAGGCTGATGATGGCATCCGGGTGGGTGTGATCGACATGCTTGAATGGAAGGAAACCATGAAGCAGCGTTTCAATGGAGGCTCTTGGATGCTTGTTGTCAATCATGCAGTGTGCCAGGTAAGCGACCATTTCCTCATCGGACATATCTTCTCTTTCAAATAAAGGACGGATATCTTCCATACGAAGACCTGTGAAATTGCCCGCTTTCATCGTTGCAAGGTCTGAACCGCTCCCTTTTACATACATCACTTCCACATCGCGCCCACGAAAATCTTTGACAATCGTTTTCATCGAAGTATTTCCGCCGCCCCAGTTGCACACCCGGCGATCAGTTCCTATGATATTGGAACGATAGACAAGTTCTTCTACCCCTGCCTTTAGTTCCGATGCTTTGGATTTATCCCATAAAGTTGGTACCATGATTGTGACCTCCATTTTTATTTTGTTGGTATTTCGTTTGTTTATTTATTATTTTTATTTTAACATGGTTGTTTATTTTTGAATAGAAGAAAAATAAAAATAAAAACAGAAATCTTTCAATAATAAATCGGCGAAGGAGACAACTTCTCTTCCCTTTTCCTAATAGACCTTTTTCGTCATTATCTCCCTTTGCGATTTTGGCGTACATGCAAATAACCGACTTTTCCCGTTTAATTATCCGGTTAAATAAATTGGGAAACAGCATGCACTGTTTCCCGCACGTTATTACTGGATGACCTTCAGAGTGTCCTTTCCACTAAAACTTGTCCCGTCCTGGAGATATCCGGTAATGTTGATCTCAATCTGTCCATTGTGCTCGCCTAATGCATCAATGACTTGCTGTCTGTCAAATTTGACCACCAACGCCTTGCCGTATTCTTGAACCTCAAGTGGAGAGAATCCAGCGAAATAGCTCTTTCCGTTGGCGTATGACAGAAGCTTTACTCACTTGAGATGTACCGCCCTCCTGCGGCAACTCAATAAAGGCAGTCATGGAATTCTTGCCGCCTTCCGCTTTTAAATTCAATGTATTCGGATTCACGTCTACACTAGCCGCAACCACTTTGGAAGTATAAATATTTGGTGCTGGCGGATTGGTCATTCCATGCCCCAGATAAAAACTGGTGTGAGGAGGTTGATTATAGCCGACATTTTGCCATGCAATTCCTTGTCTATAAACCGGATCATGCATCAGCGTATGAATCCGGTGATCGGTTACGTCCGTTGTTGTAAAGATTCGCAGTGAACTGCTATCTTCCGTTCTCCAGATCGCCTCTTCTCTCCAGTCGCCTAATATATCGGCCTGCAGGGCAGGATTACCTTTCGTGGAATTATTGGAGAAGGTTCCCTCAGCCGTTAACAAATTGACTGTCTTTTGATTCACATAATCCCACTTGTCGATCTTCCCGACTCCGTTCGGATCTGTGAAATCATGATCGAGAAGTTCACGCTGGAGATCCCCATCCCACCAAATCGCAAAGTTGGCTGGCGGTATGTTCGTGGAGATTTTCTCGCCTTTGGCCGTAAATAATCCTCCTGTTGGACTATTCCATGCACCATCAATCGCCCAAACCTCTGCCCCTTTGTAATTAGGCTCAATATCGGCAGCCAATCCTCTTCCTGTATCCTGGCCTGTATGAACTCCCCAGATGGTCTCCCCGGTATCAGCATCACGGAATTCTATTCCATACTTCGCATTTTTGTCTTCATGCACTTGGAATACCTCCATCCCCGGTCTATCCGGATCCAAGTCACTCAAATGCATGGCATCTCCATGTCCTAAACCTGTGGTATACAGCCCTGTTCCGTCATCATCGACAGCCATCGCTCCGTAAGTGATTTCATCTTTTCCGTCGCCATCCACGTCAGCCACACTCAAATTATGATTGCCTTGTCCCGCATAGCCAGAATTGCTAGGATCATTGCTGTCAAAGGTCCATACTTTGTCGAGCTTGCCATCTCTCCAGTTATAGGCAGTCAATACAGATCTTGTATAGTAACCGCGCGCCATGATCAGACTCGGCTTCTCTCCATCAAGATAAGCGATACCAGCCAGGAAACGGTCCACACGGTTGCCATAGCCATCTCCCCAACTAGAAACGTTTCCTCTAGGCGGCTCGTAATCGGTGGTCGTGAGAGCTTTGCCGCTCAAACCATCGAATATGGTGAGATACTCCGGCCCGCTCAAAATATACCCGCTAGAGTTCCGATGATCGGCATTCGCATCGCCGATGACCGTGCCTAATCCATCGACAGTTCCGTCTGCTGTTTTCATAGCCACTTCCGCTTTTCCGTTACCGTCCAAATCATAGACCATCATTTGCGTATAGTGTGCACCGGCGCGGATGTTCTTTCCGAGATCAATCCTCCACAGGCGGGTGCCATCCAATTTATAAGCGTCAATAAACACATTCCCCGTGTAACCTGCTCTTGAATTATCCTTTGAGTTGGATGGATCCCATTTGACTATAATTTCATACTCACCGTCCCCATCCAGATCCCCGACACTTGCATCATTGGCGTTGTACGTATAGGAAACACCGTCCGGAGTTATACCTCCTTCCGGTTTTTGCAGCGGAATGTCAAGATGGTTCTTATTCCAAACCTTTGCCGTGCTGGAATCCGGTTGCTCCCGTCCATTGAGAACAGTGCGGACTTCATAAGTAGACCCAGGGGTTCCTTCCTTATCCAGGTAGTTTGTGCTTCCCGTGATCGGGGTGACATTGATCTTTTCCCCTTCGCGGTAAAGATTGAAAGAAACACTCTCCGGATCCGTACCTAGCATCCGCCATCCAACGTAAATGACATCCTCCGCCTTCACAGCTACCAAACCGCGATTCAGTTTCTCCATCTGCCTCAACAAGACTTTGCTGATCGGCGTTTTCAATACGTCAGACTCTTGGGAGAATCCACCCAGATTAAGAGCCACAACTTTATAATAATAAGCTTGGGTAGTGGACACCGTATCATCCGTAAACTCCGCATTTTCTGCAATACCAACTCGTGTATACGGCCCACCCTCTGAAACTGCCTTGTAAATGTAATACTTCACATCATCATCCACCGGTTCCCAGGTCAATGTAATGGAGTTTTCGGAAGCGCTTTTAAGTGTCAGATTAGAAGGCGCAGCAGGAACCGCTACGGATGGATCGGCTACCGTAACCGACAGGGAAATACTCTTCGGCGATTCTACGCCTGCTGCTTTCACCTGGGTAACTGTATAATGGTAGGTAGAGCCAAGCTCTGCCGTTTCATCGGTATAATTAGGCGTGGTTGAGCTTCCTATTTTAATTGGATCGCTCTCCCCTTCGCCTATTCTATAGACATTATAGCTTTCAGCTCCTTCCACTCCTTCCCAGCTAAAGCTCACGGATGGTTTTGGGGTAAGCGTCATTTCTTGTAAAGATAACCCAGTCGGAGCTGAAACCGGCACAATTTCAATCGCATTCACCCGGCCATCTTTGCTGAATGCAAAGTTCAACTGCCCATCCGTTACTGTAATGACCTTAGTTAATTCAGAAAAATTCCCGCTGCTCGAAGAAACTGATCCTTGCGAGGCTCCTTCGATGGAGACATTGGTTGTATTGGCTGCTATAGTATCACCAGCAATAATTTTCACATAGTAGTCTCCATTCGGTACATCCACTAAGAACGAGTAATTGCCGTTCACAAAATCTCTTCGTATTTCATCCGGAGTTCCTCGGTCACGGAAGGTTGTTACTTTATCCAGCCCATATCCCCTTGCGCTATCATAAATCATCGTATTATCGACCCGAGTATATCCTGCCGCCACAGGACTGTCAGCCGAACCAAAGTCGAATTTCCATTCTTTACTTGCCGATACTGCCAAAGATAGCGGCTCGGTTGGTGTTTGTTGCTCCGTTTGAGCTGTTTCCTCTGCTGCAGTCTGTCCTGGTTCTATGGCGCTAATGCCCGAAAACATTGAAAACGTTACCATTAAACTCATCGCTAGAGGTAATTGCCTTAATCGTTTCCTGGCCATTCTTTTGTCTCCTTCATTCCTATTTTTTATGGAAAGTTCTCCTGCCATAAATCATGGGGGCAGTGTCCACCAACGCTTTTTATTATAAGAAATTAATTTTTATAATTCATTCAAAAATTCAGTCTCATCTGTTCAAAAAACAGTGTTCAATTTTTATCTATACTAAAACACCACGCAAGTCAGTAAAAAACACTGACATACGTGGTGTTCTGTTAAACATCTGATACTTTCTGTACAGCTTCCGATGTCCTGGAAGACGTGTCACCTTGGAAGCGTTTTGTACGACAAGAGTATTTCCATCCAACTTCACCTTTATATAAAAGCTGCCTATCTTCCCCACATCTCAATCAATAGATTAGCGTGATAAGACAGGTTCTTTTCAGCCCGATCGGAAAGATTGTCTTCTTTCGTTTTCTGATTAAGCTGGGATACGTACTTTTCCATAAACCTGATGGCATCCTTTGTTGATTCTTGTTCGAAGTGATGTTCAGCTTGCTTAAGAGTATTCGTTAACTGAGCAACGATCGGGCCGGTTAACTCACCGTTCGCCTCGTATTCTTCCATCTGTTTCTCCATAACGGATAGAACCCCTGAAATGGAGTAGTTCGGAACCGGGACGTTCGCCCAATCGGTATCAGATGCAAAATAGAAGCTTGGGTAGGAAGGCTGGTTGTAAGCGCTATTTTGAGTTGCGATACCTGATCTGTATTGAGCATCATGCATTAACGTATACAATTTGCGGTTTGTTTTTTCCGTGCTTAAATAGATACGAATAGCCGAGCTGTCCGTTGTTCTAACCAGCAGTTCTTCCCTCCAGTCCCCAAATACATCAGCGACCAAGGAGGGATTTCCCTTTGTGCCGTTATTTGTTCGGGTATCGGCAGCCGTAAGCAATCGGCCCTTCTTCCAATCCTCGATGGTCGGCGTTTTTTCTTGCGCACCGTCCACAATCTGTGTTGTCATATCGGCAGACCACTTAATATTCATGTTTGTGCCAGGTGTTTGAATACCTAATTTTTCTCCGGCAGCCGTCCACAATCCAACGCCCGTATTAGCCCACGTTTCCAAGCCTCTCGAAGAAGGATCAATATCTCCTACCATACCGCGACCTGTATCTTTACCTGTATAGCCGCCATAGATGATTTCCCCGGTTTTGCCGTCCCGCAAGGCATAGCCGTATGGAGCCATGGATGCATTCTCATGGACCATGTAGATCTCTTGCCCAGGTCTGTCCGGATCAATATCCGTCACATGGATGGCGTCACCGTGACCCAGTTTAGCTTCTTTTCCAGGGGCTGCACTTTGTTCAGGCAAAATACCTTTTGAGCTATACAATAAGGTACCATCATGATCGACGGTTGCGCCTCCATACACGATTTCATGTTTGCCGTCACCGTCTACGTCTGCCATAGTGAGGTAATGGGCACCTTGGTTTGTCAAGGCTCCGAGTTCGCCATTCGCTCCCGGTGTATAATGAGGATTATCGTTAAAAGGATTGCTCATCGGAGTCCAGCCGCTGTCCGCATACCAATGTTCCTTCAAGTGCTGGCCATCCCAGCTATAAGAAACGAGGGTGGTTCGGGTATAATAACCGCGGGCAAATACGGCATACGGCTTTTCACCGTCAAGATAGCCGACGCCGGCAAGGAAACGGTCCACCCGATTGGCTGGCTCAATTCTAGGCAAAGCATAATCTCCCCACATCAGACCATCGTCATGGCGCCCGGTTTTATAATGAATGGTTTCCAGTTCATCACCCGTTGCCCCGTTAAAGACAGTTAAATATTCCGGTCCATCTACAATAAAGCCTTCAAACTTTCTGAGTTCGTTGCGGGTGCTTCTGCTTGGAGCGTACACATCAAGGAAGTAGTCAGCTAAGGCTTCAGCATCTGCCCTGGATAGCGGATAGTCATATTTCTTTTCAATCCCGAAGCATTCCTCGAGGCTTTTCGGCCAATTTCCCTTTACCACCTCTTCATGCTTATCCCAGCCCATAAACATGTTTACCACGTGTTCACGATAATCCTCCGCACTCATGCGGTAGTCATCCAGGTTGCTGTAGCCGGCATTTATATCTTCCTGAGGCATCGTGATATACTTTTCGGAGGCAATATTGCCTTCCTTATCAAACTTTATGATCTTTGTCCCTGGAGCTGTTTTAAACATCATTTCGGACTTTCCGTCGCCGTCGAAATCATTAACCAGGAACTGGGTATAGTGAGCGCCCGCCCGGATATTCACGCCTAGGTCAATTCTGTACAGCTGCGTTCCATCAAACTTATAGCAGTCAATAAAAACATTTCCGGTATATCCTTTTATGGATACGTCTTTAGAATTGGAAGGATCCCATTTCACAATGTATTCATACTGACCGTCACCGTCGACATCCCCAACGCTCATGTCATTAGCAGCGTAGGTATACGTTTCGCCAGTAGGCGTTACACCGTCTGCCGGTTTTTTGAGCGGCAAATTATAGTACGAATTTTCCCAAGGGGTAATCTCTGAACTTTGGTCTACTTCTTTTCCGTTAATAACTGCAGAAATATAATACTTGGAACTAGCTGTTCCTTCTTTATCCTCATAGTTTGTGCTGTCTTCAACCGTCGCGATCTTTGTACCATCACGATATACATTGAAGTTTGCACCAGTCAAACCTGTGTCGGAATACCCTTTCACTTCATTAGCCAAGAGCCTCCAGCTAAGAAATACCCCTTCTGGCGTAGAAGCCGCAACCAGGCCTCTATCCAGGTATTCTAACTGGACGGATTTCCCTTGAACAGTCGGAATGCTTGTCTGCACTTCAGCCCCTAATGCGCTGGCCACACCTGTAAAAGCTAAGGATAGAGCTAAAGAGTTTGTAAGCACGTTTTTCGCAAGTCTAGCTTTTTTCAAATTCATGTCGAGTCACCTTCCTTAAATCTAGTAATCTACTATTATCTTGCCATCCAACCGCCATCTACAACGAGCACGTGACCATTCACATAATCGGATGCGGGCGAAGCTAAAAATACCGCAGCGCCGGCCAAGTCCTCCGGATTGCCCCATCGCCCTGCGGGGATACGGGATAGTATCGATGTGCTACGATCTGGATCGTGTCTCAATGCCTCCGTATTATTGGTTGCGATGTACCCTGGAGCAATGGCGTTGACTTGAATCCCTTGGGCTGCCCATTCATTGGCAAGAGCCTTGGTAAGGCCGGTTACCGCATGCTTGGCGGAGGTATAGCCGGGAACGTTAATCCCGCCTTGGAAAGATAATAAAGAAGCGATATTGATGATTTTTCCGCTTCTCCTCTCCAGCATCGGCCGCGCAATCTGCTGTGTGAGGATGAACAGGGCATTCAAGTTAGTATCGATCACGGCTTTCCAATCCTCAAGCGAATGCTGGATAGCTGGCTCCCTTCGAATGATGCCTGCATTATTCACGAGGATATCGATTGGAAATCGGGAAGCTAGCTCCCCGGCTTTCTCCTCAAGGCCATCCGTCTTGGACAAATCCATCAGAATCGTCTGAGCGTTCCGTCCAAATTCTTTGACCATCGCTTCTGTCTCTTGCATGTTATTTTGATGCCCGAGGAGGATTAAGTCTGCACCCGATTTCGCCAAAGCAACAGCAATCGCTTGGCCGATCCCCGTTCTTGCTCCAGTCACTAGCGCCGTCTTCCCCTCCAGGGAAAATAAATGATACATCTGTCTACACACTCCTTTAATGTCTCTATCGATCTTGAAGAAAAGATCCTATCAGCTTGTATGCATCCGTTTTTTCTTCCATATCTTCCAACCAATTTAAAAATCCATGAATCATGCCATTAAAGCGGCGGCTTACCACGGCAACCCCTGCTTCTCGAAGTCTTTCAGCATACCTCTCCCCTTCATCGCAGAGGGGATCATACTCTGCTGTAACCACCACGGCCGGGGGCAATCCCATTAGATTCGCCGATTTCATCGGAGAAGCATAAGGGTTGTCGCCTTCTTCTTGCTGTTTCAGGTAATACTGCCAATAAAGGCCCATTCCCTTGCTTGTGAGGCCATAGCCAGTCCCTTTCTCCTGATACGAAGGATAGGGAGACTGGATCCCATGGCGATGGTAGTCCGTAACGGGATACATCAATACTTGTTTGGCAATGGAGGGTCCACCCCGGTCGCGTGCCATGATCGCTACGGCAGCAGCCAGGTTGCCTCCCGCACTATCTCCTCCGACTGCGATTTGTTCCGCATCGCCTTGAAGTTCGTCCACATGCTGAACCGTCCACTGCAATCCTGCATAACAATCTTCCAGACCAGCCGGGAATGGATGCTCAGGTGCCAGACGGTAGCCTACCGAGATGACTTTCCAGCCGGAAGCGCGTACTAGATTACGGCAAGAAACATCATGCGTTTCAATGCTTCCCCTCACAAATCCTCCCCCATGGAAGAAAACCAACAGGGGGAAAGGGCCATCTCCTTCCGGCGTGTAGATGCGAATGGGAATTTCGCCGCCGGGTCCGGAAATCATGCGATCTTCAATGGAACCTACGGCAGGTCGGTCACTCTCCGGAGGCAGCCCGATCTTTTCCAAATTCCTCAATTTGGACACGGGAGCCTCTGTAATCGACTTGGGAGCCGCATCTAAGTATCTTTTCGCCAAAGGGTGTAACGGCATATCTATACCTCCTATCTGGGCAAATAGTCTTTTATGTTGCTAAGCATTCCAAAATCAACACACCTTTTCCCAGCAATAGCGTTTCTTGCTGATAGAATTTTCCATCGAGCAAATTTCTGAAGGAGCCGGTGCCTAGTTGAATTTTTTCATTAGAGTCGTTGTGATTTAAAACAAAGGTATAGGTCTTTCCGTCCTTGGTACGCCGGGTAGCTTCCACCCCTTCTGCCGCCTGAAGCACGGGTTCAATCCCTTTTTGGCGGCACAACTCTCCAAGCAGATCAATCAAGAAGCTTCTTTCCGGACTGGATGCCACATACCAGGCCTCTCCTTTTCCATATCGGTTCCTCGTCAGCACCGGCATGCCTTGATAAAAGTCCGACCCATATTCCGCGATCACATCGGCTCCTTCTGAGTGAATGAGATCACATAGCAAGTTGCATTGGTAAGTTCCTTGAAGGGATCCGATTCTTTCTGTCATCACGATTTGATTCGACATATCAGGGAAAAGAGCATCGATTTCCTCCGCCCAAATGCCCAATAATTCTCGAAGTTCGCCAGGGTATCCGCCAAGTGTGACTAAATCATGTTCATTGACGATTCCGCTAAAGAAGGTGGTGAGAAAGGATCCGCCCCTTTTTACAAAGTCTTTTATGCGATCGGCAACGCCGGATTTGACCATATAGAGCACCGGAGCTATCACGAGATCATAGGAATCAAGGGGGGTATCTACACTGATCAGATCGACCTGGATATTTTGCGTATACAGTGCATCGTAATATTTCCAAACTTCTTCCACGTACTTCAGATCCGCACTCGGACCGGTAGACATTTCAATCGCCCACCAGTTCTCCCAGTCAAATAAGATAGCCGCCTTCGATTCGATTCTCGAGTCTAAAATCCTATCCCCGAGGTCTTGGAGTTCTCTCCCCAGCGCGGAACATTCCCGGAACACCCTGGTATGTTCATGCCCCGCATGTTCGATGACTGCTCCATGATATTTTTCACAGGCCCCGGCGGATCGTCTCAGTTGAAAAAACATCACCGTATCGGCTCCTCTAGCCACGGCCTGGTAGCTCCATAACCTCATAACGCCCGGCCTTTTCAGGCTGTTGTAAGGCTGCCAGTTTTGCTGGCTGGGGGTCTGCTCCATTAGCATGAACGGAGCTCCCTGCTTCAGCCCCCGCATCAAGTCATGCCTCATAGCTGTCAAGCTCACCGGGGTATCAAAAGCCGGATAGTTATCCCACGATACAATATCCATTTGCTTTGCCCATTTAAAATAATCCAGATCTTTAAAAGTGCCCATCAGGTTGGTCGTGACCATGATGTCAGGAGTGATCTCTTTCAGTACTTGATATTCTGCTTGATAGCATTCCAGCAAGGAATCCGAATTAAATCGGTAGTAGTCTAGCGTAATGCCCTGAAATACTGTGGCTCCATCTTCTTCCCGATGCTCCGACAAGCGGTTAGGAAGCACGATTTCATCCCAATCATAAAACGTATGGCCCCAGAAGCTCGTATTCCATGCCCGGTTTAATGCATCCAAGGTCCCGTAGCGCTTTTTCAGCCACACTCGGAAGCCGATCTCACAGTTATCGCAATAACAGTGGCCGCCGTATTCGTTATTCACATGCCATACCAGCAAGGCGGGGTGGTCCTGGTAGCGTTCAGCAAGCTTTCGCGCCATTAATGCGGAATATCTGCGATACGTAGGGCTGTTCGGGCAAAAATTATGCCGAAAGCCAAATTTTCTTTTCATACCGTCAAAGGTAACCCTCAATACATCGGGATAACGTTTAGCCATCCACGCAGGCACAGCAGCCGTACCCGTGGCTAAACAGGCATATACCCCGTTTTCCGCCATCTTATCTAGTATCTGATCCAACCAGGTAAAATCGTAATGGCTCTCATCCGGTTGTAAGCGTGCCCAAGAAAAAACACCTACAGTCGCTACATCAATATGAGCCAGTTTAAATAGCCTCATATCTTCATCCCATATCTCTTTTGACCACTGATCGGGGTTATAGTCTCCACCGTAAAAGACCTTAGGCAGTTTGGCGTGAATCACACGTTTACCTCCATTTTTAAAAATGTAAGAATTCCATACCCTGCAAGGTCATTATAAAAAAGGGAACAGGAAATTGGAGGCTAATTTTCCGATATTTCTGTTTAAAAATTAGAGGCAAAATATTTGGGGAATGATTCGGTCTATCAGATGCAGCTATGTTCCCTAATACAATATCCTTTGCACACCCCTATACCCCATTTGGATTCTTGTGTTTACTATCCCTTCCCGTCAGACATAACCTTGTTTATTTGGTCCATCCCTATTAGACATTAAGATTGGAGAGCAATGCCAGACGAACGGAGAAATAGAACTGAAATCCCATTCCAAGATTCAATTTAGAACATATGTTTGGTATAATGGAATTATAATCTTCTATTGAAAAAGGGGGGCTTTCTTTGAGCGAGCATAACTTGACTTTAGACGAGTTTCTTTCCCGGTTTCCTACGGAAGAGGATTGTGCAAATTACTTATTCCAGGTGAAGTGGCCACATGGTTTCGTCTGTCCCCGTTGCAGCCATCACCAAGCTTATAAGACGTCTACTCGACGACTCCCGATCTACGAATGTACCCAATGTCGTCATCAAACCTCCCTAACCGTCGGAACCGTCATGGAGGGCAGCCGGACAGCCCTGCGAAAGTGGCTAACCGCACTATTTCTTGTTTCTCATGATTTGTGCGGGATAAGTGCCCTCAAGCTGAGCAAGATCATTAACGTGACTTATAAGACAGCCTGGCTAATGCTGCACAAAATTCGCCATGCCATGAGCGATGCCGATGCTTCGATCCTTTTATCTGGGCTTGTTCACGTGAACGATGCCTGTTACGGAAAACCTTATAATTCCACGTGGAACAAACATCCCCAAGAACACCCCCTCCTCGTGGGAGCCACCTTGAATGATCGGGAAGAACCTGTCTATATTAAAATGAAACTCCTTCCGGCAAAACAACTAAAGAAGAGGTATATTCACCGCGTTGGACGTGATGAGTTTGTCAAACAATATGTCCAATCAGGCTCCACTAAGGTAAAATTCACCCTCGGACGATATATCTCTCAAAAAGCCAAAAAGTTATTCCCTCACTTTGCCAATGCGAATCGATGGATCAACCAAACATTCCATGGATTAGGTCCACGTTATTTGCAGGCCTATTTCAACGAGTTCTGCTATCGCTTAAATCGAAAATTACAAAAAGCATCGATCTTCGAAAGTCTGGCGAATCTCTGTATGTCCAGCCAGCGGATTACGTATGCCGCTTTGACTCGCTGGTAGGAAGGAATCTATTAAAAATTTTTTGTGCTGCATTTACCTAGAAAGCTTTACACCTCGTGTCTGATCAGAAGGGATAGTGATTACAAGAATCCGAACATAGATATAGCTCATACGGATGATGGTTTAGCTGCAAAAAAGAATGACCCCATGAGGTGGTCCCCTACCTTCATCGGGTCTTTAATAAATGTTTATTTGATAGGATAAGCCATTGTAGACATGAGTGCGTTTTCCGCCTGAGTCGCATCCAAACGGCTGTACTGGACAATCACCGGCATATCGCTTTCCACTTCCATCGCATAAGGAACACCCACAGGAATCGCCGTACCGTCCTTAGCGATAGAACTGGTACGAATATGTTTCGTGCGTCGTCCGGGTACCACTAACAGAATGTCTTCCATCGGCTCCCGATCCTCAAAGAACACGGTCACCTTCAGCTTGGCATCCTCGGAACCTGTGTTCAGGACACAGATCGACTCATGACTTTCCAAATCACCTGAACTCGTTGGAGGAATATACCCGTCCGGGATAAACCAAAGCTTCTCGCCTTTAGCTTGTGACACCCGTCTCCCTCCTTTCAGCTTGATGATATTTCTCCTTTAAAAAAGCCATACTTTCCTCTATAAAAGGCTCCTTTGTATCTTCCATTAAAATATTTATGAAAGGTTTTTTAGCCTTAATTAATTTCATCAGGAAGTCATAGTTTAGTAAACCTTTTCCAACAGCTGCCGGTTTCAGCTCATTTCCTTCTAAGATAAAATCTTTGGCATGCAAGATCACGATTCGATCTCCTAATAAATCAACCGCTTCTTCTATAATCTCTTCTTGATTTTTATAATTTTCAATGGTCAATAAATTGACCGGATCAAAAATGACTTGAAGATTGTTGGAATTTATACTATCTAGAAGCCTTTTCATCACTTTTGCAGAATAGATAGGATGGTTAACCCCTGCTTCAACTCCGACAATCACGCCAAATTTTTCAGCTTCTTGCACTAGTTCACGGACGCTTTCCACTACTTCTTGGAATGGTTGCTCTTTAAAATTTTCTACCGTAAATGAAATCTCTGCATTCACATTGCCGGTTTCGGTTCCTACAATGCCGCAGCCGAAATCGCGAGCATATCTAATATACTCTTTGAAGCGATCCAAAGACTTTCTTCTTTCCTCCTTGTCCGGATGAATCATGTTGATATAACAGCCTAACACGGCAATCTGTATATCATGCTTGCGGAATGCACTGCCGATATGGTGGGCCAATCCGGGAGATAAGCTTCCTAGATCGGTACTGATATCTTCAAAGGATTTAGTTAATGCTAACTGAACGGATGTCAAGCCTTTTCAATTTCTATCACTAATTCCTCTAAAGGACGGTAGTCCATGTCATGCGCTCTGATGCCAAGGTTCATATTCATCACCCGCTTTTCGTGTATTCCTATTACTTCAAATCTCCCATTTTCACATGATCCATGTCATGATACGTGATGTTCTCTCCGCACATGCCCCAAATGAACGTATAGTTGCTTGTAGCTGTTCCGGTGTGAATCGACCAGCTTGGCGAAATGACCGCTTGTTCATTTTTGAGCACGATATGCCTCGTTTCATCCGGCTTCCCCATGAAGTGGAATACCCGCGTTTCAGGTTCCATATTGAAGTAGAAATAGACCTCCATCCGGCGTTCATGGGTATGGCAAGGCATCGTATTCCAAACGCTTCCGGGCGAGAGCATGGTTAATCCCATTTGAAGCTGGCAGCTTTCGCACACATTCGGATGGACATACTGGTAGATTTTGCGTTCGTTCAATGTTCCCGGAGCCCCGGCGTGCAGAGGATCAATCTTATTGATATCAATTTTAACAGTCGGATAGGTGTGATGGGCCGGAGTCGAGTTGATATAGAATTTAGCTGGATTGCTCGGATCTTTTGAACGGAATAAAACTTCTTTTGTTCCCCTTCCGACATATAAACCGTCGCGGAGCTGCATATTGTATTCTGCGCCGTCAAGGACGACGGACCCTTCGCCGCCGATATTAATGATCCCCATTTCGCGGCGTTCCAAGAAATATTCCACCCCCAGCTCTTTATCCAGCGTAATGGCTAATTCTTCTTTAGCCGGTGTGACACCGCCGAAGATCATGCGATCCACATGAGTATAGGTCAAGTGTACTCGGTCCGGTTCAAACAGGGTTTCCATCAGAAAGTGTTCTCTCAATTCTTCTGTGGTCATTCTTTTTACATGGTCAGGATGATGAGCATAACGAGTTTCCATTTCCATCATTCAGTCTCCTTTTATCCAATCAAATTTGAGCTTCGTTTACTTGAATTCAATAAGGCGGAAAGGAATGCCAGTACCAGTCCCTGGCCCCATCCCTGAATCCGCTTGTGAGGCACCTCTTTATATCCTTGCACATTGCGCATGACGGCCGTCCCTGCGGACACTTGCGTAACCATTCCTTCCTCGGTTATGTGCTCCAATATGCCCTGGATGGACTTTTGAATGTACTTGTTGTAAAGGGATCCTTTGGAAAGCAGCCCCAGGGCAATCCCGGCGGAACCTGAAATCTCCTCATAAGACGTCGGATCCGTCAGCACGGTATGCCATAATCCATTCTCTGACTGGAGACGAACCAATGCACTCAATTGATCTCGTAGGGAGCCTTCGATCATCATGAATGACGGATGCGTCACATGGACGATGTCAAGCGCTTTGGCCATCGTGAGCGCAGCCCAAGCGTTTCCGCGAGCCCAAAACACTCCGGACATGTGGTCTTGCGCGATATTGTCCCATCCGTGGTAATAAAGATTCGTCACCGGATCCTGCAAAAATTGCTCGTGGCCATGATACTGCTTCAATCCGTCTTCAAAATAGTCGTCTCTTTCCAGAAGAGCTCCGATCCGAATCAAGTAATAGCCAGCCATCATCATCGTGTCGACCCAGGCCTGTTCCGGGAAATTATACACCTCCGAATTGACCGTGTGCTGGAAGATGCCGTCCGCAAATCGTTCCGCATCATGTTTCAGGAATTCCGCCATTTGGATGGCCACATCCAAATATTTTTCATCCCGAGTGGCCTGATATAAGGAAAGAAGCGCATGTCCGATCGAAACGCCATTCACGGATAATTTCGGGAGGCCATCCTCCAGTCTTTCATCCACCCAGCCTTTCAATAGCTCGATATATTTTTCGTTCCCTGTTGCCTCATAGGCTTCCGCAACGCCGAAAAACGCGACGCCTCCTGGCCAATCCCAGCTAAAATCCATCTCAAACGTTCGATGTACAACTCGGTCAATGACCTGGCGAATTTCTTCTTCATTAAATACTAGTGCTGGCATAATTTCTCTCCTCTCTATCCTTTCACGCGATAATATTTATTTCAAACCGCTGGTACTGATCCCTTCCACAATGTACTTTTGAAATAGGAAGAATACGAGAATGACAGGCAATAAGGAAACGACGGACATGGAGAACATCGCTCCCCAATTGGAAACCGATTCGGCATCCAAAAACATTTTCAAGGCTAGGGACACCGTATATAATTCTGGACTATTCAAATAGATGACCGGATTGATCAAATCTTCCCATCTCCAATAGAAAGAAAAAATGGCTGATGTGGCAAGCGCCGGCGTAATCAAGGGAAGGACGACCCGAAAGAAAATGCCGAATCTGCCGCATCCATCAAGAGTGGCCGCTTCATCAAACTCCAAAGGGATGGTGCGGATAAACTGAATGATCAAGAAGGTAAAGAACGGAATCCCAAACCATTGCGGAATCACGATCGGTTTAATCGAATTCAGCCAACCCAGTTTGGCAAACAGGATGTATTGCGGAATCATGACTACCTCATGCGGCAGCATCATGGTGAGCATCATGCAGGTAAACCAAAAGTTTTTGCCCCAGAATTGAATCCGGGCAAAGCCATAGCCAATGACGGCCGATGAAAAAACCGCACCAATGGTAGAAATGATAACGATCACCAGTGAATTTTTAATAAAGGTGAAAAACGGTTGACCGCCAATCCCTTTCCAGCCTTCCGCATAGTTCCCCCATACCCACGGATCCGGAATCAGAGAATGCGCTGTAACGAAGATGCTGGAGCTTTCCTTAAACGAGCTCATTAAAAGCCAGATGACAGGGTACAGCATGACGATGGCCAAACCCAAGGTAAACAGGTGATAAAAGCTGATTTTCCGCTTCCATTTCACCGGCCTAACGGCTGCAGGCTGCTTTACGGCAGTATCAGAAGTGATGGGCCTCATTTATTTACTCCCCCTTTGACTCATAATGCACCCAGTAAGACGATGTCTTAAATAGGATTAAGGTTAATAAAGCCACCATAATCAGCATGACCCAGGCCATCGCGGAGGCATAGCCCATTTGGAAAAAGTTAAATGCTTTCTGGAACAGATACAGCGAATAAAGCAAGGTTCCATCGAGCGGCCCCCCTTCCCCTTTCGAGATGACGTAAGCGGGGGTAAACGTCATAAACGCGGAAATCGTCTGCATGACTAAATTGAAGAGAATGATCGGACTCAGCATAGGCAATGTAATCTTGAAAAACTGATGGATGCCATTGGCACCGTCCACACTAGCCGCTTCATATAACTCTTTCGGGATGTTTTTCAAGCCTGCCAAAAAGATCAGCATCGATGATCCAAATTGCCAAACCGAAAGCATAATCAATGTCCACAACGCAGAAGTGGGATCTTGATACCAGAAGATCTTCTGATCAACCCCTAAAAAGAACAGCAGGGCGTTGATGACTCCTTCATTTCCAAAAATGTTTTGCCACATAATGGCTACCGCTACGCTACCTCCGATAATCGAGGGAAGATAATAGATCGTTCGATAAAACCCTACCGTCTTTGATTCCCGATTGAGCAGCATGGCGATAAAAAGAGCAAATCCGAGACGAAGCGGCACTCCGGCAAGGACGTAATAGAATGTCACTTTTACGGATTTCCAGTACTTCTCATCACCTGTAAACATTTCTGAATAGTTATCAAGCCCAATCCATTTGGGAGAGGAGAACAAATCATATTCGGTGAAAGACAAATATAAGGAAGCCATCATGGGGATCAGCGTAAAGCCGAGAAAGCCGATGATAAAAGGGGCGATAAACGTGTAGCCCGCAACATTGTCTAAGGTGGTTCTCAGTTTCATCCTTCCACTCCTTTCTTTCACATGATAGAGTTGCAAGCGGGATGCCTTCCATCCATTGGAGCAATCGGCTTCGGGCATCCAACTAACAAACTCTATTGATCTTCCTTATTTCTTATTTTTTGCGAGAATCTCATTCGCTTGCTGTCTGAACTTGGCAGCTCCTTCTTCAGGCGTAATTTTCTTGAAGAGGATCTCGTCCGAAATGTCTTTCAGCGCCTTCATGACTTCAGCAGACCCTACAGGATCCATCGGGCTAATTGCGCTGCTGTTCTCCGACACGCTGCTTACGTAGTCAAACACCTTTGCCTGATCAGGAGATAATACGGATTTGATACCTTCCACGACTTTAGAGGAAACAGGAACCCCGCGATCCCCTTTGATCAATTTATTCGCCTCGATATCATTGATAAAGAAGTTGATAAATTTGGCCGCTTCTTCCTTATGCTTGGAGCTCTTGGCAACGGAGAAGAACATGCTTGGCTTCAGGAATAGTCCTTCTTTTTGAGCTGGTCCAGGCGGCAAGTGCAAAGCTAAAGGTCTTTTTCCTGCCTCGGTGAACTGTACAAGCTGATTAGACCAATTCCAAGTCATCGGTGCCGTACCTTTTACGATATGCTCATCCTCTATCCCTTTGATTTGAGCCTGCACATCTGGCGTAGGAAACGCTCCGGCTTCTACTAATCTCAACTGACGCTTGAAGTGGTCCACGAACAATTGATCATCGCTGTACCCGAGAGAAGTTCCATCCGCACTATACATATGCTGGTCATGCTGTCTTAAATAGTAAGGAAGAAAAACATCCGTCGGGAACATAGGATTGCTGCCGTATGTCCCTGCTTTTCCTTTCGCTTCCAAAGCCAATTTCTCGAAGTCATCCCATGTCCAATCATCCTTCGGCGGGGTAAGTCCGGCTTTCTTCAGCGCTTCATCGTCGGTGATAACCGATATCGCATTCACGCCTACGTTAAAACCGTATAATTTGTTGTCAATCATCCCGCTGGATAAGGCATTTTCATTAATCGAGCTGACATCAATGGTCCCGTCCTGCGTAAATGGAGCCAAATCCTCCAATTGTCCCTTTTGGCCGTATTGCGCAAAATAAGCGGTATCCATCGAAATAATATCCGGCAAATTGTTTGCCGCAGCTTGCGGGGCTAGCTTTTTCCAGTAATCGGGAAAGTTCGCATATTCCGCTTCAATATTGACATTCGGATGTTGTTTTTCATACATTTCAATCACTTTCAGCGTGTATTCGTGTCTAGGCTGCCCACCCCACCAAGCAAAGCGAAGAGTAACCTGTTCCTGACTCTTATCCCCGTTTTCTGCCGTTCCTCCTCCGGATGTCTCTGTACTCTGGCCGCTGCCGCATCCGGCAACCGTTAAAGCCATCACTAAGGATAACGCTGAATATAAATACTTTTTCATTTTGTTATCTCCCCTTATGTTTCGGTTTCGTTTAGTGGAAGTGCTTACATCTATTATTCTATCTAAGTATGAGAAAAGTTTGAATTTAAAAACCCGATCAAGCTGTTTAAAAATCAGAGGATGTTAAAAGGGGCTAGCCCCTTTCGAGACCGCCCCATTTCACTTATTTCTTATTTTGAGCCAGAATTTCGTTTGCCCGCTTCCTGAATTTAGCGGCGCCTTCTTCCGGTGTTATCCTTTTGAATAAGATCTCATCCGATGTCTCTAGAAGCGCTTTAACCACCTCTGCGACCCCTATGGGGTCGGGAGGATCCATCGTGCTGCTGTTTTGTGATACTCGAGTCACATAATCATAAATTTTGGCCTGCTCGGGGGTCAGCTCCGGTTTAAGCGCTTCTACGACTTCGGCGGAAACCGGCACTCCTCGATCCCCTTTAATGAGTTTATTGGCTTCTATATTATTCACAAAATAGTTAATAAATTTAGCCGCTTCTTCCTTTTGCTTGGAGCTTTTCGAAATGGAAAAGAACATACTGGGCTTCAGGAACATGCCTTCTTTAAGCCCAGGACCTGGGGGCATATACAGCTCAAGGGGCCGCCCAGCTGCTTTAGCCAGACTGAGATATTGGTTCGACCAAATCCACTGGATCGGCGTTTCCCCTTTTACGATCAGTTCATCCTCAAATCCTTTAATTTGAGCCGTTACACCTGGATTTGGAAACGCTCCCACCTCAAGCAACCTCAATTGGCGGCCAAAATAGTCCACAAACAAGGAATCATCGCTATACCCAAGAGAAGTGCCGTCAGAACTATACAAATGCTGTCCCTTGGTCCTTAAAAAATAGGGAAAGAATACTTCCGGCGGCTTCATTCCATTGGTACCGTAAATACCCATTTTTTGTTTGACCTGCACAGCCAACTGCTCAAAATCCGCCCAAGTCCAATCCGGATTTGGCGGTTGGATGCCCGCTTTTTTCAGCATTTCGGCATCGATCACAACGGCGGGTGCATTGACCCCCAGATTGAATCCAAACAGCTTGTCGCCAATCATCCCGCCTGAACGCGCATTTTCACTGATGGAACCCACATTGATCAGGCCGTCCTCTACATAAGGCGTCAAATCTTCCAGTAAGCCTTTTTCACCGTAGGGAGTCAAATACAGCAGGTCTGTCTGGAACACATCCGGCAGGCGGCTTCCCGCTGCTAAAGGAGCCATCTGCTTCCAGTAGTCATCCCAGTTGGCATATTCCGCTTCAATTTTCACATGAGGATTTTCTTTCTCATACATGTCAATGACTTTCATGGTATAGTCATGCCTGGATTGTCCGCCCCACCAGGCGACCCGAAGGTTGACCGGTTCCTGATTTTGTTTGCCCGCTTCGGTCGTCCATGGCTGCTCAGGGTTCCCGCATGCGCTGACCGTTAGGGCAAAGGCAAGGGATAACACAGAAAATATGAATTTTTTCACTTCATGATCCCCCTTGTAGTGAATCCGTTGCTAGCTTTTTCGCATCATGGCACTTTCCGGTATTCCGAAGGTGTACACCCCATATATTTCTTAAAGACTTGGCTGAAGTATTGAGGATTGTCCCCAAAGCCCAGCATTTCCGCGAGCTCAAAAATTTTCAGATCCTCTTCGCGCTCAATTCGCTCGATTGCTTTCTCAATTCGCATTTTCGTAACATAATTGGAAAATTTGTCTCCGGTCTCCTTTTTAAACAATTTTCCTAAGTAATCCGCATTCATATAGAGCATTTGACTCGCCACCCAGTTTAATGAAAGATTCGGGTCACCTAAATGCTCATGAATGATTTCAATCACTTTATTGATCACGGTAGAATGCCTATGTTTGTTTTGATCATAATTTTCCATCGTAATCTCTTTAACAACGTTACCCAAAAAACCTTGCATGCTTTGAATGGTATCTAATTCAATAAGAATCGACATCTTTTCCAGGTAGCTATTCATCTTTTCCGGGTCACATAACCGAATGACAGCAACAAACAACTGGATCACATAGGACCGGGTAATATGGGTTGCGAGGCGCATTTGGGCCAATTGAGAAAAAAACGCTTCCATTTCGCCCTGCGCATCCTCCCAGCGACCGGATTTGACCAGCAGGCACAATTTTTGCTCGTCATACGCAAACTCTGCGCTTTCCATAGCATGTGTATGCACGATGTCCTTCTTGGTAATCAGGCTGCCTTCTCCCAGGTAAAATCTATGGTTAAGACATTCCAGGGTCTCCTTATACAATCTCTTAGCATGCCTAATCTCATCGGCTTCACTTAACGCCGTGGTAGCATCCATTTGATAGTATTGGAAAAAGATATCTCGTATCGACTGGATGTGCTCGTGCCATTCTTCTGGTTCCCTATTATCTTCCACGACGATCAGGATATATTCGCCGATCGTCGTGCTCAATATAGAGTTTTCCAAGACTTCCTGTGCAATGTTTTTCATGGCAAACATATGCTCAAAATCGAATTCTCCTTCTAATTGAAACAGGATCAATCTCACCTTGGGATGATTTAAATGAAGATGAAACAATTTTTCATAGTATTCTAAATCCCTATTCCCATAGGTTTTATTCGTCACAAACTCTTTAAGCAATTGCTCCTTCGCATAGGGAAGAACTTTTTCCAGCTGCCCTTTCATGTTGTCCAGAAAGCGTTCTTTTTGTTCACTCTGCCCGATTTCTTCCGTTAATTCCTGAAGTGCTTCGATGATGCGAAGCTCATTGCATGGCTTCAATAAATAATGTTTAACGCCAAACTGCATCGCGGTTCTGGCATAGTCGAATTCACTGAATCCCGATAGCAGGATAAACCGGACACTCGGAAACGTTTCATGCACCTTTGCCACCAACTGCAAGCCGTCCAATCCTGGCATTTTAATATCGCTAATCACAATATCCGGCTGCTCGCGTTCAATCAATTGATAAGCTTCGATCCCGTTGCGAGCTGTCCCCGTCAGCACCGTTCCTATAGATGCCCAATCAATGATCTTTGAGATACCTTCCAGAATAATTCGCTCATCATCAACCAGCAATACCTTGTACATGATTCCCCTCCTTTTTGTACGGCAAGATCACCCTTACTCTGGTCCCCTTTCCCGGTTCGCTCTCGATCCGGATGCCATAAGATTCACCAAAGGTAAGCTTGATGCGGTCTTCAATGTTTTTCAAGCCAATGCCTTGCCCTCTTGTCCGAACCTCTCCCTTTTGCAACTTTTCCAAATAGGAAGCTTCCATTCCAGGTCCGTTATCCTCTACCATGATGACAAAGCCGTCCGGAGTTTGTTCGGCACGAATCGTAATTTTGCAAGGATCAATCATCGGTTCCAAGGCATAGTGAATGGCATTTTCCAGTAAAGGCTGCAAAGTCAGCTTAGGGATGCAGCAGTTTCTTATTTCTTGAGGCAGATCATAATGAAAATCTAGTCTTTCCTCAAAACGATAGGTTTGTATGGTTATATAGTGAAGGACGATTTGGAGTTCTTCCTCTACCGTAATAATCGGCTCTTTCAGACTTATGGAGTTTCTAAGCAAAAATCCTAGAGATTCGACCATTTTGGATATCTGCGGCTGTTGATTAACCTTAGCCAGCCAGTTGATAGACTCCAGCGTATTGTACAAAAAGTGCGGATTAATTTGGGCTTGCAGCGCCTTAAATTCTGTCTCTTTGATTGTGAGTTGTTTGGCATAGTTTTCGGTGATGAGTTCATTGATCCGATGAATCATCAGGTTAAAATTACGCTGAAGCAATCCCACCTCATCCATTTTAAACGCATCCGAGTCATGAATTTGGGCCTCCGCCTTATCGAAATCGCCCTTTTGAACATGCCGTATCGAATCAACCAAGTTTTCTATCGGACTGGTTATCCCTCTTGCAAACCTGACACCCAAAATGACGACTAACGTAAACATCAGGATAAACCCAAACAATACAAAAAATTTGATCGCTACGATTCTCTCGAAGATCTGATTAAACGGAATAGCATTTAAATAAGTCCAGTTGGTATAGGGGGATTGTATATACGCCATAAAATATTTTTGACCGCCTACGGTTTCAATGTGGTACCCTTTCCGTGCAGCGGACGAAAGCTGGACCTGCTCCAGAGGAAAATTAGGGCTATTGGGATAGATGAGATCCGCTCCGCTCATAATGATCATTTCTCCATCCTGAACATTAAATCCATCTGAAAAATTCCTCACCATTTTTCCTAGATCCATTCGGATCACTAGTGTCCCAAGATTGTCAAAACTTAAATTTCTGTACATTCTTACTTCACGTGCCGCAATTAAGGAGTCATCCAGCTCATCCGGGCGTATCCACAGATTGGCTCCCTTGGCCTGTTTGGTTTCCCGTGTGATCGTTTGCTTGATTTGCGGCGCGATCGCAATCCTTCTGTTTCCTGCTGTGTATTCTTCCCCATTGACATCGAAGAGATGGATCGAACGAATGTACTTTTGAGATCCGGCATAATCCAATAACCTATCAATAATTGCCGTTCGAATTCGAAATCTCTCATACTCCAAAGGTTTTTTCCTCATCAAATCGAGACTATTCTGAATTTCAACGTCAGCGGTTATATCAAATGAAACTTCCTCTATTTTTTTCATTTCATCTTCAATGTTATTGGAAGACATGAATAACACTTGGGAGGACTTTTGATAAATCTGTTCATCATAGACATTGAAAGCATACTGCAGCCCGGTCACGGTAAAGGAAAAGGAGATGACCATGATCAAAGAAACCAAAAGAAACAATTTATGTTTAATCCTGAGGTTATCGTAAATATTTCTAATGAATGATGACAGCTGCTTCATAGGAGCCCCACTCTTTCGATTCCTCTCGTTTCCGCCTCTTTTTCATGCTGCCGATTTAAACTTCTGAAAGCTCTGATGGCAAACCACATCACCAGTAAACTGAAAACGCTCCCACTAAAAAATAAAGACAACAGCGGGAAAAGCCAAAGCAGGGTGCCTAAGATCATCGAAGCGACGATCATTCCCAATGAATGGAGAGGCCGTGAAAACGCGATGACAACCCCGAATTTAAAGGTTTGGGATAACCGAATATCGTAATGGACATAAACCGGAAAAATAAAGAATAGCAGCAGCAGATAAATAAAAAATAAACTCAGAAACACAACTTGCAATACCGATTGATACGCAGGCATATATTGCAAAATTCTGAAATCGAAATAAAACATCACAGCCATAAACCCTAACGCAAGACCCAATACATTAGATTTGACAAAATCTGATTTATACGTATTCCAAAATGTCTTAAACACTGGAATATCCTGCTGTCCCATGACCCATTTTCTTGTCACGGAAAACATGGCGACTGTAGCAGGCATGATCCCCACCACCACGAACCCGATCATGGAAAACAAAAGCCATAATAGATTGAGGTAAGCTAACCGCGTAATCCATTCGCATATGCGGTACAGCGCGCCCGTCAGAAGCCCCATTCTGCTTCCCTCCTTTAATCCTGAATACGTATGACGAATTTTTATATTGCTCATCAAGCATTTATTACAAGAGTAACACATTCTAAACAACATTTTAATATTGCTTTATTTCCAACTATTTATAGAGTCACTTAAAACTCTAATTGAAAGAGCCGACCTCCAGAAGAGATTCGGCTATGATCTTGTCGGACGTTTTTCCTACTATTTTAATATACTTCATCAAAAATCGGAATGTAAAAAAACAGATGGGAATGTTTAAAAATCAGTGGAAAAATATATGGCTATTTCCGTCTTCACCGTAACCTCATCCCCCGGGCCTAAGACTTGTACCCCTGTCAGCGATTCTGGAAGACGTAAGTTGGGCGCATTCGTCACCCAGGTGTAAGGTTCCGGGCAAACAAAGCCCTGTCTTCCATCCGCATTATAGACCACCCAATGCTTGAAATGTTCATCTGCCCGATAGACAATCTTTAAACCCGCAGTTTCAACAGAAGCTTCATTCCTTCCACCAGAGAGGGCTGATGAAAGGAATGCGTCGTCCAAGGCCCAATCTTTTAGACGGATCCCCTCATGGAGTTCCTTCTTGTACTCCATTTCCTCCAGCTCTCCGGTCGGAAGCAGCCTTTCATCCAATAGCCAACGCTTGTCTGCTGTTAAAGAGAAACTAGACTGATCTTCCGGGAAGAAAAATGTCGTATGATAGCCCAGTCCCCAAGGAAACGGTTCCGTTCCTTTATTCCTAATGGTGGCATTCTTATGGAGGGTCGCTCCCTCCAGCATATAGGTCATTCGGATGACGAAATGGTGGGGGAATTGTTCGAAGATATCCGGATAATGGGAAGAGTCCATTTCTGTTTCCACGACGACCCGATCTTCTTGTGCCTCGGCTTTGACCAGTTCCCATCTCTTATCGTGGACAAAACCGTGAAGGTGGTTATTCTTCCCCTTTTCATTGATCTCAAGATGATAGGTTCTCCCGTTGAACTCGAAGGTTCCGTCGCCGATCCGGTTAGGCGGGAATAAGACAGGGGTACCGAACAGATACGGGTTCGATCCATATTCCTCTAGTGAATCAGGTACTCTCAAAACCTGATAATTGGATTCTTTATGGATGCAAGAAATCAGATTGCTCCCCCACCCCGGTACAATGATGATTTCCATCTGCTCATTGGAAGCCTGAACCGCCGGTTCTCCCAAATAGGTTATTTGCTCTACAAATGTGGACATGTGAATCCCACCTCATCCTCTTCTCCTATTTTTCTTATCCCAAAATCTCTTCAATCGTCTTCAAAATTTCACTCGGCAGTTCAATCCCTACGCCCTTTACATTTTCTTCAACCTGCTCCGGTTTGCTTGCTCCTATCAATGCGCTTGCGATATTTGGATTTCTTAGGATCCAGGCAAGAGCCAATTGGGAGATCGTGATCTCTAGCTCTCCCGCTACCCGTTCCAGTTGTTCGATCTTTGCCAATACTTCTTCCTGAAGCATGGAACCCATATACATATTGGAATTAGGATCGGTCGCCCTTGACCCTTCCGGCAAGCTAGCCCCGCTTTTGTATTTACCCGTTAAAACTCCTTGTGCCAGCGGGGAGAAGACGACTTGGCTGATGCCATTTCTTTCGCTTAAAGGAATGATCTCCTTTTCAACATACCGGTTAAACATATTGTAAATCGACTGATTTACGATAATCCGATCCAGGAGATAACGATCTGCAACCTGCAAGGCTTCTTGAATTTGAGCTGCTGTCCATTCGCTTACCCCGACATAAAGAACCTTGCCCTGTCGGACCAAATCTCCAATCGTCCTCAGCGTTTCCTCCAAAGGAGTTTCCGGATCATAGCGATGGCAATAATAAATATCAATATAGTCCATGTCCAACCGCTTTAAGCTTGCATGAATCTGCTCAAATACATGCTTTCGGGATAGCCCGCGGTCATTCGGCCCCTCACCCATGGGAAAGAAAACCTTCGTCGCCAATACATAAGATTCTCGTGGATACTTCTTTAATGCTTCCCCTACGATTTTTTCGGCTTCTCCTGTCGCATAAACATTGGCCGTATCAAAAAAGTTAATCCCTAGCTCATATGCTTTATCGATCGTTAAAGCTGCTTTTTCCTTTTCGATAGCATTTCCGTAGGTCAGCCAGCTGCCTAAGCTGATTTCGCTGACTTTAAGCCCTGTTCGCCCTAGCTTCCTATATTTCATCCTCTATCCCTGCTTTCTATTAGATCTATCAGATACCCTTGATAACGACATCAAGGCTCTCATCCAGACTGAATCATGTCATTCAGCTATAATCCGGCATGAATAGCTTTTTGAGAACCAAGGTGGCCGCACCAATCGCCGTTCCATAATCACCCAATTTCACAGTACAGATGGAAGCGGAATTCAATGCCCTTTTTTCGACCGTTTCCTTCATGGGACCAAGGATAAACTCTCCTGCTTTCGAAACCCCTCCACCAAGAATGACCCGGGATGGATTCAAAATATTGATCAAATTGGCTACTCCTATTCCTAAATAGCGACCTGTATTTTCCAAAGCTTCAATGGCCAGCGGATCACCTTGGAGAGCAGCCTGATGAACGGTTTCCCCGGTGATCCCCCCTAAATCTCCACAAACCACTTCTGTAATCAGGCTTTCCCTGCCAAGGCGGATTTCCTTCTGTACCCTTGCCGCGATCGCCGGGCCTGCAGCAATAGCCTGCAGGCATCCGTAATTTCCGCAGCTGCATTTCGGCCCTTCTGGATCAATCGTGGTGTGGCCGACTTCGCCCGCCGTAAAGCTTGAACCCGTAAACAGCTTATTATCTAAAATAATACCGGCACCTATACCCATTCCGACATTGATGCATATAAAATTATCAATCCCTTGGCCATTTCCAAACCAGCTTTCGCCCAAGGCCATGGCTCTAACATCATTCTCGATTTCTACCGGAAGATCAAACGCTGTCTCCAGCTCCTCCCGGATCGGAATTTGGCGCAAATCAAGGTTAGGGGCATAGCGGGCGACCCCTTTCTGCGGATCGACAAGTCCATGCATGCCTACCCCGATTCCCAGTATGGTGTCTTTTTGTAAGCCGGACTTATCCAGCATGGTCTCAATCGATTGAACCAAAAGCTTCAAAAAGTTTTCGGATGTAATCGGGTTTGGCATTTTTACAAGCAGGGTATCTATGATTTCTGCGTTCAGATTGGCAGATACCACCTTCAGATGGCTGGCTCCCACATCAATTCCAATCACATGGAAAGCTGAAGCATGGATGCGCAGCATGATGGGTTTGCGGCCTCCGGATGAAGTCCCCAAATCACTCTCTATCACTAAATTTGACTCTAACAGTTCGCCAACCAAATTGGTCACCGTTGGTGGAGTCAGATTCGTCTTTTTGGCGATTTCCGCACGGGAAATGGGGCCATCCAGGCGAATGACGTTCAAAATAAGCGATTTATTAAGGGATTTCATAAACTGAAAGCTGCCAACCATTCCTGATGTCATAGTGCCTTCCTCTTTTCTATTTATCTTCATATCCATTCGGTTGAGATTGATGCCATTTCCAAGCGCTCTCAATGATTGTCTGCAGGTCGTTGAAAACCGGCTTCCACTTCAACTCCGCTTGTGCCTTTTCCGATGAAGCGATGAGAACCGCGGGATCGCCTGTCCTTCTCGGACTGACTTGTGCCGGAATCGGATGACCTGTAATCCGGCGAGCGGTATCGATCACTTCTTGAACGGAAAAGCCTTGGCCGTTCCCTAAATTATATACCCCGCTTTGATTATCTTCACGCAAACTTTCCAGTGCAAGCCAATGGGCGTTCGCCAAATCCATCACGTGGATATAATCGCGAATGCAGGTGCCATCGCCTGTAGGATAGTCATCGCCAAAGATATGGATGCTGTCGCGCTGACCCAGAGCGACCTGAAGAATGATCGGGATCAAATGGCTTTCCGGGTCATGATCCTCACCGATCATCCCGTCCGGATGGGCCCCTGCCGCATTGAAGTAGCGGAGGGAGATGGATTTCAAGCCATAGGCCGGGTCGCACCACCGGAACATTTTTTCCATAGCCAGCTTCGTTTCCCCATATGGGCTTGTCGGCTCGGTCGGATCCCCTTCCTGGATCGGAATGTTTTTGGGCTCCCCATAGGTGGCGGCAGTAGAAGAAAAGACGATTTTTTTGACGTCATGGTCAAGCATAGCCGAAACCAGGGTATGTGCGGCCATGAGATTGTTATCATAATAAGCCAGCGGGACTTCCACGCTTTCCCCCACCAAGGAACTGGCGGCAAAATGAATGACCGCCTCGATTTCATGCTTGCTGAACACCTCATTCAAAAAGCTGCGATCACGAATATCTCCTTGATAAAACGTGCCGCCAACCATCGCATTGATGTGGCCTGTCTTCAGATTATCGATAATAATGACTTCTTCCCCCTGTTGAAGAAGCTCCACTACCGTATGGCTCCCAATATACCCTGCTCCGCCCGTAACTAAAATTGACATGCTTCTACCTCCGTGATTTCTTTGGCTCCGTCCCCTACTTCACATACATAAAAATCCGGAACTAATCCCGTCCTGCGTGTATAATTCTCTGCTACCTGTTTCTTGAATTCTTCCACTGCATCTCCATGAACGAGGCTAACATTGCACCCGCCGAATCCAGCCCCTGTCATCCTGGTGCCGACACATCCCGAAATTTTCGATGCCTCCTCAAATAAGGCGTCAAGTTCCAGGCCGGTTACCTCATACAAATCCCGCAGGGATTCATGAGACTGCCGCATGTACTGCCCGAAAGAAATGAGATCATTCTCCTTCAGGCTCTTAGTAGCCAGAAGGACTCTTTCATCTTCACTGACCACGTGTTCCACACGGTTCCGAATCACTTCGGAAGGAATGGCTTCACGCAGCTGCTCCCACTCCGCATAACGGAGATCCCCCAAGCTTGAAATGTGGGGAAGCACCTTTTGTATGTGCATCAGTCCTTGTTCACATTCCCGGCGGCGCTCGTTGTACTTCGAATCCGCCAGTCCCCGTCTCTTATTCGTATTGCTAATCACCAGCTTATAACCGGCTGCCTGAAAGGGAACATATTCATACTGCAGCGAATCGCACTTCAGCATCATCGCATGATCCTTCTTCCCCATCCCAACCGCGAACTGGTCCATGATCCCGCAATTGACGCCGACAAACTGATTCTCCGCCAGCTGCGATAGCTTGACCAGTTCGATCATGGGGATATGGCAATTCACTAATTTCGAAATAGCAAGGGCTGTGGCTAATTCGATGGATGCGGAGGATGAAAGCCCCGCTCCATTCGGTATATTCCCATAATATAAAATATCCGCCCCTTTTAAATATGCTGAGATAGATGGATAGGCTAACAGTTTCTGAATGACCCCTTTGGGGTAGTTAGCCCAGTCATCTTCTTTGTCATAAACGAGATGATCCAATGCACATTCCGCTTTGACATCAAAGTTAGCAGAACCGAACCGAACCTTCCCATCCTGCCTTGGGCTGACCAGAGCCCATGTCCCGTAAGTTAAAGCGGCCGGAAACACGTAGCCTCCATTATAATCCGTATGTTCCCCAATCAGGTTCACTCTACCGGGAGCAAAAAATGCGCGAACTTCTTGATGACTTCCAAATTCCTCAGCAAACCTGGCTTTTAGCTGCAATAAATTCAACATGAACACCGTTTCCCCTCTGCGTCTATTTCGTTTGTTAAAGTCATCGAACGATATGATCCAGAAATCTCACAAATGCTTGCCGTCCTTCCTCATCTCTTTTAAATACGCCCGCATGCTCCAGAACCTTGGAAAATACCTGCCCTACTTCCTGCTGTAAAATGGGTTGGATATTGGCTGGAGTCAACTGAGGATAGCTCTCCTTTATTCCTTGAGCCCAGCTGAGATGCTTAAGCACTTCGGGGAATTTTTCGATTTCCCGGGCCGGATCATCGTTAACTATACATTCCGCTAACTTACTTAATTCTTCTTTAAGCCTTCCGGGCAATACAGCCAAACCCATTACTTCAATTAAACCGATATTTTCTTTCTTGATATGATGGACTTCTTGGTGGGGATGAAAGATTCCCAGCGGGTGTTCCTCACTGGTCCGGTTATTGCGAAGAACAAGATCCAACTCAAACCCCTTTCCCCTTCTTCTGGAAATCGGGGTGATCGTGTTGTGCGGGGTGTCCCCTGTATGAGACAAAATCCCCACCCTTTCATCGCTATACGTTTTCCAGCAGGCTAGAATATAATCGCCTAGCTCAACCAAATCCTTCGGATTTTCGCCGCTTAAGCGGATAACCGACATCGGCCATTTGACGATTCCCGCTTGAACATGAGGGAACGCCTTAAAAGAGAACCCCTTCTCTATTGAAGCTTTTGCCATCGGAAACTCATGGTTCCCTCCCTGGAAATGATCATGGCTCAGAATGGAGCCGCCCACGATCGGCAAATCTGCATTGGAGCCTAAAAAATAATGCGGGAACTTTTCTACAAATCCCAGCAATCTTTCAAATGTCTTCCTGGAAATCTTCATCGGTTTATGTTCAGCGGAGAAAACGATGGAATGCTCATTATAGTAAACATAGGGAGAATACTGAAAATACCAGAGCTCATCGGCTATTTGAATCGGTATAATGCGATGGTTTTGTCTGGCCGGATGATTGACTCTTCCCGCATAGCCAACATTTTCCCTGCAGAGCAAGCACTCCGGATAGGAGCTCTGTTTCATACTCCTTTCCGCTGCAATGGCGATGGGGTCTTTCTCCGGTTTGGATAAATTAATGGTGATTTCCATATCGCCGTAATCAGTGGGAGCATACCAATGCTGGTTCTTTGCAATTCGGTCGGTCCGAATATAATGAACATGCTGAGAGAAATCGTAGAAATACTGAGTGGACGCCTCCGGTCCCCTTTTTTCATAAGCGCCGTTAAACACTCGGATGACCTCGGATGATCTCGGTACTAAACAGCCCATAATCTTCGTGTCCAACAGATCGCGATACGTTACCGTATTCGCTTCCAGTTTCCCATTCCCGGCCGCCCAGTCCAAGATGCTGTTCAGGATATCAACCGGTGTATCCAGTTCCTCGTCCCCGGTATCCGCGACTTCCCAATCACTCAATCCTAAAACGTCCAGAATGGAATTCCTGGTCAGATCCGCGTCCCATTCCGTAATGAGTTTCTTTTTGATTCCGTACTGAATCAGACGTTGTATTTGGGTGTAAACATTCTCCGTCATATGATTCATCCTTTCATTGGCGAATAGGAATTTTCCAACTCAACTTAACTTAATTAATTAATTTAATTAATTAATATCAGAATAATGGACTAATATCAAGAAAAAACATTCCAATTTGTCTTTTCTATCTAGTTTCCTGGCCATCCGAACTGCAATAAATGTTAGTTAATTAAGTAATTTAATTTATATGATATACCCTCTCAAGGATATAAGGCTCTGCAAAAAAAAGAAGGAGACTTTTGGGAAATTTAACCCGCAGTCTCTACTGTTATTAAACGGCCTTGAATCTCCAAACCATGCTCTGAAAATCGCCTTTCAAAGGAACATCCAAAGATGAAGTCTCATGTGCTGTATAATCAGGGATATGGAGTCCCATATTCATCAGCTCATCCCCTCCGAAGGTTTCATCCTTATCGTCTAATTGATAGTTCAAGTCAGGATCGAGTCCCTTCAATCTAATGGAGCGCAGGGGCGGATTCGGCTCTGCCAGCACTCTATAGTAAGCTGCGAAGGCCTCCTTCTTATCCTCCGATACAAACATCCATGCCGTTTCATTGCCTTCAAATGGGCTCAGCAACCGGTAAAATTCGCCAAATTGGACCAAATGCCTGATTTCTTTGTAAGATGCGACTTGTCGTTTGACGATTTCCTTCTCCGATTCAGTTAGCTTGGTCAGATCCAATTCATAGCCGAAATTACCCGACATGGCTACGTCCCCGCGCATTTTTAAATCTGTCATGCGGTGCACTTGATGATTCGGAACGGCGGACACATGGGCACCCGTCGCACTGATCGGATAAACGATGCTCGTTCCGTATTGAATGCCTAAGCGGCTAACCGCATCCGTGTTGTCACTAGTCCAGGTTTGAGGCATATAGTAAAGCATTCCCGGGTCAAAACGCCCTCCCCCGCTGGAGCAGCTTTCGAATAAAACATGCGGGAATGCCGCGGTAAGCTCTTCCATGACCCGATAAAGGCCCAGCATGTAGCGATGGGCGGTTTCCCTTTGCCGTTCCGGCGGCAATGCTGCCGAGCCGATCTCCGTCATATGCCGGTTCATATCCCATTTGACATAAGTAATTGGTGCGCTGGAAAGAATGTCAGACAGCATCCGAATGACGGCATCGCATACTTCCGGGCGCGAATAATCAAGAACCAGCTGGCTTCTTCCCTCGGAACGGCCCCGATTCTGAACGTGCAAGCACCAATCTGGATGCTTCCGATACAGTTCACTATCCGGTGAAACCATTTCCGGCTCAAACCATAAGCCGAACTGCATTCCCATTCTTCTCACCCGATCCACCAAATCCTCCAGTCCTCCGGGCAACTTATCCTTGTCGACAAACCAATCTCCCAACGAACTAAAGTCGTTATCCCGCTTGCCGAACCAGCCGTCATCCAGGACAAACAGCTCGATCCCTAGATCCTTTCCGGCCCTTGCAATGGTTTCGATCTTCTCGGCATTGAAATCGAAATATGTGGCTTCCCAGTTATTGATCAGGATCGGTCTTTCCTTGTCGCGGAACTCCCCGCGGCATAGGCGGGTACGGTACAGCTTGTGATACGTTCTGGACATATCGCCAAGCCCGCTGCCGGAATAGACAAGCACCGCCTCCGGAGCCTGGAAGGATTCGCCCGGCTTCAACAGCCAGCTGAAGTCAAACGGATTAATTCCGATTGAAACCCGTGTCGTACGGTATTGATCGACCTCAGCCTGAGCAAGAAAGTTTCCGCTGTAGACCAGGCTGAATCCATATACCTCTCCGTGATCTTCATCCGCTCCTTTACGCAAGAGGGCCAGGAAAGGATTTTGCTGAGGGCTGCTTGCCCCGCGGCGGCTTTCAATGGACTGGTTTCCCGGAACCAGAGGCCTTCTCACGATCTGCCTTTCTCTCGCCCAAGCCCCGGATAGCTGCAGCAAATCAAATTCCGCATCGCAGAAGTCCGCGCTCATGCTGAGAACGCGTAGGAGTTTCAAGTCCTCCTCGCCCTGATTCACGAACTGAACAGAGCGTGTAATAGCGTTAAACTCTTCGAAAACGGAATAAGACAAGATCACCCGAAGACCGGTGAGAGAATCCTCCAGTTCGATTTCCAGCGTTTCCGCTTCTTCTTCTCTTTCCGCATAGGTTGCCGGCAAGCCTTCCAGCTTAGGTTTTCCCTTAGAAATCCGATGGCTTTTGTACCTTAAATCGGTGATCGTCGAACCGTTTTCCAGCTGCACTTGATATGCCGGCGACCGGAAATCTGTCGTCCCATAGCCCGGATATTCCTGCGGGACCGTGTCCAAAGAAAATTTGCGATCGGATGGATCCGGATTGGGCGATAAGGGGCGATCTGCGAATATCAATGGATTGGAGAAATGGACGGACCTTATTTTCTTCCCCCAATAGATATGAGCCAGATAACCTGATTTGATCACTTGCAAGACATAGCTCGTATCCTTGGCCTGCAAGTGAAAAGTTTGGGTTGATGCAAAATACGAGATTCCCATGGTTGACCCTCCACATTCAAAATTTAGTAAAAATTCCTAACTATCCTTTTACAGCACCGGACGATAGCCCGCTTACAAAATACCTTTGCACGCATAGGTATAATACAATAATCGGCAATGCTGCCATCAGCGACCCTGCTGCTACCCAGCCGATATTATTCGTATACTGGGAGAAAAATGCCGCCAAAGAGACCGTGATGGTCTTTGCTTCCGTACTTTGCAGGAAAAAGACGGAGAACTGATAATCGTTCCAGATATTAACTCCGGCCAAAATCGTGACCGTCGCTGTCACCGGATTCAGCAATGGCATGATAATCCGGAAGAACAGCCCGAACCGGCTCATCCCGTCAATCATGGCCGCTTCATCCAAGAGAATACGCGGTTAGAAGCATATTGCTCATAATATTTAGTCAGTTCTCCCAAATCTGCTTGAATGCCCTTGATTCCCGCCGGCAGACCGCTAGCCTCTGCCATCAGCTTCAGATTGTCCGGCTTGGCGAAAAACGCAATCAATTTTTTAGCTTCCTCGATATGCTTGGAATCCTTCCAAACCCCCATCGTAAATCTTTCCCCGCCGGAAAATACCGGTTCATCGCCCTGCTCTATAGCCGGAACTGGCATATAGCCAATCTTTACGTTCGGATTGATTTCTTTTGCTTGCATCACATTGGAGGGGCCATTCACAACGAAAGCCACTTTGCCTTCGGCAAACAACATCGGCAGATCGCTGTATTTGGCTGTCAGCACATCCTTGTTGATTAAGCCTTTATCGTTCATCTCCTTAAATTTCGCCGGAAGAGTCGTCCATTTCGACCAATCGAACGTCCCTTTCATCAATTCGTCGGCATGATTCTGCTGCGGGCTGATGAGTAAAGGAGTGGCGAAATAATCAAAGTATTGTCCAATCGACCACGAGTCGATGCCGGAGAAATAAAACGGAATGACTTCACCATTGCTGTCCCTTTTGATCTTCTCCCCTGCAGCAATTAATTCATCCAGCGTTTTCGGCGGCTGGACGCCGTACTTTTCCAATATTTCCGCATTATAGGTGATCCCGTCCTTAGCTTCATTAAGAGGCAGCACGTACACTTTGCCCTCTTTGTCGGTCACAACCTGCTTCATGGAGTCCGTTAATTGGGATGCCCATTCCTGATCCCTCAAATCTGCCAAATACTTGCCGTAGCGGATTTGCGACCAGCCATGCGTATCAAAGATATCCGGCAAATCGTTTGCTGCCATTTTTACCTTCATGATATTTTCATATTCTGATCCGGGAAATTGAACTTCTACTTTAATAGTCGGGTTCGCCTGCTCAAAATCTTTGCTTATTTTTTGATACGCATCTTTTACTTTTTGGTCATTTGATGAACTGAAAACGGTTAGCTTGACTTCGCCATCTGCTTTTGCATCGGTAGCCGCATCATCTCCGCTTGAACAGCCAAAGAGTACGGATGCGGATAAAATGGTTGCTAAAGCGGTTGCAAGAAATTTTCTCATGTGAATCCCCCTTTGTTTTTTAAAATCTAGCAAACAAGTAAGTAAAACTCTTTTTCTGGATAAACCTTTTCTTTCCACCTCCACCCCTTTGTCGTAGATTAGAGACGTATTTTTCGCTCCTTATTTCGTTTTTTCTTTGTTATCTGTATTTTATCACTATTGGCTGCGCTTTCACGTGCCATAAAACTACAATGAAAGCGCTCATTTCTCTTCTCAGTTTTTTCAATTTGACTACTTTTCTCTATTCTTGCTATTCTTTAAATTAACAAAAAGGGAGATACGACAATGAAATTTGCCTATTCCTTGCGATATAAGCTATCGGTACTCTATCTATTGATTATTGTTATACCCGTCCTTATTATCTCAGCGGCTATGCCGTATTATTATCAATATTTAATCTCAAAAGAAACGCAGAGGCTGACAGAAGGTACACTGGCTTCACTAAGCAACAATATTAATACTTATTTGGACGATCTGTCGAGGCTCACCATCATTCCATACCTAAATGAAAATATTATGTTCGCCATAAAAACCTTATCCTCTAATCAATACAAAACAGCTGAACCCTATACGCAGCTCGTGGTGAACCGCGCCATCTACGACACCTTGCCGAAATACTTGCAATTCACGAGGGAGGAGATCGTCAGTACGATTCTGCTGACCATGGACGGCTCAGTTTTTGTCAATACAAGAAATGGAGAAAGCTCCGTTCCCGATTATCCCTTCACCAATCAAGAGTGGTACAAAAAAGCAATGACCGGAGGAGGGAATGTGGTATTTATCCCTACACACAGTCAGGACTACATCACAGGGTCTGAACAAGCGAAGGTCTTTTCCGTGGCCCGGCTCATTAAAGACCCGGAAACGCAAAAACCGTTGGCCGTCATCATGGCCGATGCCGATTTGACCACATTCAATAAAATCTTTAAAGGAATCAACTTGAATAACAAGAACTCCATGATAACGATCCTCGATGATCAAGGAGACCTGTTTTATTCAAACAGAAGCATGCCCGACAGCATCCGGCGGCAACTGAAGGAGATTCCCCCTGTGATTAAGGCCGATGACGATTCTTATGTCGTTGTTTCCAAAGTGATCCCGCCTTCGAATTGGAAAATGGTTGTTTTGGTATCGCAATCGGAAATCACAGCGAAGGTCAGATGGATGTTTACCGCAGGCATACTGTTTGCTGCAGGCGGCTTATTGGTCACTTTCTTTCTCTTCACCATTCTTTCACGCTGGATTGTCAACCCTTTTAAAGAATTGGTCAAAGTGATGAAAAAAGTTGAAAAAGGTCATTTTGAGGTAAGGCTGCAAACGAAAGGACAAGATGAAGTGGCAAGGCTGGGAAATGCCTTTAACCACATGATTGCCAAGATTAACGAGCTCATAGACCGGGAATACCGGGCTGTTCTCAATCAGCGCAATGCGGAATACCGTGCCTTGCAATCTCAAATTCAGCCTCATTTTCTCTATAACACCCTTAACGGGTTTATTGGATTAAATCGAATGGGAGAACGCAAGAACTTGGAAAAAGCGATTTTGTCTTTAAGCTCTATGCTGCGTTACAGCTTGCAGCATACGGATTGGTCTACTATCGCGGATGAATTTCTTTTTCTAGAGAGATACTGCAGCCTCCAACGAATGCGTTTTCAAGACCGAATGGAGGTTGATATTCATTGTGATTATAGAATCGCATACTACCAAATTCCGAAATTGCTTTTGCAGCCTCTTGTTGAAAACGCCATTATCCATGGCGTTGAACCTTCCGAATATCCCTGCAGGATCATGATTAAGGCTGAATGGGCAGAAATCCGTGATCAATCGGTCTTGCGGATCTCGATTAGGGATAACGGTGTCGGATTTGATCCGGAAAAACAAAACGGAACACAAAGCATCGGCATTTCGAATGTGAGAGAACGACTGAAAATGGTTTACCCCCAATCAACGTTTACTTTGGAAAGCGAAGCAGGATTAGGTACGCAAGTAATGATCGAAATTCCCGAACAGGAAGTGAGAAAATGAGGATTTTAATTGCCGATGATGAAAGCTTAATCAGATCCAGCCTTAGGAGTATGCTCGAGGAAATGAACCTCCCTTTGCAAATCATTGGTGAAGCGGCTAACGGGGAACAAACTATTCAATTTGTAAAAGAGTGCGAACCGGATCTCGTATTCATCGATATACGGATGCCTAAGATAAATGGCCTGGAAGCGATCAAAACGGGTAAAACATTTTCGCCGCACACCCGGTGGGTCATTCTGACCGGTTTTTCGGATTTCAACTATGCCCGTGAGGCGATCCAGCTTGGCGCTGCCGATTATTTGCTTAAGCCGGTAAGTCCTGAAGAACTGGAACAATCTCTTCAAAAATGGATGAAGGACAAGCAAAAGTACGATAACGGCCTTAACCGGCAATTTGAAAATGAAATTATAGCGTTATACCACGGCCTAGGTTCCATTCATGACGAAAATGACAAAAGCATCCATTCTCATGCTAGTTACATTTGTTCTGTTTTCTTCATCGATAGTCACTTGGAGGAAACGGCAAAATCGGAACAGCTTTTAAAATTTTCCCATGCTCTGCGCAAAACGATTGATGAGTTTGTGGGCAACGAAATAAGAATCGCCCTATTTTCCCTGCCTAGCGGCGAACTTATTACTGTAGGAGCCTGGGGGTTTGTAAAAGATACCGCGGGAAAAAAAATATTGCAGCAGTATTTGGAAAAGTGCACCGGAATCGTTAACCAGTTTTGCGACAAGAATTTTTCCGTTACGGCCATCCAAGGCCATGAATGCCTTTCTTTTGGTCATCTTGAGCAACAAGTTAGCCAAATACTCGATGTTTCTTCCCTTCGCTCCACGTTGGGAATCGGAAGCAATTGGGATTTAAATCATTTCACGTGCTATGAACCAGATTCAGACATAATGGAACTCAGCCGTATCCTTATCAAGCTGTCTGACTGCCATAAAGAGGATAACTATTTAAATTATATGAAAACACTGAGTGATTTGGAGAAAGTCATCGTAAACATGAAACTTGTTAACTCTATCAAGCAGCATATCACCGATTTCCTGCAGCGTTCCATCGATTGCCGGCTTAAAGCCGATGAAGACATGAAGGCTTGGATAAAGCAGCTGCAAGTTCATGGCGAGAAATTGATCACTGAAAATCAGAAGAGTGAAAACCGCCAATCCGCTCTCGTAAGCCAGGTCATTGCTTATATTGACCAGAATTATATGAACGACATCGGAATCGGGCAAATTGCCGAACACCTGCATGTTACTCCGAATTACTTAAGCACCCTTTTTCATAAGAACACCGGTATGACGTTCACAAAGTATATGACGAGAACCCGCATTTTCAAAGCGAAAGAATTATTAATGGATCCTAGCATCCAAGTCCAGCATGTGGCCGAGAAAGTCGGTTATTACAGTACTCGCCATTTCACGAAACTATTTACAGAATGGGTTGGCTGCTACCCTTCCGAGTTTCGCAATCAAATGAAAGAGAGTCTTTAAAAAATATATTTATTGGAGAACGGGAGCCTGCAAAATGCTCCTTTCTATTGGGCGTGCTCACTTCCCACTCATTGAATGCTGTTTGAATTTTCCACATAGCTATATAACAGACCAAATTGGAGGTAATGCCCATGAAATTTTCCGTGAATATCGAAGCCGTGTTTTCAGGCAATGATTTTCTGCAAAGTATGCGAGAGACTAAACGATTAGGCTATAACGCTTTTGAGTTTTGGTCCTGGTGGGATAAGAACCCGCAAGCGATTTTGGCAGCGAAAGAGGCACTTCAGCTTACAGTGACAAGCATTGTCACCAAATTTATTAGTTTGACCGATCCATCCAGACGGCAGGAATATGTAGAAGGGCTCAGGCAAACCATCGCGATTGCCAGGATGCTCGGGTGCAGGACGATTATCTCCCAGGTGGGACAGGAAATTCCAGGAATCCCAAGGAAGGATCAGCACCGCAGTATTGTGGAAGGGCTGAGAGCCAGCGTACCTTATCTTAAGCAGGCAGGAATCATGTTGGTGATCGAACCGCTCAATACGCTGGTTGATCATAAAGGGTACTATTTATACAGCTCCAAAGAAGCATTCCAAATCATCGATGAAGTCGGCAGCCCTTATGTCAAAGTGGCTTACGACATTTACCATATGCAAATTATGGAAGGAAATATCATTTCTACCATTACCCAAAACATCCATAAAATCGGTCATTTCCACGCAGCCGGGGTTCCCGGTAGACATGAACCTTATACGGGAGAGCTCTATTATTTGAATATTTTTAAAGCGATTGAAGCAACTGGCTTTAGAGGATATGTAGCGCTGGAATATTTTCCAATCGAAGATGCTTCATTGGGACTGGCGAAGTTTCTCAACTGGGTAAAGTCTGCCGGACTCGTTTAGTTTGATCTGAAGATGGCCGGTCATAACCGCGAAATGCCCCCTCCCGATTCTTTCTCTCCATTTTCGGACGTATATCTACCGAAAAACAAGCAATAATACGACTAATGCTCTTGTAGAATTCCTTTATGTTCCATGTATATATTTGATCCTCAAACAAGGGGTACTTTCCATGAAGGAGTCAAAACAAAAAAAAGAACCGCCAACAGTGGCCATCTCGAGAAATTTAGCGGAAAACAAGAAGCAAATCGAACGCATTTTCAACAACTGCAAGGATCTGACCCTTCTTGAATGGCGATATGGGCCGGATATGATGCATACGGCTTTCTCCGTCTATTACGATACCTTGGTCCAAAAGAAAACAGTCACTTATATGAAAGAATCGCTTCAGGACCTTGTCCCTTATGAGGTTGGCCCCGCAGCGACCATTTCTCCGGAAGATGTGATGGGCTTCTTTGGCCGGCAAGGCGTTTCCGCCCAATCCCATCACCTGGTTGAGAACTTGGATCAAGTGGTAAGGGATGTTTCCGAAGGATATGTGGTGATCTTTTTCAATCATTGGAACAAGGCACTCGGCTATGCGGCTTCCGGCCTCGAAACGAGGCAAGTGACGGAACCGGTCATCGAACCTTTGGTTCATGGCCCCCGCGAAGGCGCGGTTGAAAATCTGGAAAAGAATATTGGGATGCTCCGCTTGCGATTGAAAAGTCCCGATTTCAAGATCGAATACCACACCGCAGGGGGAAAAACGAACACAAAGCTAGCCTTCGGATACCTGGAAGGTGCCGTAAATCCGGAAACGCTGGAGGAATTCAAACAGCGGATCAATCGGATAAATAAAGAAGAAATTCTGGAAACGGCCTATATTGAGGAGTTAATAGAGGATGAAACCTACTCTCCTTTCCCCCAAGTCCGCTATACGGAACGCACGGATATTGCCGTGGCCAATTTATTGGACGGAAAGATCGTTCTCCTTGTTTCCGGCACGCCCATGATGATGATCTGTCCCGTCCAGTTTACCGACTTATTCGTCACCAGCGAAGATTACTATCAAAGGGCCATTATATCTACTCTCATCCGGCAGCTGAGAATTGCCGCCTTTTTCATTGCCCTGACTTTGCCGAGCATTTATATTGCCCTAAGTACCTTTCATCCCGAATTAATTCCAGATGTTCTCTTATTGGCGATTCTTGATACGCGGGAGGGAATTCCATTTCCTGCTTTTGTGGAGGCGCTGATGATGGAATTTTTCTTTGAGCTGCTGAGGGAAGCGGGAGTCCGCCTGCCTAGGCCTGTCGGATCGGCCGTAAGCATTGTCGGGGCATTGGTTATCGGGGAAGCGGCCATCAATGCCGGGATCGCTTCCCCGATCATGGTCGTCGTTGTTGCCTTAACCGGGATCGCTTCCTTTGCCATCCCGCAATACAATATCGCCATTTCCTTGAGGATTTTGCGCTGGCCGCTCATGGTGCTGGCCGCATCCTTAGGAGGATTCGGAATTATGATCGGATTCATTTGGATACTTCTGCATATGACGAGTCTGCGTTCTTTTGGACAGCCCTATCTCGCACCGATTGCCCCCTTGCGCCTGCGGCAGCTGCGCGATATCTTCATCCGGGCTCCATTGAAAATCCTGCTCCGCTCCCCGCGTAACAGGCATTTTCATAAGCTTCCGAAGGGCTAGCTTCATGAAAAGAGGAGGATAAAACGATGAAGAAAGGTTTGATATCACTCACTTTATCTCTATTCTCCTTTTTCCTGTTAACAGGGTGCTGGGATAAATTCGAACTCACGGAATGGGGATTTGTCCAAGGAATTGCAATCGATCAGACAAAGGATGGGAAGTTTGAGCTGACAACCCAATTCTATAAGCCGAAGGGCGGAGGCCCAACCGGAGCCTCGGGATCCGGCGGAGAGGGTCAGACGGCTGCGATCAACATCACGACAAAGGACGATTCCATTTTTGAGGCGATTCGCGATATTTCCATCCATTTAGGCCGCAAGCCGATGTGGAGCCATTTGCGGGTCATTCTGATCAGCGAACAGGTGGCAAAGAAAAAAAGCCTCGGGGATGTCCTCGACTTTTTCTATCGCAGCCATGAAACGAGACTTTTCGTTCCCATTATCATTACCAAAGACAAAGCCAGCGATTATTTGAAAACCACGCCATTCATCGAAAACACGGTCTCCCAGCAAATTGGGGAAATACAGAAATACGCCTCCCGCTTTACGGCGAAAGTAGCCATGACAGACCTGCTCGATTTGGGCATCCAATTGAAAAGCGAGGTGAATGCAGGAATTGTGCCCTACCTCTACTTTGGGGAGAAACAGCCAAAGGAGACCCTTGTTGTCGGGAACGCCCTGATCAAAAAAGGCAAAATGGCGGGTACGGTTGCCCCCAAAGATGTAGAAGGACTGCTCATGCTGTCTGATCGATTTCAAAGCGGGATTATACAAATCCCATGCAGCCGCACTTCCAATGAAAAGAACAAACGAATGGAAACGATGGAGGTATTTCTTTTCAACGTCAATGTGAAGCCGAATGTAAAGGGGGATTCCGTAAAGGTGGACGTCTCCATTCAGATAGCCGCCTCTACCGGTGAACTCTATTGTTCGGATTTGACCACGACGAAAGGAGAACAGCTTTTCTTAAAATCAGCTGAAGCTGCAGTTGAAGAGAAAATAAAAAGAACGGTGAAGCTCTTGCAGGATAAAAAAGTAGATGTCATCGGGATCGGGAATAAAATTTACAGCCAAAATCCCCAACAATGGAAAACATTGCGAGACGATTGGGATGAGCTTTTTTCCGGGGCCAAATTCAACTACCATATTGAAGTTGAACTTATCGATACGAAAATGGATATCGGCAAACCGATTTTTTCCCAATGAATCTCTTGGGCATTGCTGTATGAACGGGGGAATGGACCTTGCTGCAAAATATCATCATCCTGCTTATTCTATATGCGGCTATGCTCATCAGTGATGGGCCCAAACTAAAGCAAAAAAAGGGACCTGCTCGGGTTGCCTATGGCATGCTGCTATTGGCCAGCTTTTATTTAAGCCTTAATTTCTTAGTGGGGAAAAATTGGCCGAACCTCGATGACCTAGTGAAATTCCTTCTGGCCGATCCGGCAAAAAGCATTGTAGAATCCGTCAAGCTCCCATCCTAAGCTCGAAAAGGAGGTTCGGTACCCATGAACAGGCAAGAGACGATCAGTCCCTGGCAAATGGCAACCTTATTTCTCTCGTTTCTTACCGGTTCGGCTGTCGTAAACATTCCGGCCCCCTTAGTCGGAGCCGCAAAAAATGGGGCTTGGATTTCCCTTTTGCTTGCAGGCAGTGTCGGAATGCTGCTCTTATTTTGCATCCTCTATTTGCATAAGCAGTATCCCGGGCTGACCTTTATCGATTACAGCCGGAAAGCGATAGGAAATGGGTTGACTGTTTTCTTTTCCATTCCTTTCCTGATGGCGCTATTCCTCATGCTTACGAATATCGTGATCGATATCGGGGGATTTATGACCAGTACCATGATGGAGAGAACACCGCATGTCGTGTTCCATGGCCTCATTCTTATGACCGCCGCCATCACGGTAAGAGAGGGCATTGAAGTAATGGCCAGGATGTTTACTTTCCTCCTTTACGTCATGACAGCATTTGTCACTATCGTCTTGTTTCTGGCGTTTAACAATTATCATCCGGAATATCTATTGCCCGTACTTCCCGATGGTTTCCGGCCTGTTCTGCATGGGACTTATCTTTCGCTGGGCTTTCCGTATCTGGAACTGGTCGTGTTTGCGATGATTCTTCCTTTTTGCCGCAAGGAAAAAGGAAATCTTCTGAGCAAATTAATGGTCTCCGCTCTCGTCGTCAATATCATCAGCCTGCTGACAGTCACCATCTGCAGCATTATGGTGCTTGGTCCATTGACCGGAATGAGGAAGTATTCCGTATTTGCGGTCGCGCGCATGGTGGATGTGGCGGAAATCATCAGAAGGATTGAATCGGTCATCGGCATGTCATTGATTGCTGGCTCCTATATGAAAGCAACCATCGTCCTGTTTGTTATTACCATGGCTTTATCGCAATTACTAAAATTGCAGGATGACCGGATCCTGGTCTATCCGATCGCGCTTGTCGGCCTTCTGATGTCGGTCACCATGTATAAAACGCCGGTGGAATTTAACGATATGGTATTGATTGTCTGGCCCCTGTTCATCTTTATTGTCTGGATTGTACCCCTGATTCTGATCACATTGGTTACCGTTTTTAAGGGGAAAAAGGGGAAATCAGGACCGGCAGCTGAGAAGAAAATTAATGCGCAATGACCTGCTTCCCTCTTAAAGGGAGCATTTATCCAAAGGGAATCCACGGAGCGATTTCGGAAGGCTATCCGATAGCCGAAGGGCTCGGTCAGTACATAGAGCTCCCGCAGGAGGAAATGTACGGCGAATTTTACTCAAACTTATGCTTCATATTCAGCTTTTCTTGGAAAATCTGATCCAACGATTCCTTCAGCCTTTGTCTCGAAGCCCTCCGATCCACAGGGATATACTCACAACACGAAGTATGTCAGTTACACTAGCTCTACAAGTTCGGATAATAAGCACAAAAATTAGCGGCCCAAAACTTGGCCGCTAATCTGTTGTAAACTTATGCCAACATGGAAACGAATCGCAAGCCTTAATCACTTAGGATTGTTTCGGGAATGAAACCGTATCATAGGGGGAGAGTCTGAAGTAGGAGTACGTCCCGGTGCACCAGGTGAGAGTGGAGACCCTGGTGGACCGGATGCACCGGGTGCGAGTGGAGACCCTGGTGCACCGGGTGCGAGTGGAGACCCCGGTGCTCCTGGCGCGGATGGAGACCCCGATGCAAGTGGTGTGCCGGGTGCGAGCGGCGCACCTGGCGCAAGTGGTGTACCTGGTGCGCTCGGTGCTCCTGGTGCGCTCGGTGCTCCTGGTGCACCCTCTGGTAGATCAGAAGAATTCTTCGATTGCTCTGCGATTGCAGCCCTTAGCTGATCGATCGTTTCCGTTTGTTTAAGTATTTGCTCCGCCTGCTGGGTGATCTGCATGGTTAATTGAACAATTTGCATATCCCTTAATGCGATGAGCTGGTCTCTTAACACTATGACATTATTTCGTTCGGCAAGTTGCAAATCACGTGCGGCGATAATCGTGTTGAGTTCGGAAATCTGCTGGTCACGCACAGTAATAATCGTGTTGCGTTCAGCAATCTGCTGATCGCGCGCGGCAATAATCGTGTTGCGTTCAACAATCTGAGCATCGCGTACAGCAATGGCGATGTCCCTTTCAACAATCCGCCTTTCAAGGAGGTCAATAGTCACATTTTGTTCAGCAAGTTGAGTTTGGAGATTGGCGATTTCTTGACGTCTGTTTTCAAGCTCTATTTGAACGCTTCTTAAATCCTCATTGCATTGAGCCAGTTGTTGTTCGCAATCCAGGGTAGCGTTGGTGTCAGTCTTATTTCTGCTAGATTTACTAACACCTGACTTTTTTCGATTCGGTTTTACGCCAGGCTTCTGTATGGCACTTAGTTTGTTTCTATTTTTATTAGTCATTTTCTACCAATTCCTTCTTTGAGCAACCAGGAGTAAACAATATTTATATTTTAAGGAAAATAAAGTCTTCTATAATAGAATATTTTATGTGGATTTGATAGAACAAATAACCAAAATATACTTCTCCCCTAAAAACGTGTTATATGCGAAACTACGCTTCCAAGCGAAACAATTTTTCGCTTTAGGCGGGAAAACCCTGCACTGGGATGCCGTCTCCCCCCGCCTCCATCCGGCGGATTTAAGAAATCAACAGTCTCCTTAGGCTAAAGTTAATTCCTCATTATTTTTTCAAAGCCTTGCACATATACTCTCTTAATCAAAGTTGAATAAGGAATGAGGGTTTTCATGATTAAAATCAGGATTGGCAATCAAACCTTTGAAATGAAAGCGATAAAAGTGACGATCTGGAATGAAAATATCCATGAGCGGACCAATCCGCAGGTGGCTAGTATATATCCAAAGGGAATACACGGAGCTATTTCGGAAGGCCTTCAACCGTACGGGTTCCAGATCCGAACGGCTACACTGGAACAACCCGAGCATGGATTGACGGAAGAGGTGCTGAACCAAACCGATGTATTAATCTGGTGGGGACATTTGGCTCACGAAAAAGTAAAGGATGAGATTGTCGAAAAGGTTTATCGAAGAGTACTCAATGGAATGGGATTAATCGTGCTGCATTCAGGGCATTTTTCGAAAATCTTTAAAAAATTAATGGGTACGACCTGTGACTTAAAATGGAGAGAATCCGATGATAAGCAAAGAATATGGGTGGTTGACCCGGCACATCCGATAGCTGCAGGGCTCGGTGAGTATATAGAGCTCCCGCAGGAGGAAATGTACGGCGAATTTTTTGACATCCCTGCCCCCGACCAGCTTGTATTTGTCAGCTGGTTCGAAGGCGGGGAAGTGTTCCGCAGCGGCTGCGCTTATTACCGGCGGCAAGGAAAAATATTTTACTTCCAGCCGGGACATGAAACCCATCCGACCTACCATAACCAAGAGATTTTGCGAGTCTTAGCGAATGCCGTGCGATGGGCAGCATCTCCCCATGGCAGTGCACCGGTTTTCGGGCATGCAAAGTCTCTCGAATAGAAACATAAGGACGTGATAGCATGAAGATTTATATGGCCAAATACGGAGATACCCTTAGGAAAATCTCAGAAATATATCATGCTGAAATAAGTAATCTTCTCTCTCTTAATCCGCATATTCCAAATCCTGAAATGAACATTGCCGGCATCAAAGTAAATATCCCTTCCCCAGCTAGGCCCATTATGCAAAAGATCCATGTCCCGCCTTGTCCTTTCGATCCATCATCAGTGCCGGCCGGCCTTGAACATTGGATTCCCCTTGCGTCATTGGAGCGAATGGCTGAAACGGATTATGATGTGATCATTGTCGGGACCGGTGCAGGGGGAGGAGCTGTCCTTAGAAGGTTAAGCGAACAGTGGAGAAATAACGGAAAACGAATCGGTATCATTGAAAAAGGAAATCTCCTGTTGCCGACGCATGTACGGAATATCCCAACCATGAATAACTTGCGTTTTGCTGAATATTTTCGAACCGTATCCACATGGATCGGAAAATCACTCCCTGAATTTCCAGGCGCAAGACAGCTATTTGCTCTAGGGGGAAGAACTTTATTTTGGGGAATGTCTGCTCCCCGATTCGACGCTTCTGAGATTGCCGATTGGCCCGTAACGGAGAAAGAAATGGATTTTTACTACCGACTTGCGGAACAGATTATGGACGTAACAAATGGGTATACGAAGGGATCAACCTTTCAAGAGATTTTATTAAAACGGCTCCAGGAAAATGGGTTTCCTGAAGCTGTAAATGTTCCTGCGCCGATTGATCTTGAACCGACAAGATATGGACAGATTCATTCAGACCCGTTTTGGAGCTCTATCTCCACGCTCGCCTACGCCTTGAATCGAAAACCCTTTGATTTAGCTGTAAACGCCCGCGCTGTTGAAGTGCTTGTCGAAAAAGAAAAAACGGTCGGCCTTAAAGTCAGGTCTCCAGAAAAGAAAACCTACTTTCTCAGAGCAAAGACTGTTGTTTTATCGGCAAGTACATTGGAAACCCCCCGCATATTACTTAACTCAGGCATACAAGGAAGAGCGATCGGTCATTTTTTAACCAATCATTCCTTTCTATTGTCCACAGTGAAAGCGAACCGCAAGGAATTTCCAGAGGTTCTGGGAACACTTAGTATGATGATCCCGCAAACCCAGGAGCGTCCTTACCAGATTCAAATGGGCGGTCCGGAGGGATACCTTTGGTATCAACGGTATGAAGAAAAGCCTTTGCTCGATGAGCTGCATATCGGCATTAGCGCGTTCGGTAAGGTTGAATCACGTTTTGAAAACCAGGTTACCCTGGATCCCCTTAAACGGGATGAATACGGAGTACCGGAGATACAAGTCCATTTTTCCTATAGTGAAAAAGATAAGGCAATTATTCACCAAATGGCATCCGCTTTAAAACAAGTTGCCTCTGCCATGGGAACTCCCTTCATTTCTAGAGATGGCCAGCCTTCCATCTGCCTCATGCCTCCCGGAAGCGACTACCATGAATCGGGAACCTGCAGGATGGGCGATGATCCCTCAACTTCAGCCACGAACCGTTACGGTCAAATCCATGGCACATTTGGTCTCTATGTCGCCGATAACAGCGTTTTGCCTTCAATCGGGGCCACCAATCCAACATTGACGACTGTTGCCTTAGCGGTTCGAACTGCAGATGATATTATCCAGCAATTAAAATGAACTCGCGATACAATTTAACTGACAACATGCCTCATCTCTTAATTTTTAGTAAGCTGTTGATTTTCTACCATTTCATAGGTCGGCATGCCCCCAAAAAGCCCTTGTATATCCGACCTTCAGGAACAGCCTCCTTACCTATAAGATTCTCTCCATCCCCTGGTAAATATGCCCTTGATGGGAATCCACCGTGATCTCATCGCCATCCTTAAATAGCGTCGTGGCTCCCTCAACCCCTATGATGACGGCCTTGCCTAAATTCAAGCCAACGATCGCCGCATGCGAGGTTAACCCGCCATCTTCCGTAACTAAAGCAGCGGCCTTCTCAATGAACGGCGTATGCTGCTTGTCCGTATGTTGGGCAACGAGGATGGTCGTCTCATCGACTTTATCTTCCCAACCTTTGGATCCGACAATGACTACCTTACCTGTTACTGCACAGTCACCGATGCCGCGTCCTCTAGCTGCCACTTTACCGACCACATGAACCTTCATCATGTTGGTGGCACCGGATTCACGGACAGGTACGCCTGCCGTAATGATGATGCGATCCCCGTATTGGATCATCTGATCTTTAACAGCGGCCTGTATGGCCTTTTCCATCATTTCATCCGTATTATCCGGACTTTCAAAGTGGATCGGATAAATTCCCCAAACTAAAGTCAGATAATTCACCACATCCTCATGCGGAGTGACCGCTACAATAGGGCAAGCCGGACGGTGTTTAGCCACGGATCGAGCTGTATACCCGCTCTCTGTAGGAGTCAGGATCGCAGCCGCTTGCAGGGTCGAGGCCGTAGTCATGACGGCTTGTCCCAGCGCATCGGTGATCGTCATTTTCTTTTCATACTGGTCCTGGTGGAAGCGTTCATGATAAATGACAGACGATTCCGCTTTGCGGGCAATCCGATCCATCGTTTGTACCGCTTCAACCGGGTACTTCCCCGCAGCGGTCTCGCCGGACAGCATGATCGCATCGGTTCCGTCAAAGATCGCATTCGCCACATCGCTCGCTTCCGCTCTTGTCGGCCTTGGATTATTCTGCATGGAATCGAGCATTTGGGTAGCGGTGATCACCGGTTTACCCATGGCATTGCAGGCGGCGATCATCCTCTTTTGAACCAAAGGAACTTCCTCGGCAGGTATTTCGACACCCAGGTCTCCACGGGCCACCATCAAGCCATCCGATACCTCCAGAATGTCCTGCATGTTATGAACGCCTTCTTCATTCTCTATCTTAGAAATAATTCGAATAGCAGAGTCGGACTCCTCGAGAATATGCCTGATTTGGAGAACATCCGAGGCCTTACGGACAAAAGAAGCGGCGATATAGTCCACCTTCTTGCGAATCCCAAAGGCAATATCCGCGATATCCTTCTCCGTAATGCTTGGCAGGTTGACCGCGATTTGAGGAAGGTTAATCCCTTTGCGGTTCTTTAATACGCCGCCATCGATGACTCGGCAATGGATCTCGTTTCCTTGAATGCCTTCCACCTGGAGTTCGATTAATCCGTCATCCACAAGAATCGTAGCACCTGCATGGACATCATTGGGCAACTGGTCATAGGTGACGCTGACCCTTTCCTGCGTTCCTTCGATCGGTTCCGTGGTCAGGACAAAGAAGTCCCCCGCCTTCAGCGTGATTTGCCCCTCCTTTAACAACCCGGTACGAATTTCCGGTCCCTTGGTGTCCAGCATGATGGCCACCTTGTGATTCAATTCTTTTGCACACGACCGAATCGCATCGATGCGCTTTTCATGTTCCTCATGGCTGCCGTGGGAAAAGTTCAACCTCGCCACATTCATGCCGGCTAGCATTAATTTTTTTAATACTTCAGGTTTTTCGCTTGCTGGCCCAATCGTACAAACTATCTTCGTTTTTCTCATGCCTGCACCTCATTTATATTCTGTGGTTTATACCTCTTCATTACGGTTTCATAGGACGGCAAAGCAGAAATGGCTCCGATTTGAGTACATACCAATGCGGCCACAGTATTGGAGAAAGAAGTAATGTCCTTTATTTTTTCAAAGTCATGAAGGATCGTCTGAGGATGTGCCAATCGCGATAACTGAAATAAGTTGGCACCCACAAACGCGTCTCCTGCTCCCGTGGAATCCATGGACTTGACTTGAATGCTTTTCACCATAGCCGCCTGCTCGGCATTGGATACGAAACTCCCTTCTTTGCCCAGGGTGACGGAGATCCACTTGGCCCCAAATTGGTGAAGCATCTTCACCCCATCCTCCAGCTTTTCTGTTCCTGCAATCAACTGCAATTCTTCCTCACTGACTTTGAGAAAATCGGCGAAGGCCAAGGCCTTTTTTGCCAGTTCCCTAAATCCTTCTGTTTTTCCCTTCCAGAGAAATTCCCTGTAATTCGGGTCAAAGGAGATGAAGAGGTTATTTTCTTTGGCACATTCCATCACTTGAAAGTACGTTTCTTGAGAAGGTCCTTCCAGCATCGCGGTTGCCGACCCAAAATGGATGATCTTCGACTGTAGAATTTGGGGGATATTGAGGTCTTTCCATGTTAACAGTCCGTCAGCCCCCCTATGGAAGGTAAAGTCCCTTTCTCCATCCGCTTTCAGCGATACAAAAGCAAGTGTCGTACGGGAGTTCGGGTCCAAAGTAAGCATCGATGTATCTACCTTTACATCCTGCAGTGTTTTCTTTAAAAAGTGGCCAAAAGGGTCATCCCCGACTTTCCCGGCAAAAACGGCCTGTCCGCCCAATTTTGCAATCGCGGCTGAGACATTGGCTGGAGCTCCGCCGGCTTGTTTCAAGAAATGACTTCCTTCTATTAAATCCACTTCGATATCCGTACAAAAAAAATCGATAAGCAATTCGCCCATACATACCACCGCATTGGTGTTCTTCATGTTACACACTCCTACGCAATACTCTTTTTCATTTTCCATTTCTTAAGCTGAACGATCTCTAAAGGTCCATCCGAGAAGAAATGGATATTAACCGCTTCTTTTCTTGGATACACCCTGGCCGTCATCACTTTTTCCCCCTCATTGATGAAAATTTCAATGGACGATTGATCGATAAAGATCTGCAATTTTAACCGGTCATGGATTAAATCTACTGCTGCCTTACGAATGCCTCCCGGACCGGCGCCCGATTGATTGCGGTCCAATATAAGCACCTTTTCTTTTTTACTGTAGGTCAGCACCGTTTCTTGTTGAGCGCGTTCATCTACTCTCAGCTTCAAACCGAATACAGCGGCATCTTTCGCATCGACTTCCAGCTGCAGTTCCAGGCTGTCCCCGGCTATCTCTGCTAAGGACTGTACCCCTTGAATGGTCAAATCACGGTAGGATACTTCCTCTTCACGCAGTTTCTCCAATTCAGGTACAGGAGAGCAAAGTAACTTGTCATCCCTCAATGTTAAAACCCGGGGCAGCGTCATGGCACCTGCCCACTGATATTCCTGGGTTGGCATTTTACTTTCCCACATATCCATCCAGGCAATCAAGATCCGTCGCCCCTGTGCATCAATCGTCGTTTGGGGAGCATAAAAATCAAAGCCGTCATCCAGCATCCGGAATTCCTGATGGGGAAAGGTTCCGGTTTCGTAATTCAACTGTCCAAGCACATACCCGGATTGATGCAAGTTCTGATAAAGGTTCCCTTCCGGTTTCATGCCTTGGGGAGACATCACCAGCACATCCCGCCCATCTAGATGAAAGAAATCGGGACACTCCCACATATACCCAAAGTTTCCTTCCCCTTTCGCCATCACATTAACAAACTCCCAATGAATCAAATCATCGGAGCGGTAAAGAAGAACTTGCCCGCGGTTATCCATCGTTTTGGAACCAAGCACAGCATAATACTGATTTTCATTCTTCCAGACCTTCGGATCGCGGAAATGGTACGGATGGATATCTCCTTCTGGGGCAGCAGCGATGACTGGATTCTCATTTAGCTTTGTAAATGCGATGCCATCTTCACTCACCGCCAAGCACTGGCATTGCTTTAAATCGGTATCATGATTATCTCCTGTCCAGACATTCCCGGTGTACATCAGATAAAGCTTTCCATCCTTTTCGATCGCACTTCCGGAAAAGCAGCCGTCACGGTCATATTCTTCGCTTGGGGCCAGGGCAATGGGGAGATGCTCCCAGAATGCAAGATCCTTGCTTTTCACATGTCCCCAATGCATCGGACCCCATTGCGGCGAATACGGATGATGCTGATAAAACAAATGATATTCTCCATTATTGTAGCAGAAACCGTTGGGATCGTTGATCCAATAAGCCGGTGCAGCGATATGATACTGCAGCCTCCAATGATTATCGGACACCGTCTCTTTTATTTGGTCATTTGATTCCTGGGCCGTATTGATTAAGCTTTGATGTTTTTCCACTTCGATTCTCCTTACCTGATTCGTTATTTCAGCTCCAACACAAGAGACTCATAGGGGCGCATCTTCAAGCAATTGAAATCTTCCGGCAAGTCTTCATAGTTGGATACGATCACTTTTTTTACTGGCAAATCCAACGCAATCCTTGTTTCCATTCCATAAAAGTTTCCGATGACTAAGATTTTTTGATTTTCATATTTTCGGATATAAGCAAAAACATCGGGGTTTTCTTCCCACATAGCTTGATAGTCACCATACGTGATGACGTCAGAATACTCGCTATCTTTACGCAGCCTGATTAGGTTTTTATAAAAACATAAAAGGGATTGAGGATCCTGCAACCCATTTTCCACATTAATGGTTTTGAAGTTTCGATTTACTTTTAACCATGGATTCCCTTTCGTAAAGCCTGCATTTTCCGTATCATCCCAGTGCATAGGCGTACGCGCATTATCCCGGCTTCGTCTCCAAATCGCTTTTAGCGCATCTTCCGGTGAATACCCTTCTTTGATGGCTGCTTGATATTGATCGTGTGAAGCAATATCGTCATAATCTCCAATCGAAGGAAAAGAGACGTTTGTCATTCCTATTTCTTGTCCTTGATAGATAAAAGGAGTTCCTTTAAGGAAGAAGTAAAATGAAGCTAGCATTTTCGCGGGGATAACCCCCATGTCTTCTTCTTTAATAAACTTGTTCAAAGAACGCGGCTGATCATGATTTTCCAGGTAAAGGGCACCCCACCCCATTTGGTTGTATACGTTCTGGCTCTTCGTAATGGCGGATTTCAATTCCAATAAGGTCCATTCTTTAGGCTGGTACCATTTCCCTTCCTTATCCAGATCCAAATCTACATGATCAAATTCAAAAAGCATATTAAAATGCCCATCTTCCCCCACATACTTTGGCAATTCATCAGGATGAACACCAGGCGCTTCCGCAACCGTTAGAATATCATAGTGCGAGAATGTGTTCCTTTTTAGCTCGCTTAAAAATGCATGAATTCCTTCCTGGTTTAAACTTACTTCTGCAATTGGCGCCAAACCGTCTTCTGAATCCGCAAGGATATCCGGAAAATCCCGATTTTTTTTAATAAACGTGATGGCATCCACTCGAAAACCGCTAATTCCTTTGTCTAGCCACCATCTGATCATCTTGTACACCGCTTGCCTAACTTCGGCATTTTCCCAATTCAAATCCGGCTGCTTTCTGGAAAAGACATGGAGATAGTACTGTTCTGTTGCCTCATCATACTCCCAAGCTGAGCCTCCAAAGATGGAACGGCCGTTATTGGGAGGGGTCCCATCCTTTGCATCTTTCCATATATACCAGTTTCTCTTCGGGTTGCTTCTTCCGCTTTTGGACTCCATAAACCATGCGTGTTCATCCGAGGTATGATTAACGACCAGATCCATGATGATTTTTATCTCTCTCTTCTTGGATTCCTCAATCAACTGCTCCATTTCTTCCATCGTGCCGAACTCTTCCGCAATGGCATGATAATCGGAAATGTCATAACCGTTATCATCCATAGGCGATTGATATACCGGGCTAAGCCAGATCACATCGATGCCTAGCTCTTTCAAGTAATCCAGCTTCTGAATGACTCCCTTCAAGTCACCGACTCCATCGCCATTGGAATCATAAAAACTTCTCGGGTAAATTTGATAAACAACAGATTTATGCCACCATTTTCTTTCCATTATTTTACGGCCTCCTCAATGATCCATTTTATGGTATCGGTTCCATCAATGATGTTAAAACCACATCTGCATGCCTGAATCTTACTTTTTAAATTTAGCCCAACTGCTTTCAAGAGCCTTCAGAGCTTCTTCTTTCGATACGTTTCCGCCGACAAAGGCTTGCAGGGTTGAACCAAATTCCTGGCCTGCACCATCCGGATATTTCGCAAATTCCCAACTGAAGGTTTTTCCTTCTTTTGATTTTTGGTTAAGTTCTTGACCTAATGGTCCTATCACTTTTGCGCTTGCTTCGATAGACTTAAAGGCTGGAATATATTTAAAATCTTCAACCAATGCACGTTTGCCTTCTTCTGATGTAACCATCCAGTTTAAGAAATCCTTTGCCGCTTGCTTGTCTGCTTCAGGTGCTCCGTTATGGATGACCCAGTTGCTCGGTACACCGACCGGCAGTTTATCCGCTATCGCCGGATCATCACTAAGAGGAATGGGAAGAATGCCCACCTCCATATTAGGAGCGATTTGATCAAGCATGGGCTGTATCCAGTTTCCTTGCTGGATCATGGCCGTTTCACCTGTGGCGAATAAGGTAACTTGCGTATTGTAGTCGGTGGTTAATGGGTTGCTATTGCCATATTTAACCGTTAGGTCCACTAGCTCTAAATACTTTTCGAAATACTCATTTCCTGCAATGTGAGCCGTACCTCCATTTAGTCCCTTGATAAATGCATCGGGATCTTGCTGGGATGCAAACGCGATATTCAGGCCATGGTTCCCTAATACCCACCATTCCCCGTAGCCGACAGAGAAAGGAGTAATGCCAGCAGCCTTCAGCTTTTTTGCCGCTGCCTCCAACTCGGAATACGTTTTAGGAAGTCCTGTTATTCCGGCCTTCTTAAACAATTCCTTATTGTAAACTAAACCATAGCCCTCAAGATTTACAGGCTGTCCATATATTTTGCCATCCATAGTCATGGGCTCCAATGCATTCTCATACGCATCTTTTACCCATGGCTGATCGGATAAATCCTCCAATTTATCTTTCCAGGTTTGAGTATCCTGATATCCTTGGAGCGTAAAGATATCAGGGGCACTGCCGGAAGCAAACTTGGTTTTGAGCACAGTAGGATCTGCAACGGTTTGAATATTAAAGGTCACGTTCGGATGCTCTTTTGCGTATTGATCCGTTAATGCTTCTAACTGGTTTGCGACTTCAACTTTACCTTGCAGAATGTCAACAACAACCTGATCCCCTGTACCGTCGCCGTTTTTTTGCGCTTCGCTTGCGCTGTCATTGGAACAAGCGGCTGCAAATAGAAGCGAAGCGGATAGTATGCCAGCAGCTAGTGGAAGCTTTTTGATTTTTAAAGACATGATTTACCCCTCCTGATTTAAATAAGTGTTGTTCATCTGGATTTCATTTAATGGATCCGCTTGTTATTCCTTTAATAATGTGCTTTTGCATCATAAAGAAGAATATTAGTAATGGAATAATGCTGATGACTAATGCGGCTAGTGCCATATCCCACTGCTTGGTATACTGTCCAAAGAAGAAAAATGTGGCTAATGGAATCGTTCTTGAATCAGGATCTTGAAGGATGAGGGATGGCAATAAGAAGTCATTCCAAATCCATAAGCTGTTCAGGATAACGACCGTGACCGTAATGGGCTTCAGCAATGGAAATACAATTTTCCAGAACACGCCGAACGTCGAACAACCGTCAATGATCGCAGCCTCTTCCACCTCTACCGGAATCCCTTTGATAAAACCATGATACAGGAAGATGGTCATTCCAGACCCAAAGCCCAAGTACATGATGACGAGACCCCAGATGCCGCTTAATCCCAGGTTGCCCGCTACTTTGACCAGCGGAATCATGATCGATTGGAAGGGAATGACCATGGCCGCTACGAAAATCATAAAAATGATATGGCTGATCTTCTTTTTTGTCCGGACCAGCATGTAAGCAGCCATAGAAGAAAACACAACGAGAACCGCATTGCTGGCTATGGTGATAATCAGGGAGTTGGTGAAGGCTTGGATATAGTTCATTTGTTCAAATGCATTTGCATAATTCTCGAAATGAAGCACAGACGGCAAAGCTGACGTATTGGTTAATATCTCAGCAAACGATTTTAAGGAATTGGATACCACATAATAGAACGGCACCAAAAAGATCAGTCCAAGCAGGATGGCAAGACTTTCAATGATCATCGTTTTTCCTGTATACTTGTTTCCCATTAGGACTCCACCTCCTTCTTCTTCGAAATTATCACCTGCATGACGGTGATTGCGGCTACAACAAGGAAGAAGATGAGTGCTTTTGCTTCACCAATGCCATAGCGGTTATTGACGAATGCTTCTGTATAAATGTTAAAGGCTAGCATTTCTGTTGACTTAAATGGACCGCCGTTTGTTAAGGATAAGTTTACGTCAAAGATCTTGAATGACGATGCGATCGTTAAGAATAAGCAGACCGTTACGGCCGGAGCTACCATCGGCAGGGTAATATGGCGGAGAACTTGCCATTTATTCGCTCCATCCATTTTGGCTGCTTCAACGATCTCTTGAGGGACGTTCTGCAATGCAGCGACATAGATGATCATGATATAGCCAGCCCCTTGCCATACGCTGACAATAACGATTCCCCAGAATCCCGTTTGCGCATCTCCCAGCCAAGGCAACTGAAAAAAAGACAAACCCGTTAATTGCCCTATGGATGCGAAACCTTTCACGAAAATAAACTGCCAAATGAATCCCAGCAAAAGGCCGCCAATCAAGTTAGGCATGAAGAATACCGTACGCAAAACATTTCTTGTTTTCAACATTTGCGTAACAAGCAGGGCTAATCCGAATCCTGCCAAGTTGGTTAATAAAACGGCAATAACTGTATATTTCGTTGTAAGCAAGAACGACTGCTGAAACTGCTTGTCTTCGGCAAATAAATATTTAAAATTATCCAATCCCACCCAATTGATGGTTCCTGTTACCCCGTTCCAGTCCGTAAAAGCATAATAAATTCCTGAAAAGAAGGGAATAAGGACGACAATCGCAAACGCTAAAAACACGGGTCCGACAAATAAAGCGAATAATCCAGCCTTTTTTAATTGCCTTTGTTTTTTAAACTTCAATGAAGTCCGTTCTTTTCGCTTATCTTGGTTACTTGAAGAAACGAACTCCTTTTCTTGCAATATGCCTTGTCTATTCATCCTTCATCAACTCCTATTAACCTTTTAAAGTTAGTAGTGATATACATTCTCCACTTTTACCTCCTGAAAATGTGGTATCGGTTTCAATGCATTTTTTATTTTTTATTTTGAAAAAAGCGGGACTAACAATCACCCTATATCTAAGCTGCTTGTTTGATCGCAACGTCTTTCTTTTGGTTCAGTAACGTAAAAGCGGATATGCCAGTAAAAACAAGGATAAAAAGACCCATCAATATATAAGTGTGTCTAAATCCCATACCGTCATACAAACTCCCGGCAATTGGCGATAGGACCGTTGTGCCGATTTGCATGGCAAACTGATAACCCACCAAGTAAAGAACGGATGATAATCGAGTATCAAAGTTGGAAGCTAAGTATTTGAAGATAGCCACCATCAAAACGGCGTATTCTAAAGAATGAATCAACTTGAAAAATGAAATCCCAAAAGATCCGGCAACGAGCCCTGAGCCGATGATTCGGAATGCCATGACAAATCCAGCGAATACTAAAGCTTTTTTTGCCCCCATCTTATTCACGATAAGAGGTGCCATAAACATCATCCCTGCCTCCAAGAAAACCTGGAGTGAATTCAAATAGCCAAAAACTTGATTCCCTTGCTCTACCGTAGGAAAAAGGGAAGCGAAATAGAGCGGAAACTGTTGATCAAATACAGTATATACACATGCAACTCCCAACACATATATCATAAAAAACCAGAAATCTTTCAATAGGAAAAGCTGTCCAACATGTTTTAAAGTGACAGATTCAGCCCGTTCAACTTCTTTTTCGGTCATCTCCACTTTGGTCATTAACATAATAACCACCAAAATAAGAGCAGTGAGGGAGGCTATCCAAAAGTTAATATTGGGATTCATATTGAAAAAACGCGCCGCAAAAAACGCAGCACTTGCTGATCCAAGAGAGCCCCACATCCTCGCTCGGCCGAACTCAAAATGATATTTCCTTCCTACTTTTTCAATATACGATTCGACAGCACCGCATCCCCCCAAAAAGGTAACACCTAAATAGAGACCTCCAACGATGGCACCCAAGAAAAAGTTCAATTTCAGGAGAGGAGCGTACACGTAAATGAAGAAGGGTCCAACAAAGACAAGCAATATGCTAATAAAATACAAAATATGCTTTTTAAAGCCGATGCGGTCGGAAATATACCCATATAAAGGCTGAATAATAAGTGCAAAAACGGCATTAACAGAAAAGATAATCCCCGTTTGAACACCGCTTAATTGAATTTTTTGACCTAACCAAATGGTAAAAAATGAATAACAGGCAGCATAGGTGAAGAAAAAGAAAAAGAAATACATACTAAGTTTCCAATACATAGTGGACTTGTACAACTTATAACCCTCCTTATCCAAAGCTTTCTGAACGAACAAACCATGTCCCTTTAACTAGAATGTTCCTCTTTCACTCTGGTATAGTTTGCACAAATTTCGTGGGGAATTCTTAACATCTAATCAAAATTAGACTCACATTAAACCACTCTTTCACTTTCTTCAAAATATGGTATCGGTTCCATTGATATTTAAAAAAACACGATATCTAAAATTAAGTATGAAAGTGGATTCAGCTTGTTTGGTATTACATATACCTCCTCTTTCTGTTTTATATCCAACATTGTATTATATTATGGTATCGGTTTCAATCATTTTTTTCTTCAAAAAAAAAATGGAAGCTAAGTCTCCTAGCTCCCACCATCATTTCCTTAAGTTTAATCTATGTTGATTTTCGGATGACAAGTTCAATTGGAAGTTCACAGACCACTGGCTCTAAATCAGGATTATGGAGCATCTCAATAAGTATCTCCATTGCTTTTTCTCCCATTTGCTCGATAGGCTGGCGAATCGTCGTAAGTTTCGGTTCCAGCATTTCTGCGTGCGGCTGATCATCAAAACCAATGATGGCAAGGTCTTCCGGAATTCTTACTTGATGCTCTTTTGCTTCCATGATCATTCCGGCAGCAACCTCATCACTTCCAGTAAATACGGCGGTGGGGCGATCCTCCATTTCAAGAATTTGCCTCATCACTTGTTTTCCGTCTTCAATACTATGCTGATTCACAAAAATCCACTGCGGGTTCACCTTGATCCCTGCCTCTTCCAGAGCTTTTTGGTACCCCTGATTGCGATCTTTATCTTTCCCATGCTCGGTAAACAATCCGCCTGTGCAATAGGCAATTTTTTGATGACCCCTATCGATCAAATGCTTGACTCCTAAAAAGGCTCCTTTGTATTGATCTAAGCGAACCATCGGAACTCTAGCATGGTTGACATATTCGTTGCATAGCAAAATGGGCCCGTACTCCATGAACGGCTCAATGATGCTCCACTCATGTTCGATGGAAGTCATGATAATTCCATCCACTTGTTTGGTTTTTAATAGGTTTAAAAACGCCAATTCTTTCTTTTTATCCTCATTGCTCTGGAAAATCAAGACCTGATAGCCATTGCGGTAGGCGATCTTTTCCATCGCATCGACAAGATAGGAAAAAAAGGGGTTTACGATTCTCGGCACAATTACACCAATCGTTGTCGTTAGTTGTCCCCTTAATCTTCTTGCTGCCGGATTCGGGGTATATCCAAGTTCTCTCATCACTTCCAGCACACGTTCTCTTTTCTCTTTGGAAACATAAGGAGAATTATTTATGACACGCGAAACGGTGGTTTTTGACACCCCCGATAATCTTACAACATCCGATATGGTTGGCACGTATTTATCACTCCACTATTTATGGACTATGGAATCAGTTCCATAACCATTCTACCCTAAATGGAGAAAAAAAGAAAACAAGGCTTATCACTGTAATAGTTCCGGCAAAACGGCAATCCTGCAGTTGCCCACAAGCTTTCCCTTACAATCTTATGGAAGAGCCCTCCCTCTCGAACTCACATAGAGGTTATACCATTGCTCTCTTGTAAGGGTTATCTTCCCTGCATCCGCACATGCTTGGATGCGATCTGGGTTTACGGTACCGATAACCGGTTGAATGCCTGCTGGGTGAGTCATGAGCCACGAAAGGACAATGACCTCAGGAGTGGTTTGTTTTTGTTCAGCCATCTCTTGAACGAGCTTAGCTGTCAGTATAATCGACTCCCTTTGCTTATCTAATGAATTCCCGGAAAACACACCTTGAGCAAGGGGACCCCATGCCTGCAGTTGGATATTCTCTAATCTGCAATATTCTAATGTCCCTTCCGGGAAAATGTTCTCTGCCGCTTCCCCGTGATTGACAAGTACACCCGTTTCCAGCCAGCCCATTTTGGCCAAGCTCATTTCTAATTGGTTGATGAGGAAGGGCTCCTCGCAATAAGATTGCAGCAAACGAATTTGTCCCGCACTCATATTAGACACGCCGAACCAGCGAACTTTACCGGATGACTTTAAATCATGAATGGTTTTGGCCACTTCCTCCGGGTCCATAAGCGGGTCAGGGCGATGGAGAAGAAGAAAATCAATGTATTCGACGCCCAATCTCTCCAAAATGCCATCCACGCTTCGTCGAATATGCTCCTCGGAAAAATCGTATCGCCCCGGAACACCTGAATTTTCTTTAAAGCGGATGCCGCACTTGGATTGAATGAACATGTTTTCTCTTAAATGGGGCTGTTCCCTCAAAACCTCCCCAAATACTCTCTCCGCTTTGCCATAGGTATAAATATCTGCGTGATCAAATAGGTTAATTCCGATGGAAAGGGCGGATTCAATTGCTTCATGGGCTTGTTTGATATGCTCTGCGGTAATCGGATTCCGGTTCCATCCTCCGCCAAGGCCCATACAGCCTAGCACCAGAGGACTTACTGGGATCCCGCGACGATGAAGGGGTATGGTTTTCATAACTGATCACTCCATGTTCTGAGATAATGTATTGTCTTTTATTGCGCAAACGATTGCAGTAATGGATAAAATCCATTACAATTATTTCTGGAAGTCAGAAAATTGCACTCTCTAAAATAATAAAGGTACAATTTGACAAATACAAGCTGGATTTTTGATAACACTTTTTCAACTGAAAGATCACGCTACCATACCTATAAGGTACGACCGCTAAATCTTTCGGTTGGTTATACATTTTTCAGTATCAACTGATTGGAGGATACTGCATGTTTCTGGAAGCGATTTATCACAGACCCAAAGATAATTACGCCTATGCTTATGATTCCCAAACCGTTCACCTTCGGGTTCGGACGAAAAAAAATGATGTACAGAAAGTCAACCTCTATCATGGCGATAAATATAACTGGGATTATATTTCAGAGACCTCGGAGATGATAAAAATCGCATCCGATGAGCTCTTCGATTATTGGCAGGTCGAGGTGCGTCCACCCTACCGCAGGCTCCGCTACAGCTTCCAATTCCTATCCGGATCCAAGCAAGTATGGATGACTGAAAGCGGATTCCTAAGAGAGAAGCCCCCCAATGGCCATCCCTTATTTGAATTTCCTTTCATCAACCCCATTGATGTTTTCCAGCCTCCTACCTGGGTAAAGGATGCGGTATTCTATCAAATTTTCCCCGAGCGCTTTGCCAATGGCGATCCTACCAACGACCCAGATCAGATTGAAGATTGGACAGTCGGAGAACCGAAGGGAAATAATTATTTCGGCGGCGACCTTCAGGGTGTCATAGACCATCTGGATCATCTGATCGAATTGGGGATCAACGCCATTTATTTTACTCCCATTTTTGAAGCGATGACCAATCATAAATACGATACAAAAAACTATTTGAAAGTCGATCCGCATTTCGGGAACAATGAGAAACTAAAGGAACTTGTTCGAAAGTGTCATGGTCATGGGATTCGGGTGCTGCTAGATGCGGTGTTTAATCACTCCGGTTTTCATTTTCAACCTTTTCAAGATGTCCTCAATCATGGGGCGCGGTCAAAGTATAAGGACTGGTTCCATATCCGGGAATTCCCGATTAAAACCCATCCCCTTCCCAACTACGATACCTTTGCTTTTGTATCCCGGATGCCCAAGCTCAATACGGAGAATCCAGAAGTGAAAGAATACCTCTTGGAGGTAGCGCGCTATTGGATGGAAGAGGTTAGGATTGATGGCTGGCGGCTGGATGTGGCCAATGAAGTCGATCATCATTTTTGGAGAGAGTTTCGCCAAACCGTCAAAAACGCCAATCCGGATGCTTATATATTAGGGGAAATCTGGCATGACTCAATGCCCTGGCTGCAAGGGGATCAGTTTGATTCGGTCATGAACTATCCCTTTACCAATGCCGTTCTCGATTTCTTTGCGAGGAAGGCATCCCAAGCTGAACAGTTCAGGAACCAAATCAATAGGGTGAATATGAGCTATCCCCTGCAAGTCAATGAAGCCGCGTTCAATTTGCTGGATAGCCATGATACACCTCGTCTTTTAACCATGTGCGAAGAAGATACGAAGCGAATGAGGTTGGCTGTTCTTTTCCAGCTTACCTATGTAGGCACCCCCTGCATTTATTATGGGGATGAAGTAGGTATGACGGGAGGACATGATCCCGGCTGCCGGAAGCCCATGGTTTGGGACCAAGAAAAGCAGGATCGGGAGCTTTTCCAATTTTACAAGCAGCTGATAGGACTAAGAAAAAAGTACTCGGCATTAAGAACAGGTCTGTTCCGATTCCTTAAGGTTAGCTCCAAACAGGCTATTGCCTATGAACGGAAGGATAACCAGGAGCATTTCGTTATTGTCGTCAATAACCACGATCAGCCGGTTACCCTGAATCTTAAGGAGCTTGCCGGTTCCGGCTGGGAAGAGGCACTTACGGATGAAATCCTAGATGCGAATGGCAAAGGATTGACTTTGTCTTTGCCTGGTTATGGGTATGCGGTCTTGCGGAAAATAAGCTAATGAACTTTCTGGGAGATGAGCTCTCTCACATCCCTCTTCCCTATCTTGAAAAAGAAGTCATTCGCTTTTCTCTGAAAAAAGGCGATGTGATCCACCCGGCCCCAGGGAACAGAGAGTTCCCTGGGGCCGGGTGGACGAAAAGGTTCAATAAGTGGAAAAATGCCACTTACAATCCAAATCAAACAAGATAAAGTTGAAATAATTGGAAAAACTCCATCTAATGCAGCTCAAGCCCTTCATTTTGGCCGTTCCGCTGCCATTAGTGGGAGTTATTCCACCTAACGGCAAGAAAAAGTGGTAATTTTTGGGGGTTAAATGGACAATTTCTACTTACGTCAAACCCACCTTTCCCTCTCTAATCTGCACAGAAAGAATTCTCATCCCGAAGCAGCACCTTAGCCGCATTGTCCCATACGAATCAACTCTATCCCGATGGGATCATCCCCTAAACCCACTTTTATCTCCCCAAAAAAGAAAAGGCTGCCCCCAAAAAGTCGGTTTTTACCGACCTTTAGGAACAGCCTCATTTAACTATAGAATTCTCTCCATACCTTGATAAATATGCCCCTGATGGGAATCCACCGTGATCTCATTGCCATCCTTAAATAGCGTCGTGGCTCCCTCAACCCCTATGATGACGGCCTTGCCTAAATTCAAGCCAACGATCGCCGCATGCGAGGTTAACCCGCCATCTTCCGTAACTAAAGCAGCGGCCTTCTCAATGAACGGCGTATGCTGCTTGTCCGTATGTTGGGCAACGAGGATGGTCGTCTCATTGACTTTATCTTCCCAACCTTTCGATCCGACAATAACTACCTTGCCTGTTACCCCACAGTCACCGATGCCGCGTCCTCTGCCTACAACCTTGCCGACAACATGAACCTTCATCATGTTGGTGGCACCTGATTCGCGAACAGGCACGCCTGCTGTAATGACGATGCGATCCCCATACTTGATCATCTTTTCTTCAACAGCGGCCTGAATGGCCTTTTCTATCATTTCATCCGTATTACCCGGACTTTCATGGTGGATCGGATAGACTCCCCAAACTAAAGTCAGATGATTCACCACATCCTCATGCGGAGTGACCGCTACAATGGGGCAAGCCGGGCGGTGTTTAGCCACGGATCGAGCCGTATACCCGCTCTCTGTAGGAGTAAGGATCGCAGCCGCTTGCAGGGCCGATGCCGTAGTCATGACGGCTTGTCCCAACGCATCGGTTATCGTCATTTTCCCTTCGTACTTGTCCTGGTAAAAGCGTTCATGATAAATCGCGGAGGATTCCGCTTTTCGGGCAATCCGATCCATCGTTTGTACCGCTTCGATCGGGTACCTCCCCGCAGCGGTCTCGCCGGAGAGCATAATCGCATCGGTTCCGTCAAAGATCGCATTCGCCACATCGCTCGCTTCCGCTCTCGTTGGCCTTGGGTTATTCTGCATGGAATCGAGCATTTGGGTAGCGGTGATCACCGGTTTACCCATGGCATTGCAGGCGGCAATCATCCTCTTTTGAACCAAAGGAACTTCCTCGGCAGGAATCTCAACCCCCAGGTCTCCACGGGCCACCATCAAGCCATCTGATACCTCCAGAATGTCCTGCATGTTATGAACGCCTTCCTCATTCTCTATTTTGGAAATAATACGAATATTGGACCCGGATTCCTCGAGAATATGCCTGATTTGAAGAACATCCGAGGCCTTGCGGACAAAGGAAGCGGCGATATAGTCCACCTTCTTGTGAATCCCAAAGGTAATATCCGCTATATCCTTTTCCGTAATACTGGGCAGGTTGACCGAGAGTTGAGGAAGGTTGATCCCTTTGCGGTTCTTTAATTCGCCGCCATCGATGACCCGGCAGCGGATATCATTTCCTTGAATCTCTTCTACCTTGAGTTCGATTAATCCGTCATCCACGAGGATGGTAGCACCCGCATGCACATCGTTGGGCAACTGGTCGTAGGTGACGCTAACCCTCTCCCGCGTTCCTTCGATCTGTTCCGTTGTGAGGACAAGGAAATCCCCCGCCTTTAGCGTAATTTGCCCATCCTTTAACACCCCGGTACGAATTTCCGGTCCCTTGGTGTCGAGCATAATGGCCACCTTGTGATTCAATTCTTTTGCACAAGACCGAATCGCATCGATGCGCTGCTCGTGTTCCTCATGACTGCCGTGAGAAAAGTTCAACCTCGCCACATTCATGCCGGCTAACATTAATTTTTTTAAGACTTCAGGTTTTTCGCTTGCTGGTCCAATCGTGCAAACAATCTTCGTTTTTCTCATACCTACACCTCATCTATTTATGGTAAACTTCACTAACGGATCGCTTTCTTCCTTCTGTCAAAAAATCGATAAGCAGCTCTCCAATACATACCACCGTTCCAGCTGTTCTTCATGTTAAAACACTCCACCAAACCCTACCCCTTCGTCGCCCCCGACGTTAGGCCTGCAATCAGATATCTTTGCAGGAAGATGAATAGTAGAGTAATTGGAATCGCTACCAATACCGAACCGGCCGCGAAGGTCGTAAATTCGACTTTCGATTGGGTCGTCGATACCATCTCATATAGGCCTACGGCCAAAGTTTTCTTTTCGGAAGACCGAAGAACCAGCTTGGCGAAGATGAAATCCATCCAAGGACCAATAAAGGAAGTCAAGGCTACAAAAGTAAGGATGGGCTTGGACAGCGGGAGCATGATACGGGTAAAAATGATCCAGTTGGTTGCCCCATCGATCATGGCCGCCTCCTCCAATCCGCGCGGGAGGGAATCGAAATGCCCCTTTGCCACCCAAGCCCCTCCCACAATGGCGCCGGTACTATAAACAAGGATCAAAGCAAAATGAGTATCCAGAAGACCGATTTGCATCAGCAATATATAGATTGCAATCATTCCCATGAAGCTCGGGAACATCGTAATGACAAGCATCGTCATCAGTCCGAATTTTCGGCCTTTAAAGCGAAATCGGGATAAGGCATAAGCGGTCATCACGACTAAGGTGGTTCCGACGATCATGGTGATGACTGAAATTTTCAGCGTATTCCAATACCAAAGGGCATAATCCGTTTCCTTGAACAAATCAACATAATGCTCCAATGTCAGTGCTGTCGGAATGATCGTTTCACTGAATAGGCTATCCCCTACCTTAAACGAAGACATAATCACCCATATCGCCGGATATAGGCTGATAACAGAAAGGACAATCAACAGGGCATAACTGAAGAATAAGCGTATTTTACTCGGTCTCATTGAATCATGTCCTCCTCCTTAAAGGATCTCGTTCGGCGGTAATTCACAATCGAGAATACAGAAATAAAGATAAAGATGAGGATTCCGATGGCGGAAGCCATATTGAACTGGTTTTGCTGAAGCGTTAGCTTGTAAAGCCAGGTGATCAGCAAATCCGTTCCCCCAGCAGATTGATAGCCTGCGACAGGAGGATTTCCGTCCGTTAACAAGAAAATGACGTTAAAATTATTGATGTTGCCTGCAAACTGCATAATCAGGAGCGGAGCCGTCGCGAAAAGGATCATCGGCATCGTAATTTTCCAGAACTTCTGGATCGAAGTTGCCCCGTCCATATCCGCCGCTTCATACAATTCTTTGGGAATACTGGCTAAGACGCCTGTAACCAAAACCATCGTAACGGGAATCCCCACCCACATATTGACAAAAATAACCGTGAATTTGGCCAGCATCGGGTCCGTCAGCCATGGGATCGCCTCAAAGCCAAGCATCTTCAGATATTGGTTAATCGGACCGAATTGCCCATTATAAATATTGCGCATGATGAGCAAAGAAACAAAAGCAGGAATAGCCCAGGGGATAATCATGACGGTTCGCCAAAATTTCTTGAAGCGAATCCCCTCCTGATTGATCAGGACAGCTAGAAGGATCCCTCCAAAGTAGCAAGTAACCGTTGCCGAAACGGCCCATACTACGGTCCAGGCAGCCACGCCGAAGAAGGTTTGGCTCCATGCTTTCATAGTGAAAAGATCGATAAAAGTCTGAAACCCTACCCAATTGACCAAACCGGCTGGAGGAATATTCCTGGGTGCCGAGAAATTCGTAAACGCTAAGAGAACGCTGAACACGATCGGCAAGACTGTAAAAAACAGGGTAGCAATAATGGGGAGAAACAGTAATACATAGACAAAGTTCCTATCTTTCAGATTGGCCAATGTGGCTGCGAAGCGATTTGGGCTTTTTCCCTCTTCCATTTCTTTAGCCACTCGATAAGCATCTTTCACACTTGCATAATGCAACGAAAGAAATAAGATCAAAACAAATAAGGCAATCACTCCTTCGAGCATCAAAAAGATCGAATGATCTCCCGGAACCATTTGATAGATTCCATCGACCTTCTGAATTTGGCCTGGATGCTCGCCTAGTGTAATCAATCCATGTACCTTCTCCCCTAAGGAAGTGAAAATAAACACCATTTCGAAAATTCCAGCTGCAAAAAATAACAAACCTTTGCCGATCTGGCGATTAAATAACTGCCCAAGCCCCATCCATAAGGCGGATAAAACCGCTGCCATTTTGGCTTGTGACTTGCTTTGCGTCCCTTCCAAAGGAACGGTTATCTTCGTATCCATTCTTGCCCCTCCTGTCCGTGTCATATTAACCGCTTACTTTTTCATTCCCTGCCTGATTTGCTCTACTGCTTCATCTAATGCGGCTTTCGGATCTCTTCCATCATTCCAGATGGTGCCCAGTGCAGCCTTAGCAGGATCCCAAACCGCATTCATTTGCGGAATGGATGGCATGGGAGATGAATGCTTGAATTGCTCCAAAAACGCCATGGATATTTCATCTTTAGCGACTAGCTCTTCCAAATCTTTGCGAGCAGGAATGCTTCCAAGCGTTTGATGAGCCATTTCCAGGTTTTCCTTTGATGTCGCATAGCGGGCAAACAGCCTCGCCGCTTTCGGATATTTGGTGTAAGCATTGACATACCAAGCTCTTACGCCAGAAAAGGATTTTGGATGCTCCCCATTTGGCAAGGTAGGCAGCGGAACCACCCCGAAGTTCACCCCTTCCGACTTGAACGTACCGACAGCCCAAGGCCCGTCAATGTTAAGGCCAAGCTTTCCCTCCGAAAATAGGGAAGTTTTTATATCATTATTGATATCGCCGGCATTCAAAGGAAGAATTTCCTTCAGGCCTTGCATAAACCTGGCCCCTTCAACGGCCCCTTCGTTGTTCAAGCCCATATCATCCGGATCGATCCCATCCTTAAACACATAACCGCCAAACCCGGAAAGAAAAGGATAGCTGAAATAGAAATTCCCTACATCCCACATAAAGCCGAACTTATTATTTTGGGCATCCGTATTCTCCTTGGCAAAGGCTATAACCTCATCAAAGGTTGCTGGAGCCTCGCGAACCAGATCTTTGTTATAAAATAAGGCGTAAGTTTCCACATACTTCGGATAGCCATAAACCATGCCATCCATGGATACGGCTCTTACCGCATTATCCAGGAATTCCGCTTTGGTTTCTTCTTCAAAGAATTCGTTGGGAACGACAAGCCCTGTAGCCACGGCATTGCCCAATTGGTCATGCGGGAAGGTGACCACATCGGCTCCCAAACCGGCCGGTCCATCGGTTGTTAATTTGCCGATCTGTTCCCCTTGATCTACTTCTTCCACCCTCACAGGGATTCCATATTCTTCAGTAAAAGCGTCAGCGATTTTCTTCAAGACGTCAATGTCTTTTCCTTTACTTTCCCAAACAACAAGTTTAGCCTCCTCTTCAGGAACCAGTACATCCGATGCGGCCTGTACGGTTCCCGGCTTGTCCTCTGTTGCTGATGCCCTGTCCGTTCCCTGATTTCCGCTGCTGCACCCTATTAAGGCTGAAAAAGCAAGGGCAGAGCTCAATAGAATAGAGCTCAACTTTTTTAACTTAACCAAGATATAACCCCTCCCTACCAAAATTCCTTGTGCAAACCTTTGCACCAATAAACAAAAAAATCTGTAGCCCTTTTCTTTTTGTTAATCGTATAGGACAACGGTTTGATTTGATACTATCATACACTATTCGTCATGATTGCGAAACCGTTTGCACAAATGGTTTGAGCTGATTTTCGGTTGATTTCACTGATTTAACACATGAAATCTTAATTTTTCTTTATTTTTCAACTATACTTGCTGTTTTTCATTTTAACGATATTTGTTCCTTTTGTTGACTTCCCATCGTGAAGTATTTATGATTAATATGGAAAGCGTTTGCGCACTAAAGCATATGATCTGAGGGATTTCGATGTCAGTAACGATAAAAGATGTGGCTAAATTGGCTGGGGTTGCTCCATCCACCGTTTCGCGTGTGATTTCGAACAGTACCAGGATTAGCCCCAAGACCACGGCAAAAGTTAAAGAAGCCATGAATACGCTCGGTTACCATCCTAACGTCATGGCCAAAAGCCTCGTTTCCCGCAGTACCCAGACCATCGGCGTCATTCTGCCGCGGGCAGCGGAGGAAATCTTTCTCAATCCTTTCTTCCCTGAGGTATTGCGAGGCATTAATGCTTATGCTAACCAGGCAGGATATGACCTATTGATGTCAGCCGGAAGCAACCAGGAACAAGAAAAGGCTGCCTTCAACCGTCTAGTCTACGGCGGAAGGGCGGATGGAGTCATCCTCTTGACTTCCCGCGTCAATGACCCGCTCATCCCGCTGCTGAAAGAACGAGATTTCCCTTTTATTTTAATAGGAAGCTCCCAGCAGCATCCGGATATCCTCTCTGTAGATACCAACAACGTAAAGGCTGGATATGATGCTGCAGCGCATCTGATTAAGCAGGGCCATCAGCGAATCGGCTTTGTCAGCGGTCCAAAGGAGCTGGTCGTTTCGCAGGATCGGCTGAAAGGATGCCGCAAGGCTTTGGAGGACAGCGGACTCTCCATTCATCCCGACTGGATGATGGAAGCCTCCTTCCTGCAGGATAGCGGTTACCACGCGATTTCCATGATGCTGGAGAGGCCCAATCGCCCAACGGCCTTAGTCGTGACAGATGATTTGATTGCCTTCGGCATTCTTCGAGGTCTCTACGATTTGAATTATAAGGTGCCTGATGATCTTGCCATCGTCAGCTTCAATAATGTTTCCATATCTGAATTGACCACCCCCCCATTAACGACGATTGATATTGGGATTTACCAGTTAGGCTATACCGCTACTCAAATGCTGATCAAAAAAATCAATGAAGAAGAGATCCATCAACATTCAGTCATTATTCCTCACCGCTTAGTACTGCGGCAATCTTCGATTAGATAAGGTGCCTGTCACCACCCGGTTTTTGTCGACGCAAAAAAAGCCAAGAAAGCTTCTAGATCCCTAGACCTTCTTGGCTTTTTCCATTAACAAAGGACATCTTCTCCCAAACCCGTGAACGCCATCGCCAGAGCATGAATAACCCGCGCAGCCACTCATCTGCCGCGAAAGCGATCCAAACACCGATCAAACCCAAACCAAAATGAATTCCCAGCAAGTAGGAGAGCGTCACGCCAACTCCCCACATGGACAGGATCCCCATATAGACAGGGAACTTGACATCCCCTGCGGAACGCAAGGAATTAATGATCACTAAGTTAAAGGTCCTGCCTGGCTCGAGAATGATAGTCAATAGAATTAATGTGCTCCCAAGGGCAATGACGGTCGGGTTATCGGTGAAAATCCCCAGCAGCTGTTCACGGAACAAGGAAAAGATAGACGCCATCCCCAAGGAAATCAGCATCGCAATCCTCAGGCTGCGTAAGCAAGTATTATAAGCCTCCTCATTCTTCCTGGCCCCGATTAAATGACCAATCAAAATCTGTGTTCCCTGCCCCATAGCAACAGCAAACAAGAAAATGAACATCGAAATATTCTGGGCATAAATCTTGGTTGTCAATGACTCCGTTCCGATCAAAGAGATGAAGTACGTGATGACAACCTGTGAGGAATTGTAAGCCAGATGCTCTCCCGCTGAAGGAATCCCTATTTTCAAAAGCTGCCCTAGTTCCTTTTTGGGAAAAGGAAAAAGGCACTGGAACGGGATTTGCCCTTCCACCCTTTTCCACAGGATCATAAACATAACGACTAAACCGATAGCCCGGCTTACAGCGGTAGAAAGAGCCACCCCTGTTACCCCCAGCACCGGAAGCCCGAACGGACCGAAGATGAATAAATAGTTTCCGATGACATTCAGGACGTTCATTCCCATCGTCACATACATCGCATCCTTGGTAAATCCGTGACAGCGGACGATAGCTCCAATGGTCAATATTAGTGACTCGATAAAGGAAAGCCCTCCGACAATCTGCAAATATTGCAGCGACTGATCCATCAATTCCTCCGGCAGCTTCATCATCCTCAAGATGGATTCACCAAAAAGGAACAGAACCACGCTGATAAACAAACCGAACAAGAAATTGATGAAAAGCGCCAGAGCCACATATTCAGAGGCTTCTTTCCCCTTCTTTGCCCCCAGCAATTGGGCAATAAGGATCCCTGCTCCTGTTGCGACAAAGCCGAACATGACGATGACGACAGAAAGAATTTGGTTAGCCACACCCACGGCTGCAACCGCATCGTCAGAGTATTGGCTCAACATTAAAGTATCGGCATTTCCCATGAGCATATGGAGGAAAATTTCAATAAAAATAGGCCAAGTTAAGGCAAAAAGAGTTAGTTTTTTACTCATATAGTCCCCAATTTTCTTGTTATATCATGAATAAAGCATCATAAACATGAACATAGTTCATATTCATTATTAAGTAGTGATTCAATAAAGGGATGGGGAATTATGAAAATTTTAACAGCATCCTCCGGAGATACACTCCGTACGATTGCGCAAAAGTATCGCGTCGAAACAGAACAGCTTCACTCCCTCAATCCGCACATTCCTGGCACCGATTTGAATATCAGCGGAAAAAAAGTAAAAATCCCCTCTCCAGCCGTGCCGACCAGAAATCTTGCCGGGCTCCCCCCTTGCTTTCCTCAAGTACCGGAGAGATTGCAGGATCAATTTATTCCGCTCGCCTCTTTGGATGAAATGTCTTATAAGGACTACGATGTGCTCGTCGTCGGAACAGGGGCAGGAGGGGGGGCAGCGATCTGGAGGCTGTGTGAAAAACTAAGGGACACCGATAAAAAAATAGGCGTTGTGGAAGCAGGACCGATTTTGCTGCAAACCCATGCGGCAAACCTGCCTACTTTGGCGGGCCGATGGGATGACTATTTTTTGAATCCCAAAATCTCGAGGCCCATTGGCAATCTTCTTCCTGACTTGCCCGGTGCGAGAGACGCTATTGCTCTTGGGGGACTGACTTTATTTTGGGGACTCGCTTGTCCCCGCATGCACCCTTCCGAATGGATGAATTATCCGATAGATAGAAAAGAATTAGAGTTATATTATAATATCGCTGAACAGGTAATGATGGTCACAAAAGCGATATATCCCCTTTCGCAAGCCTTCCTCAAGCGTCTATGGGAGGGTGGCTTTCCCGAAGCCACAGCCATTCCGCGAGCCGTTAATCTGGATCCGTCCAGATATGGGCCAGTAGTCCATTTCAGTTCCATTTCGTTTTTAGCCTCAGCGCTAATGCAGCGTCCGTTCGATTTGGCGATCCATGCCAGGGCTGTACAAATACTTACTGAACAAGGGAAAGTCACCGGGATCAAAGTAATGACTCCCGAAAAAAAAGCCTATGAATTAAAAGCAAAAAACGTCATCCTGTCCGCAAACGCTTATGAAACCCCGCGCCTCTTGCTTTCCTCCGGAATTGAGGGAAGAGCGATCGGTCATTATTTAACCCTTCATTCTTTTTTGAGATCCAGTTTCCAAGTGCTTCAGCCACTGCGTGACGCCATGTATAGTTTAGATATTAATCGCCTTATGATACCGCAAACGGAAAGCAATCCGTATCAAATCCAGTTTGACATCTTTGGGGCATATGAGACACAGGATCAATTGGCAGAGCATCATGTTGAAACTTATTCTTTTGGCAGGGTGGAATCCCATTATGAGAACATGCTTTTCCTCGATCCTGACAGGAGAGATCCATACGGGGTCCCTGAAATCCAAGTTAACTTTGCCTTCAGCAATAAAGATAAGTCCGTCATTGCCCGATTGGAGAAAAGTATAAATGAAGCTGCTGCTGTTTTAGGATCCGGCAAGCAACCCGAAATCTGCATAAGTCCTCCCGGAAGCGACTATCACACAATGGGAACCTGCCGCATGGGCGATGACCCGTCTACCTCATCAACGAACCGCTATGGTCAAATCCACAGCACATCCGGTCTCTATGTAGCGGATAACAGCATTTTGCCTAACACAGGAGCTGCTAATCCGACACTGACTACAGCTGCCCTTGCGATTCGCACGGCAGATTATATCACCCGACAATTGGATTAATCAATAATATCCCTGCCCTCGACCCGCTTCTATTATCAGCTGGCTCGAAGGCGGGGTTCGATAAATCCACTGCAAGCCGTTATTTGGCTTGAATCGTCATCACAGTTTGTCTGCCTCTTTCCACCGCTTGTCCTGTCATTTTTTTCAGACTTTCCACCATGTCTCCATTGGTGATTACAATCGGCGTAATCGTGCTTTTTGCTTTTTCCTTAATCAAATTCAAGTCAAATGAAATCAATAGATCACCTGCTTTCACTTGATCCCCGACTTGAACGTGACCCTCAAAGCCTTCCCCTTGCATATTAACCGTGTCGAGGCCGACATGAATGAGAACTTCAATACCCGTATCTGAAAGCAAGCCAATGGCATGCTTCGTATGGAAAAATTGGATCACCTCTCCGTTAACCGGTGAAACCACCTTACCCTCCGTCGGTTCAATGGCTACCCCATCCCCCATCATGAGCTGAGAAAAAACGGGATCTGGCACTTCCTCCATGTTCACAACCTTCCCTGTCAAGGGAGCTACTAAAATTTCTTCCTTTTTCTTCTCTTTCTTTCCAAAAAGTTTGGCTAGCATATCTGTTTTCTCCTCATTATAGTTCTATTTCAAGCCCAAAATGGTCTGATATCATCGGTCTATTTGCACCATTAAAAATAATGGAAGATCGTTTAACCGATACAGGTTTGCTGGCAAAGATAAAATCAATTCGCTTGTCTTCTTGGCTTTTGGACCAGCCTGCAATGGCTCCGCTCACCGTGACTCCATCATCTCTTTCCTCAGCCAGCTCATACGTATCGTAAACACCTTGACGGCTCAGATAATCATATCCTTCTCCTTCGATAAACGCATTATTGTTGAAATCACCCATCAAGAAATAAGGCTCATCCTTTTTAGCCTGGCGAAGAAGATTGTCCACTTGATGCTTAAAGGGCTCTTCCTCGTCATGCCACCAACCCAAATGGCACGAATAGAAGGAAATCAATTCTTCATTAATTCGAATCTTTGCACCGACAATCTTTCTTGTTTTCCAACGATGGATATCCTGGCTTCTGGAGATGAAAAAAGAGTTCGCTTGCTCAATGGGATGCTTGGTCAACAGCGCGAGTCCTTCCTCATATTTTTCCTCATAAGCCAAATGCGAGAGATCCCAAACGGCTTGGTAATCATAAACTTCCAACTTCTCGAGTTCATCCAGAAGAACTCTCACATAATTGTCTTCTGAAACACGTCCGTTTTCCTCTTGCTTCCGATGGAGCTGGCTTACCTCCTGCAGAGCAATGACATCATAGTCTTCAGCCTGAATCGTCTCCGCCAGGCATTTGATTTTCTCCATTTGATTTTCTTCCTGCCAGGAATGGCAGTTTAAAGTTAATAGCTTCATGGTTCTCATGCTCCTAACTTATCTTGAATGTCCGATTTCAAGACATCCGCTTTGGGACCATAAATGGCTTGTACCCCATTGTCTTTCACAATCAGGCCCATCGCTCCATTCTTCTTCCAGTCCTGTTCGGAAGCCACGGCCTTCACGTCTTTTACAGTAATGCGCAGGCGAGTCATGCATGCATCCACTTCTTCAATGTTTTCTCGGCCGCCTAATAGACGGATCACCGCAGAGGCGAGCGAATCTTTGTTATCCTCCTCATTTTGGCCTTTTTCTTGTATTGGCGAAGCAGGCTTCTCTTCTTCAATATAGTTCCCCAAGCGGCCCGGAGTGGCTAATTTAAATCGCTTAATCATAAAGTTGGCGATTGAAAAGTTCAATCCGAAAAAGACCACGCACGCGATCACAAAATTGAGAAGGTCCAGCCATAGACCTGCTTTAATAATCATCGGTGTACGCGTTAAAAGCTCAATGAATCCGAATGAATGAATGCGAACATGAACGATATCCACGATGGCAAAAGCTAAACCGGTCAGTATCGCATAGATCACATAAAGAACCGGAGCGACAAACATAAACATGAACTCGATCGGTTCGGTTACCCCTGTCAAAAATACGGCCAAACCCGCAGAAAAGAACATCGATTTATATTTTGAACGCTTCTCTGGATCCACGTTGCGGTACATCGCTAAGGCGATGCCTAGCAAAGCCGCAGAGGAAAGAATCATTTGCCCTACTTTAAATCGGGCCGGTGTAACCTCATGCAATAACTGATTATAGCTTTGGATATCGCCTGCCACTAACAAGTTATTCAAGTCAGCAATCCAAGCCAGCCACAATGGATCTTGTCCTGCCACCGTCTGGCCCGCGCTCGATCCGGTCAGAATGGTATAGGTACCGCCCAGTTCCGTATAATTCATGGTAACGGTTAACATATGGTGTAAGCCAAATGGCAATAATAAGCGCTCTAATGCCCCAAACACCAACGGCGCAATGACGGGTGCCGTGTTGCGGGATGATGCAATCCAACCCCCGAAATCATTCAATATCCCTTGAATAGATGGCCAAATGAAAGAAAGCACGACGGCCGTAAGGATGGAATGAACAATGACCACAAACGGAACAAAGCGTTTGCCGTTAAAGAAAGCAAGAGCTTGCGGCAGCTTGTCAAAATTATAGTACTTATTAAATATACTCGCTCCCAGAAAACCGGAAATAATTCCAATAAATACGCCCATATTCAAGGCTGGGGCGCCGAGAATAGATGTAAAATAATCTTTTACGACTAAGGGACTGCCGAAGAGCGAGGCCACTGTCGCTTCCGGGTTTAAGAGCATATCTGGTTTTACATTGAATATAGCTCCGGTAATTCGATTGATCAGAATAAAAGCGATTAACGCCGCAAAAGCTCCGCCCGCCCGCTCTTTGGCCCATGATCCGCCAATGGCAACAGCAAATAGGACATGCAAGTTGCCAATAAGCCCCCAGCCGATTTCTTCAACAATATGAGCAATCGTTTGCACTAAAGCCAAATCGCCACCCATCATACCGATCAGCTTCCCGATGGAAATCATCAGCCCCGCAGCAGGCATCACGGCAACAACAACAATGAGGGCCTTCCCAAACTTCTGCCAGAAATCAAAAGAAGTGAATTTCATTTGCCGTTCCTCTCCTTTTTTGTTTAGGTTAATAGATATACTCTAGCTTCATACGGCCTTAATGTGATTTCTTGAATGTCTTCTTCTGCTTCGATAGAATAATTGCTGATTAATAATTGTCTGGATTTCCCAACTATGTTCGCAGGTAGTTCAAAGATAGCTTCCTCTTTGGAGAGGTTCGTGATGATAAGCAGCATTTCATTATTTAATGTTCTGGTATAGGAATAAATATATTCATGGTCTTCCAAAATCAGGTCATAGGTGCCATAAACAGCGACAGGGAATAGCTTTCTCAATTGTATCAATTTCTTATAGTAATGGTAGATCGAATCCGGCTCCTGAAGCGCCTTCTGTACATTGATTTCTTTGTAATTTGGATTGACTTTCAGCCAAGGCGCGCTGGCTGTCGTGAACCCGGCATGGGTTCCCTGATCCCACTGCATAGGGGTTCTTGAATTGTCCCGGCTGTTCTTCCAGATGATGCTCATCATCTCCCGGTGGGATTTCCCATTTTCCATCTCCGTACGATATAGGTTTTTCGTGGCTACATCGTTGTAATCCTCAATGGATGGAAACTGCACATTGGTCATGCCGATTTCCTGTCCCTGATAGATAAAAGGAGTCCCTTGCATCAGAAAATACAGAGTCGCCAGGCATTTCGATGATTCATCCCAGTATTCCTTATCATCGCCCCAAGAGGAGACGGATCGCGGCTGGTCATGATTTTCCAGAAATAAGGCGTTCCAGCCTCTTCCTTCAAGACCCTTTTGCCATTTCGTCAAGGTTTTTTTGAGTCCATGAATGTCGATGCCGGAGGTTTCACCTTTTCCCCACAAATCTAAATGCTCAAATTGGAAAATCATATTGAATTTTCCGTTCTTTTCGCCTACCCATAGGTCAGCCTCTTCAACTTTTACCCCATTGGCCTCCCCTACAGTCATAATGTCGTATTTTTCAAATGTCTCCCTCTTTAGCTCTTCCAGAAAGACATGAATTCCTTCTCGATTCATATGACCGTCAAGGGAAGGAACGTATTTCAGTTTCTTTGGATTAGGCAGGTCAGGAAATCCCGGAACCTTTTTGATGTGTGAGATCGCATCCACCCGGAATCCATCAATGCCCTTATCCAGCCACCAATTGATCATCTCATATAAGTCTTGGCGCACCTTGGGATTTTCCCAATTCAAATCTGGCTGTTTTCGCGAGAAGACATGCATAAAGTACTCTTTTGTTGCTGCATCATATTCCCATGCGGAACCGCTAAAGATGGATTCCCAATTATTTGGCTCTTTCCCGTTTCTTCCCGGATGCCAGATATAATAGTCGCGATAGGGATTGTCCTTCGATGAACGGGACTCGATAAACCATGGATGTTCATCCGATGTATGGTTAATCACCAGATCCATGATCAGCTTCATGTCTCGTTTATGGACTTCCTCCAGCAGCTGATCAAAATCCTTCATCGTGCCAAAGTCAGCCATTATGCCTTTATAATCGCTTATGTCGTAACCGTTATCATCATTAGGAGAACTATAGATCGGACAGATCCAAATCACATCAATCCCAAAATCCTTCAAGTAATCCAGTTTGGAAATGACTCCTTGTATATCCCCGATTCCATCACCATTGGAATCCATAAAACTGCGTGGATAAATTTGATAGGCTACAGCTTCTTTCCACCATTTTTTTTGCATAGATTCTTCCCCCTTACACTGTTACTAGTAGATTAACACAATATTCTCTTTCGTGCAATCGTTTGCGCAAAGTGTTAAAAGAACAGCACACTTCTAAAGATGAAGTGAGCTGTGCAAAAAACACCTAGCAAGTTAATCTCGATTTCACCAACCAGGCACCTCCAATGGCACCTGCATCATTGCCTAATGTTTGTAATAGCTAACTCTGCACCTTGTGCTACTCTTGGAAGTTAGCATTGTCCAGCGTTTAAATAAACATTCCGCCATCTACGACAATGTTTTGTCCTGTTACAAAATGAGAATGGGCAATCAGGGAATACGCAACCTCCGACACATCCTCTGGGGTGGCAATCCTCCCCAGAGGTGTACCGTGAGCAAGATGATTGATATGTTCTTCTTGACCTTCTACCCAACGGGTTTGAACGATTCCCGGAGATATGCTATTTACCCTTACTTCCGGTGCCATCACTCGCGCTAATGATTTGGTCACGCTTATGGCCGCTGCTTTAGAAGCAGCATAAGCAATGGAACTTCCCAGACCCGTCATCCCCGCTATCGAAGTGATATTAATGATGCAACCTTTTTGTTTTCTTAATTCTGGAGCAGCAGCTCGGCAACATTGAAACATGCCCTTCACGTTTACATTCATCGCTCGATCCCAATATTCTTCCTTTAGCCCCTCTAAGTCATGATGTTCAACAAAATTAGTTACACCTGCATTATTGATTAAAATATCTAACCGACCGAATTTTGCAACAGTTTCTTCTACCATGAGACGGACTGCCGCATCATCGGATACATCCGCTTTGGACAAGAAACTTAAGACTCCGTAAGCATCTATTTCTTTTTGTGTCTGCTGTGCTTCCTTTTCAGACCGAGAATAATTGATCGTTATATGTACTCCCTCGCGAGCTAAACGAAGCGCGACAGCACGTCCGATCCCCGTAGCTGCTCCTGTAATCAATGCCACTTTTCCGCTTAACAATGAAATCGCCACCTTTATAAGATTCTTTCAATGATGGTGTTTCGCAACACCTGATTCCAATTAATAAAATAAAAAGAAAAGATCTTCTACAATTTCTGTTTTCCCGTTCCATTTGTTTAATAGATTAATATAATGCCTAACCACAAAGATAGAATAAAAGAACAGAAAAAAAGGGAGGTTCACCTCCCAAGTAAGGGGTGGAGAGTAAGTCCTAAATAGAGTCCAAACACTCCATCTGCTTGCTTTGAATGAGTCGGATTCCAAAGCAAGCATAGCAGTGATTGGTTTAGTTTTTGCCAAATGAACCAAACTCGCGAATTTTCGCTTTTACTGATTCTTTAACAGCATCTCGGGCTGTTCCCATATAAGTACGCAAATAATATAGCTCTGGCTCTTCGTTTAAAGTCTTTCTGACTGTCTCCGCAAATAAGATTTGGTTTTCTGTATTCACATTGATTTTGGAGATTCCTAAAGAAATGGCTTTTCGAATATCATCCGCCGGAATTCCTGTCCCTCCATGCAATGCCAAAGGGATGTTCGTTAACATCCTTACTCTTTCTAGCACATCAAACCGGAGATTCGGCTCTCCCTTGTATGTGCCGTGAACAGAACCGAGGGATGGAGCAAGGCAAGTAACGCCAGTCTCCGAAACAAATCGCTGACAGTCCTCAGGCAAAGCGATCGAACCCTCGCTTTCATCGATGACCATGTCATCCTCTTGACCGCTAATGCGTCCCAATTCCGCTTCAACAGATACGCCAAGAGGAGCTGCTGCACTCAAGACCCTTGCGGTAACCTCTATATTCTTCTCCAAAGGAAGATGGGATCCATCTATCATGACAGAAGTAAAGCCTGCCTGCATGGCTTTCATACAAAGATCAAAGGAAGTGCAGTGATCCAAATGGAGAGCTACAGGTACCGTGATTTCATATTCATGCATCATTAATTGAACGATTGAAGCAATGGGATTCAAACCGCCCATATATTCGACAACGGGCTCTGTCACTCCCAAAATAATGGGTGACTTTTCTTCTTGAGCAGCCTGGATAAATGCCTGGATGAACTCCAGACTGTTCACGTTGAATTGCCCTACAGCATATTTCCGCTGGAATGCATCATGAAGCATTTCCTTCATTGAAACTAAAGGCATTCAGCAATCCCCCCATGTCTTAAGATGCACGATGAGGGCAAGATTTTTCAAACCACAATCAGGGTTACATTTAATGAGTCCCGTACCCTTTAGCCACGATACCCTAATCTGAATGAAATCTTTTTACTCACATCCATCATTTTATTTTTTAATTCCTCCAATGTTTCCGGCGTCATTCTCATGGTTGGCCCGGAAACGCTAACCGCCGCTATCACTTTTCCCGTACGATCGAAGATAGGTGTAGCAATGCAAGTGATCCCCAGTTCGTTCTCTTCTAAATCCAGTGCATACCCTTTCTTCCTTACTTCAATCAGATGGTCGTATAAGGCTTCTTTATCTGTAATCGTGTATGGCGTATGCTTATCGAAATCATATTTCTCGAATATCTTCGTCACTTCGTCCGGAGGCAAGAAAGCAAGAATGGCCTTTCCTACAGAAGTGCAATGCATAGGGGCTCTGGTTCCTACTTTGGAATGCATGCGCAAGGTTTCATTGCCTTCCAGTTTTTCAATGTATACCACTTCGCCGCGATCATAGACAACGAGATGAATCACTTCATTAGTGAGTTGTTCTAATTCCTTTAAAAACGGTTTCGCTTCCGTTCGCAAGTCTATGGATTCAAGCAATGAAGAACTTAACTCTAAAATTTTGTAGCCTAATTTATATCTCTCGGTTTCCGAATCCTGTTCAACATATCCATGCCGGACAAATGTGGCTAACATCCGATAAACGGATGTCTTGTTTAGATCCATTTCTCTTGAGATTTCAGTTACTCCAAAACCTTGCTGCTTTGTGCTTAATATATCAAGTATTTGTAAGGCCCGATCCAGCGATTTTACATTCGGTTCAGTGGACATATGTGATACACTCCGATCTTTCATTTTCAAAAACTATATCTATTAATATATATCACATACGAAGAGAATCCAAGAAACGGTATGCCAACCGGACGGGCCTTACGATCTCGGTGTTACAGCTTACTCCATGCCCTCATGAGCGTACGCTTGCTTTGAGCAATAACAATATCTGATGACTCATTCCCAACAGGTTTAACCTCAAATGCAACGACATTGGATTGCCCTTCTCCTATATATCCGATTTCCATCAATACTTTTAAATACTCTCTTAACTCTTCCACATCATTTTCACTTCCCGGATATCCGAAACGAGGATGTTGATCGCCATAAGTGGGATCTTTCGGGTCCTTAATATAGCAGTTCCCGATATGCGCATGATTGAGGTAATCCCGAGTCGTGTAGAGAGCGTCTCTTGAAGTTTCCCGCTGCATTGGCAAATGGCTGAGATCAAGCATCAATCCGAATGTCGGATCGGCTTTTCTCACTTCTTTTGCCACTTCCACCGCAAGGCGGTTCGACCCGATCAGGCATTTCTTGTCGGTCACATCATCAAAGGTTTCTAGTGAAATGACCAAATTGCCTTTGCTTCTCGCATATTGGCAGATCTCGCTTAATGAATCAGCCAGTAACGCAAGCGCCCGATCTTCATTCCTATCCGGCTTGGGTCCGCTAAGTAAGCCTAGCTTTCCGGCATGCAATTCATAGGCTTGGTCAATCGCTCCCTTAACGAGATCAATGGCGACTCTGCGCTTTTCTTCATCAAAAGAATTCAGATCTGCTTTATTTCTTAGCAATACAGGCTGAGCTCCGAGTCCCGTCGTCATGCGCCCGGATTGAAGCATCCCGGCAACGGTCTTCCTCTGTTCCGGATCGTTGATTTGTGTGATCTCAATAGCCGAAAAGAAATCATCCGTAATGATCTTATTTACGGTTTCGATGATGGGGCCGTCCCCTGCCATCGTTTGCGGATAAGCCATGAAGTGAACAATCCCGACTTGCATGTAATGTTGAATGTCGCCTTTCATTTGTTAACACTCCTTTCATAATCTTCTTTCTCCTCCCAAAAGGGGGAGGAGAAATATTAATCTGAACTTTCCGAAAACAATGAACCTAGTTTACAGCGTAATCCACGGTAGAAAGTCTTCCGTTTGGCGAGAAGCCACATTCAGCAGCAGGGTCAACGATCACTTCAATGAGATAAGGCTTGCCGAGTTCCGCTGCACGTTGAAGAGCTGGTTTGATATCTCTCCAATCGGTGACAAGTTCTCCGCGTACCCCCATCCCTTCAGCAGTTTTTACGAAGTCAATTCCACGCTCGCCATTATCGCATAGTTCATTTGTGTAAATGAGGTCCGTGGAAATGCGGCGCTTTTCATACCACCAGTTTTGCTGTTGGCGAATCAAACCAAGCAAGGAGTTGTTCATAACAAATACAATGATTGGGATATTAAACTTAGCGGCAGTAGCCAAATCCTGCAGGGACATACCTAAACTGCCGTCACCTACGATATTTACGCTTTGACGCTCAGGGAAAGCTAATTTTGCTGCCATCGCAGCTCCAAGGCCCCAACCCATGGTACCTGCTCCTCCAGTAATCAAATAAGAGCGCGGGACATAGGTTTCAAACAGCTGGCAAGACCAGATCTGGCTGATGCCGCAGTCATGAGAAACGAATGCGTCACGATCCAGGAATTCACGAAGCTCTCTTAACGCACGCTGAGGCTTAATCGGTGTGGAATCAAAATCGGTTTTACGCGCCAGTCTGGTGCGTTCTTCGGTTAAATCCAATGGCTTTATTTCTAATGCTGTAGCTGCTACTTCTTGAGTCAGTGCTTTTACGGCCTGGGTCAGCTTCACCATAAAAGACTTAACATCAGCTACCACAGCCAATTCCGTTTCAAGATATTTTCCGATTTGTTTCTTATCTAAGTTGACATGGACAATTTTCTTGTTTGCCTTAAATTCTTCGAAGTTACCGATACTTCGGTCACCGAAACGTCCGCCAAGGTTAATGACCATGTCCGCTTCCAGGATCGTCTTGTTTCCAAGTGGAGTATTCAGCATGGTACCCATACGTCCCGCAAACAACGGATGGTCATTCGGGAAGGTATCAATTCCCATTACTGATGTAACTACTGGTATTTGCAGAGTTTCTGCCAATTCTTTTAGCTCAGCTGTCGCATTGGCCAGGTTTATACCACCTCCGGAAACAATGGCAGGCTTCTTCGCTTCTCTCAGAAGCTCAATGGTTTTAGCAATAAGTTCATCCGTAGCTTGCGGTAATTCCACAGGTACGCTCACAAATTCATCCAGATCAACTTCAACTACCGTTTTTTGTACGTCTACGCATAGGTCGACTAATACAGGACCCATTTTTCCAGTAGTTGCAGTTTCCCAAGCTTCGTGGAATCTTTGTACCGCAGTATTCGCATCGTTCATCAAGTAAACTTCTTTACTTACTGGTCTAGCAATTTCTGTAATCGGCACTTCCTGGAAAGACTGTGTACCGATCAGGTGAGTAGCTACTTGGCCGGTAAAAGCGATCATTGGGACGCAATCCATGTATGCACCATACAGACCGGTAATGAAGTTGGTACCGCCAGGACCGGATGTAGCTGCACATACGCCTACCTTACCGGTGGCACGAGAATAAGCATCAGCCATAAAAATACCGGTTTGTTCATGACGAACGACGTAGGATTCGATATCTGTCAATTCCCGAATCGCATCATATAGTGGAAGAATTGCAACACCGGGAACACCGTAAATCTGTTCTACCCCTTTTTTCTTCAAATAAAGTGCAATTGCTTCTGCTACCGTCATTTTTTGCTTTGCCATAGTGAATCCTCCTTAGTTATCATGAAATGGATTTTATATTCCTGATAATCCCAACTAAAGTATCTCGTTCGCCCACATTCCCCGGAAAAACGATATAGGGTATGTTCGGGAAGGTCGCTTCCGGACCGGTATACCATACAGGAATTCCCGATGCCGCTTGACCTAGAACTTTTGCTTTTTTGATTTGTAATCCTTGTGTTGCGATATCGCTTGATGTAATGCCGCCTTTAGCCACGATAAACTGCGGTGTGACGGATAGGGTTCTCACGATTTCGGCTAGGCTGGCTGAAATCGTCTGGCTAATCGTTAAGTTATCCGCTATATCCGCTGCTGTCACGACCTTTCTGCTGGTAAAGAGGATCGTATCCAGACCATTCGAAATTCTGTCCTCAATTATCGTAAGCGCATGCTCCAATTGAATTTTTCTGGAAGTATCATCTAACAGTTGCACGACGTCCATCTCAACCGTTTTTATATCAAACTCACTCACCAGCTGGTTCAACTGCTCCGTCGTTTTCTTGGTGTGTGAGCCAACAATGATCAATCCGCCGTGGTTCTTCCCCTCTGCCGCGACCATTTCCTCGCCATGTAGAAACGGGCGGGCAGCTATTCCCCCAAAAGATTTGACAAATGAAGCTGCGGTTCGATATAAAAATCTTTTTCCTGCTTCCAAAGCCCGAATGAGTGCCAAGGAGATAATATTCAAATCATCATAAGAAGCCGCATTCACCACGATCGGACAATTATCATGAGCTTCAAGAAGAATATGGAGCACCCGCGCAACACTGCCCTCGCGGATATCTTCAAGAGAAATCGATCTGACTTGTTCAGTCTTTTGCGCCCCTCCCTTTTCGACAACCCAATTGGGAAGATTGGCATCGGTAAAACCGAACACCAGATCATTCGCAAATTCCGTTTCATGAACCGGCACCAGATGATTGCCTTCGCGGAGGTAGTGGGTATCACCAATCGTATATCTGCCGCCTTCAAAGAAAGCTGGAATGATCAAGTGCCCATCAAAAGACTTGCCCGCGCATCTAGTCAGCTCTTTTGCCATCACGTCGATTTCCAATGGGTAGTGACCGCGCAGGGTTGAATCACCTCGGCTAATCACCGAAAAATCAACTTGCAGTTCATCAGCCACTGCACAAAGATTCATGATGATCTCACGATTGATCCTTTCAGTCATCTCTGGCGTATAGCTTCTGGTATTCGCCAGAATATAAAGGACATTTCTTTCGTCAGACAATCCTTGGCGAATCCATTCTTTGGTCCAATCTGTAATGACGTATATATCATGAACGGTTTGTACACCGGTTGGATCATCATCGAGTACGACTAACTTATGGCCATTTTGTTTCCACAATCGGCGAATCTCATCGCCCATGTCATCTTCTTCAATGATAGGAGGAAGGCAGGCAAACACATCTTCAACGGTTTTATGGCTGGATGTTCGATTCATTTAACATCCTCCTCTCCTTATACTGTTACGGTTAAAAGCTCTTCGACCGCCTTGATGACATTGGCTGCTCTTAATCCAAAGAAATCTAGCAGTTCATTCATTTTGCCGGATACGCCGAAACGGTCTTGTGTTCCCACTCTGCGCAGCGGAGTTGGCTGATATTCGGCAAGGACTTCAGCCACGGCACTGCCTAAGCCTCCGATGATGGAATGTTCTTCAACGGTAACGACGCGGCCGGTCTTTTTGGCGGTTTGCACAATCGCCTCTACGTCTATTGGCTTAATCGTATGAACATGGATAATTTCCGCATGAATCCCTCGCTTTTGCAATTCCTCCGCTGCCTTCAAGGTTTCACTGAGCATAATGCCTGTAGAAACAATCGATACATCAGAGCCTTCACGATAACGAATCGCCTTTCCGATCCGGAACGGATCTTCGGCTTGGGTGACGATTGGAGTCGGAAGCTTCCCGACGCGCAAATATACGGGTCCTTCATGGTTGTATGCAGCTTCTACAGCCTTTTCCATTTCAACGGAATCTGCAGGAACCAATACAGTCATGCGAGGCAAGGAACGCATAAGTGAAATATCCTCTAAAGGAAGATGGGTAGCCCCCTCCTGTGCAGCTGACGTTCCGGCATTATGCCCGATGATTTTTACATTGTTATTGGCATAGCAGACGGAAATCCGCATCTGGTCGAAACCGCGGCCGGTCAAAAAGTTAGCATAAGCGTTAGCAAAAGGGATTTTTCCCGCTAGCGCTAGTCCGGCAGCTGTCCCTACAAGGTCACATTCCGAAATCCCAATATTGAAGAAACGCTCTGGAAATTGATCTCTGAACAAATTGGTTAGATTCGATTTCGCACAATCCGCATCCAACACAACCAAATCCTGATGCTTGCTGCCCAAGCGGATAAGCGCTTCACTGTATCCTTCACGCGGTTCTTTCAATTGAGCCATTTATGCCAACTCCTTTAACGCAGTTTCTAGTTCCTCATCGCTTGGAGCCAATCCATGCCATTTGCTTGTATTTTCCATAAAGGAAATCCCTTTCCCCTTAACGGTGTGAGCCAAAATGACTGTAGGTCTTCCTTTCGTTTCCTTCGCTTCTCTAAACGCATGATCTACTGCATCTACATCGTGGCCGTCGATTTCGATTACATGCCATCCGAAAGACTTCCATTTTCCAGCTAAATCTGCTGCGCCTTTTACATTTTCCACATAGTCATCGAGCTGGATCTTATTCCAGTCCACAATCGCGCAAACACTATCCAACCCGAAATGCGGAGCCGTCATAGCCGCTTCCCAAACCTGACCTTCCTGAAGTTCACCGTCGCCAATCATGACATACTGGCGGCTGGACTTACCATCCAATTTTGCAGCCAACGCCACTCCGTTAGCGACTGAAAGCCCTTGACCAAGCGAACCGGAAGAAATATCCACGCCAGGGCAATGTTCACTGCACGGATGACCATGCAATCGGCCATCGACGTCACGGAAAGTCATGAGTTCTTCCTCTGGAAAAAAACCTTTCAGCGCTAGTACAGAATAGTAAACCGGAGTACAATGACCTTTCGAAAGGAAAAAGGTATCGCGGTCTGGCCAATTTGGATTTTGGGGATCGACATTCATGTGTTCAAAGAATAGCACCGAAAGCAATTCCGTAGCGGATAGGGAGCCGCCCGGATGACCGCTCCCCGCGTGATTCGTCATTTTGACAATGTACCTGCGAATCTTCTTCGTGATTTCTTGGTATTGCTCTAATTTATCTGCGGTGAAAGCCATACAATGATTCCTCCTTTTTATTTCTAATTAAGAAACATCGTTTCACATATATTTTGTTTTTTAAAATTGTTTCTATATGAGAAACATCGTTTCTTTATTTGGGTGTGAATTATTCTGCCACCAAGAGCGTCGTCTTTACTACTTGCTGCAAGCTGCTTCCGGTCAATCGTTAGGCTTACTTTGAGAAGAGAGCACTCAAGTCTACGAATTGAATGCTCTTTTACCCAATACATAGTAAAAAGATTAATCCCTAGATTTGAAACAGCCTTCCCCATCCTTTTACCTTTTGCGGATCCACGTCTACCATTTTTAAGCACTGCCATATCAACACGTTAATCGTATCGTACATCGTTAAGCCATACGTATCTTCGTAATATTCCACTCGGTTGACCGCTGGGAAGTTCGTGCATACAACGCTTAATGCATCCGCAGGAGAAGCGGATACCGCCTGGATCATGTTCTCGATTCGGCTTTGGTCCACTTGGCTGAACGAACGGTTGACCGTTTGCGCACATCCTTCCATCTTAATCGTTTCAATGCCGCCATGTTTCTTGTATTGCTCGGTAATTAATTGATTGATCTCCGGAATATATGGGGTCACCAGGTGCAACGACTGGATGTTATGGGCTTTAAACGCTTCCATTTGCGCTAACATAGACGTCGTTGCAGGAATGCCCGTTCTCCTCGTTATCGCTGCACAAAGTTCCTGGTCAACGTCAAAACCAAGCCACCCCCCGGATGTTCCGTTCCATGCAATCACATCCACTTCGGCATGCGCCAACAGTTCTGCCGCGTGCAGCATCGGTTCAAAGTTGAATTGGGCTAAGGCATCCTGTTCCAGAGAAATCTTTGTTACTTCAAATCGTCCATAATGGCAAGTCACCTCAGGCACGTCATGCAGCATGCGGGAACATACCGGCTCTAAAATCGTGTTCGAAGATGGGGTCAACATTCCAATTTTTTTAGGTTCTTTCATCTTATATTCCTCCGCTTATTTTTTTATTTTGTTCTCATATATAAAAATCTGATATAATAAACTTTAAGATATTTTTCTACGACTGATAAAGGGTTGCTGTAGGCATCAGCTGCAGCGTAAAATCATTCCTGTGATCGATCTCAGCTTCGCTTCTGTCGTCGATCCGGCACCGGTGTCGCGCCAACGATCCATGTGCCTGCTTATGTCCCTACTTTTTTCGTGTAATTGATCATGGAACCTGCAGTTGCCAATAATAATCCCGCAAAGGCAAGCACCATGAGGGCAATGAAAAAGGATCCCGTAAAGGATACGATCAAGCCTACATAGATCGGCGTGATGACGCCCGCAACATTCCCCGCAAAGTTCATGCATCCGCCAACCACTCCCACATGCTGGCGTTGGGCAATCGCAGCCGGCACGCTCCAGAACACACCTCCCCAACGAAGGAAGAACAGCGTAACGGCAAGCAAGCCGATGGCGACATACAAGGACGTTGTTTTCGTTAGCAAAAAGATAGACACTGAGCTCATGTCCCTGCGATACCGAAAACCGTACGCATCACCGTATTATGATTTCCGCCGTTTTCTCGCCATTTGTCTACGACCCATCCGCCCACTAATTCACCGACAAAGCCCGCTCCAAAAATAATCAAGATCGAGGAACCAATGCTCTTAATATCCAAATTTTGCGTTTCGGCTAGGTAGTTCGGACCCCATGTCATCAGTCCGTAAAAGACGGTATTGAAAGAGAACCACCCCAAGCACATCCCCCAGAAGTTTCGGCTGCTCAAGTAGGTTTTCATGCCTACATTGAGAACCGCCTGCTTCTTATTCGCCTCGTATTCTTCCTCTAGTGCTCTTCTTATATATTCGCGCTCCGCTTCGTTGACTCGCGGATTGGTTTCAGGGGTTCCTTTGATCACCAGATAGCATAACCAGGCAATGATAATGGTCAAAATTCCGGCTCCAATTAAAGCTCCCCGCCAACCCCCAAACCAAGTCATAAACGCGATAATGATCGGGCCCCCGATAGCCGTACCCAGCGGCGCACCACTGTCTAGCAAGGTAGCTCCGCGTCCTCTTTCCTTGGAAGTCAGCCACACCGATTGCAGCTTTGCCCCACCCGGAAATACCGGCGCTTCGGTAATGCCCAGCAACACGCGAAGAAAGATGAGCATTTTGCTTCCATGGACAAATCCGGTTAGCGTTTGCACAATCCCCCAAAGGATTCCCGCTCCAACCACCATCTTATCCGGTCGGTAACGATCCGCCAGCCAGCCTGAAGGAATTTGCATCAGGGCATATCCCCAGAAGAATGAGCTTAAGATGATACCGACAATCGCAGGGTCCAGATTTAAGTCTTTTTGAATTTCCGGCATCGCAATCGAAAGCACGGCGCGATCCACATAGTTGATGGCTGCAAGAACCAGCAAGACATAAAATACGTGCCAGCGGACTCGCGTCGGTTTCCCTAATTCTAAGACTTTTGTCTCGTGTGAGGTACGAACACCTTCACTTTGATGTTGCATAGACATCCCCCTTTTTCGAAAAATTTAAAAACAAACGAAGCTATCGCCGGACATGGCCTGTACCTTGTCCACTCTATCACCCCCTTTCAGTTGGCTTAGATTTAATAGATTAATTGAGATTTTTTAATCTAATTGTCCCATCTCTTATCGAGCAAGGAACCGGCCTCGTCCTGACTCGCTTGTCAGTGAACCCTCCCTTACAATTTCTTCGCCGCGGGATAATACATGAGAGATTACTCCTTGAACTTCGATTCCTTCATATAGGTTATAATCGGTGCCTTGTTTTTGCGTATCTTTTGATATCACTCTAGAACGACTCGGATCCAGGATGACCAGATCTGCATCACTCCCTACAGCGATCGTTCCCTTTTTCGGATGAAGCCCGAAAATCTTCGCCGGGCCTGAACTCGTGATCTCCACAAACTTTTGAAGGGAGATTCGCCCTTGATGAACCCCAAAATGATATACGATAGAAAATAGGTCTTCTATACCAGGGCACCCATTCATAATTTCAGAAAAATTATTTACTCCCAACTCCTTTCCCCCTTTAAACGGGATAGAAGAATGATCCGAGGCAACAGTCGAAATCAGTCCGGATGAAATCCCTTTCCATAGGGCTTCCTGATTCGATTCTTCACGAAGGGGCGGAGAACAGATATATGGGGCACTTTCTTCAAATGACATCTCCAAATAGCTGCTATCTAGCACTAAATAGTGTGGGCAAGTCTCGGCATAAGCTTCAACCCCTCTTTTTTTCGCCAATTCAACCTGGAACAAAGCATCTTCGCAGGAGACATGAACAATGTAAATGGATGCATTGGCGGCTTCCGCAATCCGCAGCGCCCGATTGGTCGCTTCCGCTTCAAGAGAAGTCGGTCTAGTATAAGCATGGTAAATAGGATCATTGTTTCCTTTCATAATGGCCTCTGCGACAAGTTCATCAATCACATCCCCATTCTCAGCATGAACGTTGATGATGATTCCCGCTTCGCCAGCTTTCTTCATTAACTTATACATTTCTAAATCATTTACCATGAGGTGCCCTTTATAGGCCATAAATAATTTAATTGACTGGATTCCTTCTACTTGTGCCAAGAGCGGAATTTCTTCTAGAACCTTCTCGTTGCATTCATTAATGATGCAATGAAAGCTATAATCAATGTACGCTGGTTTAGCTTTCTTCTTCCATTCTCTAACGTTTTCTAATATAGACTGGCCCTTTTTCGGATCAGTAAAGTTAATGATGCTTGTAATTCCTCCAACAGCTGCTGCCTTCGTACCACTTTCAAAACCATCCACGGTACCTGGGAATGCCAGGTGGGTATGGACATCAATCGCCCCTGGAAAAACATATTGATCGGAGGCATCGATCACCCTATCGCCAGCGGATGGGATGATGTTGTCGGCGATTGTCGTGATTACCTCTCCCTCAATCAGGATATCTGCCTTGAAAGAATCGGCCGCCGTTACAATTGTTCCGTTTTGAATAATCGTTCTCAAACCAAACACCTCCATCATGGTCTAAATGGCAAACTAGGTGCACAAATCAAGAAATAAGTGTTTTAACCACCTTCAACTCATTGTCTGAAACAAGTATCACTCTGCTCATTCTGCCTACTGTCGACAGTTAAAGGGTATATGCGAGAGTAACAGATTATTTAAACCTTAAACTAGCACCTCCATTTCAGAGATTCCTATATTATAGCCTTTCCTATTCACTTTGTTTCTTAATTAGAAACATTGTTTCTTTTGTATTTCAACGGTTACCTCATCCCCATCGTTTAACCAGGTTCTGCGCGCTTCCGAGTACCCCATGATTACACCTTCAGGAGTCCCTGTAAGAATGATATCCCCTGGATTTAAGGTCATATGCTGAGATATGTAGCTCACAATTTCTTCACAGCTAAAAATCATATCTGAAGTATTGGAGTCTTGTCTCGTATTTCCGTTAACCAAACACCGAATGCGTAATTCATTAGGATTATCCACTTCTTCCTTACTGACTAAATACGGTCCTATAGGGCCAAACCCATCACAAGTTTTACCCAATAGCCATTGAGAGCTTTTCGATTGCCAATCACGTGCCGACAAGTCATTTGCAATGCAATAACCATAGACATAGGAAAGAGCCTCTTCCTTCTCAATATCTTTAGCAGCCTTTCCTACAACAATAGCCAACTCAGCTTCATAATCAATTTGCAAAGACTTCGAAGGCAATATGATCTCCTGCTGATGGCCTGATAGCGTGTTGCTAAACTTGCTGAAAAGGATAGGCGTGTCTGGATAGGGCATTTTGCATTCTTCTGCATGCCGTTTATAATTTAATCCTACACATATAATTTTTTGTGGTTCCGATACACAAGGTCCAAACTCCAGTGAATCCTCTTGAAGGAATAACGAATCCTCCTGATAAACGGTATCCACCAATTCAGCTAAACTTTCTCTACCTTTTTCCCCATCTTCTATCAAATTTGATACGGTTTTGGGAATGTACTTGTGTTCTCTGCACTGTTTTATCGCTTCTTCTACATCTAGTATTCCTTTTTCGGTTTTAACTCCCAATGTCAATCTGTTTCCTTTGTAAAAATTAATTGTGATCATTTTTGACCTCCAAGAGCCCTGTTTTTATAACTGTCTTTATCCGGCACCGGTGTCGCGCCAACGGTCCATGTGCCTGCCTATGTCCCTACTTTTTTCGTGTAATTGATCATGGAACCTGCAGTTGCCAATAATAATCCCGCAAAGGCAAGCACCATGAGGGCAATGAAAAAGGATCCCGTAAAGGATACGATCAAGCCTACATAGATCGGCGTGATGACGCCCGCAACATTCCCCGCAAAGTTCATGCATCCGCCAACCACTCCCACATGCTGGCGTTGGGCAATCGCAGCCGGCACGCTCCAGAACACACCTCCCCAACGAAGGAAGAACAGCGTAACGGCAAGCAAGCCGATGGCGACATACAAGGACGTTGTTTTCGTTAGCAAAAAGATAGACACTGAGCTCATGTCCCTGCGATACCGAAAACCGTACGCATCACCGTATTATGATTTCCGCCGTTTTCTCGCCATTTGTCTACGACCCATCCGCCCACTAATTCACCGACAAAGCCCGCTCCAAAAATAATCAAGATCGAGGAACCAATGCTCTTAATATCCAAATTTTGCGTTTCGGCTAGGTAGTTCGGACCCCATGTCATCAGTCCGTAAAAGACGGTATTGAAAGAGAACCACCCCAAGCACATCCCCCAGAAGTTTCGGCTGCTCAAGTAGGTTTTCATGCCTACATTGAGAACCGCCTGCTTCTTATTCGCCTCGTATTCTTCCTCTAGTGCTCTTCTTATATATTCGCGCTCCGCTTCGTTGACTCGCGGATTGGTTTCAGGGGTTCCTTTGATCACCAGATAGCATAACCAGGCAATGATAATGGTCAAAATTCCGGCTCCAATTAAAGCTCCCCGCCAACCCCCAAACCAAGTCATAAACGCGATAATGATCGGGCCCCCGATAGCCGTACCCAGCGGCGCACCACTGTCTAGCAAGGTAGCTCCGCGTCCTCTTTCCTTGGAAGTCAGCCACACCGATTGCAGCTTTGCCCCACCCGGAAATACCGGCGCTTCGGTAATGCCCAGCAACACGCGAAGAAAGATGAGCATTTTGCTTCCATGGACAAATCCGGTTAGCGTTTGCACAATCCCCCAAAGGATTCCCGCTCCAACCACCATCTTATCCGGTCGGTAACGATCCGCCAGCCAGCCTGAAGGAATTTGCATCAGGGCATATCCCCAGAAGAATGAGCTTAAGATGATACCGACAATCGCAGGGTCCAGATTTAAGTCTTTTTGAATTTCCGGCATCGCAATCGAAAGCACGGCGCGATCCACATAGTTGATGGCTGCAAGAACCAGCAAGACATAAAATACGTGCCAGCGGACTCGCGTCGGTTTCCCTAATTCCAAGACTTTTGTCTCGTGTGAGGTACGAACACCTTCACTTTGCTGTTGCATAGACTTCCCCTTTTCGAAAAAATTAAAAACAAACGGTTTATTTCAGGACATGGCCTGCATCTTGTCCCCCTATCACCCCCTTTTCATATGTAAACCTCTTCATAACTCCTGATTGCAAAAGGATGATATGCAACTATTTTTAAGTCAAGAATGATTAGATAAATGAATATCTCTTTATCTAAGGAAAGCACGCATTGTTTTGTTCTCTTTTTAAGGAATGGATAATCACCCATTCGTATACGCTTACAAAATTTAAAAATTAAATGATTCAAAAAATTACGTGCAACAAATCAGATTTCAATAAACCTAAAAAACGTATCTGATCTAATTATGGGATCAACACCTTATGATCCCATAATTCCTTTTATGTTCAAAAGTGTAGTGTTATCAAGGCTGCTGGTTATCTTCTTAAAATGCAGGAGATCGTTTGTAATATGCTTAGCCATAGCAGCTGAAGCTTTTTCAGCGTCTCTGGCCAACATGAAATTCAATATCTCTTCATGCTCTTTATATAGCGTCCATTCTCTTTTATCTCCCTTAAAATTCATAACTCGGTAATAGTGACTTAGTGAACGCAGGTCATATAGTTGTTTCTGCAGTCTGCTATTCTGACTATACCTTGTGATCAATTCGTGAAACTCGGCATTCAAGTCAATAATACTTTCACGGTTATGGTCTTCCTTCTCTAAGTATTTTCTGGTTTGGACAATCACGTTCTCGATTTCGGAAAGTTGCTCTTGTGTAGCTAGTCTTGTTGTCAATTGAGTAGCCAACGACTCAAGAACGATTCGACATTGATATATCTCTTCAAAATCCTTTACCGTCGGATTAAAAACAGAAATTCTTGATTTGTCATCAACTACTAATAACCCTTCTTTTTCTAATATCTTTACCGCTTCTCTAACCGGGCTTCGGCTAACATTAAATTCCCTTGCAATCTTTGCCTCATATACCCTTTCACCCGGTTTGAAAACTCCATTAAAAATCATCTCTCGAATAGACTGATAGATTTGGTCATAGTAAGGCAATGATTTTTCGACTGCATATTCATCCATATTCTTTCCCTCTCCTATTTTCTTTTTACTGTATTTTATTTTTTCTTAAAATAGGGCCCCGTAAACACACGTAGATAGGCACAACCCATTAAACCCCTAATATTCCATCGTTCATAATTATTATAGATAATAATATAATGACTACTGTCGACAGTTTTCGTCTCAAAAAAATAGGGATTTCTCATATCTCCCCCGAAAAGTCAAACTTAGTTGAACCTACTTTTAAATAATCAATCGGTCCACTCATATGTGTGTACTGTCGACAGTTTTTAGTAAAAAGTAACAACTTACTGGATTAAGAATATCCCTTTTGCAATAATTATAAATGGATTTGACAAAAACATCTAGTGTTTTTTGCCAATCTAAAAGCCAACAAATTATCAACTGCTGTGAAATTTATATTAACACAGGTAATTCGAAGATTCAATATATTATTTTAATTCACAAAGAAGACTGCTTAAAAGCAGCCCTCTTTTTTAAATAACGTCTCCCATCGTACAATTTCATTCGTACTTTTTCAATACAATGACGGCATTGTGACCACCAAAACCAAAGGAATGGGATAGCCCTATCCTAACATTCGCTTTACGTGCAACGTTCGGTACATAGTCTTAATTGTTGGAGGAATGATGCCTTCTTGAAGAACTTTTGCTAACGCAATGGAAAAGCTGGCTTAATTCTGGGCTCTTCTCAGTTCTAAATCCTCGGCTAGCTGGATTGTACGTTTCCGGTTCAACGGGTAACCGAATACTATAATCAAGAAAATCACAACAAAGGTGATGGCAGGGACGAGAGTAGCTAGCGTATGAATGCCATCTAGCGCAGCTTCGGTTTGCACCTTTTGAGCGGCATCATATCCGACGGCAGCGACTGCCAAACCGCCGATCCCGCCAGCAATCGCTTGGCCTATTTTGCGTGCCATGGAATAAATGGAGTAAACGGTTGCGTCTTCCCGCAATCCTGTTACATATTCATGATAATCGATCACGTCGGTTATAAATGCCCAAATCACTAGATTAAAGAAGGCGTATCCAAACATAGCAATCGATAAAAGGGCTATAAATTGAGTGGACGTTAAGTCCGGCAAAAAGTATAAAAGAACATATACAAAGGCTGCAAGCAATACCCCCGCGGATACCGTTTCTTTTTTCCCGAATTTCTCCACTAATGGCTTTACCATCGGCATGGCAATAAAAACAGTGACGGATTGGAGAAGTCCTACCATGCTTAACGCCTTGGCGTTGCCAAAATAATCTTTAAACAAATACACGTTAACGGCACTGATCAGCATAAAGCACACCATAAACGTGAGCGATGCAGTAAGGATCCAAAGTAAAGGCTTGTTTTGCAAAAGACCTTTTAATGTTTGGCCTACGGTATTCTTTGGTTGAGAAGTTGCAGGTGCAACAATACGTTCCGTAGATAATTTATAACACATCATGTAACAAGAGAGGGCAAGAAGGCCAAAAATAATCGCTACCATCAAAAAACGGTCAGCATCTGCCTTATTGTCTACAAACAGGACCAATGGTCCGGCCACATTAATGATTAAAGCAGCTAAATAAGCGCCCATGGTTCGGTATGTGGATAAGGTTGTACGCTCCACAGGATCACTCGTCATAACGGATGCCATGGATCCGTAAGGTATATTTACTGTACTATATAAAGTTCCCCATACAAGATAGGTGATGAAAGCGTAGGCCAAATAAAACCCGTCAGACATGCCGGGAATTTTTACGAACATCAATACGCCTGACAGGACGAGCGGAAAAGACATTCTGAAAATCCACGGCTTGAATTTTCCATGCCGGCTCGGTCTTCTTGTATCAATGAAACGCCCCCATGCCACATCCGCAAAAGCATCCCATAATCGGGCAATTAAAAAGAGTACCCCTACCGTCGCTGCACTGATATTAAAAATATCGGTATAGTAAACCATGAGGAATGAACTGACTAGCATAAAAAAGAAATCATTGCCGAAATCACCAAATAAGTAGCCAATCTTATCTTTCATTCCAAACTTGCTCATTTCCCCATTTGCACTTGCCGTATCCGTCGTTTTTACAAGAGCCCCTTGATTCATATTTTCCCCTCCTTTAAGCTTTCTTTTGCAACCCTTTACAAAAATGTGAAAGTGGTTGATCCCCTTCTTCATTCTTTGATAAGGGGGAGTCCGTTTTTGGAATACATCCCCCAATCCAGACTCCCATTTTCATGGAACTATTTTGCTCTATTTTGCTTGTAGCCAAAATCAGGAATCGCAGACCATCTGTTGCGCAACTCGTGCGCTGCAAACTTCGGCTTTCTTTCCCGCGTAAAAATCCCCTTCTTGTTCCCCTGAACCCTCATCACTCCTTGACTGGTGTTGAAATCAGCAAAATTCCATACGTGTTCGCCGACAAAGTTGGAAAATTCATCAAAAACCTGGTGATTGGCCCGCAAGAACTCCACCTGATACTCTTCGGTAAACATGACCGGGTCCACATCATGCAATCCGGCTACAGTGTCCGCTCCGTACTCCGTCATGAGGATCGGCTTTCCGGGACAGCGTTTGTTCCAGCCAGCCAATTCTTCACGAAGCTTCACCTTCGCGATTTCTAATTCTCCGCCTTCCACGTACCAGCCGTAATAGCGGTTTAGTCCCAGCACGTCGACAAGTTCGGCGATTTTGCAGGTTTCCGGTGTAGACCACAAGTGCGTGACGATGGTTACCGGTCTTTTCTGCGGGTCGCATTCCTTAGCCAATTCCACAAGCGGCTTGAAGTATTCATAGGCCCCCTCTTCCTCAGAAGCCGGTTCATTGGCAATCGACCACAAGACCACGGATGGATGGTTTTTATCTCTGGCGATCAGTTCGCGAATGATATCCTGATGATGTTCAAAGGTTTGGATATGTTCCCATGTATTTCTCTTTTCTCTCTCCCCGAAAAGAGCTGCGGCAAAATTCAAATGCACCCCTACGGCTGGCGTTTCGTCAATTACGACGATTCCTTCCCGGTCCGCAAGTCTCATCAATTCTTCCGAATAAGGATAATGCGCCGTGCGAAACGAATTGGCCCCGATCCACTTCATCAATTGGAAGTCCATCACATTCACCGCTTCATCAAAGCCTCTGCCGTGAATGGGAGAGTCCTCGTGCTTTCCGAATCCCTTAAAATAAAACGGCTTGTTGTTAATCAGGAACTGACCGTCTTTTACCTCCACTGTTCTGATGCCAAATGGCTGCTCGTACACATCCATGATCTCTCCGTCTTCCAACAGCTCTACCTTAAGAGTATACAGATAACCTTGAAGCGGCTCCCATAAGCTGGGATCTTCTAATCTGAATTCACCTTTTTCCCCGTGTGCTTCTGCCACAACCCTATCCGATTGGTCCACAACACTTGCCTTAACCTTTGCCTCCCCTTCCATCGCCACATCATAGCGCACAATTCCCATCGCATTTTCAATGTCGGTGATAATGGTGATATCCTTGACATACGTTTGCGGGGTGGTATAAATTTTGACTGGCCTATGGATGCCCGCATAATTAAAAAAGTCGAAATTCGGGGTGTTTTTCACTACTTTCCCCATGCCGGGAATTTCTCTTTCTGAATAAAATCCTACAGGTAGGGTAGATTCGTCCAGAATATTGCTTACAGCGACGGTTACCCTATTTTTGCCGGCTTTCAGGAAGGGATTGATTTCCGCCTCAAAGGGAGTAAATCCGCCTTTATGTTCAACGGCAAGCTCTCCGTTCACATAAACCTTCGCCACATGAGTAGCAGAGCCTAGTCTTAATACAATCCTCTGGGAAAAGAATACACTCGGAACCGTAAATTCTCTTTCGTACCATACCCATCCTACATGATTGCGAATGCTGGCACTCACTCCTATATCGTTGTAAGAGGATGGAACCGCCATGCTCATGGTGTCCGTCAGTTTTTCTTCATGCCACTTTTCCTCAAATCCCTTTCCGGAATCCAGCTTGAAATTCCAAATTCCGTTTAAATCAATGATGCTTCGTGAGTCTGTGATGACTGGATACAACATGCTTCCCACTCCTTTGTTTTAGTTTCTATATGAACGTTCCGTACTTGAAATCGTTTACGTAATTCATTATACTCAGCATATCGCAAAGGTAATAGGACGGTAATTGCTTTATTACGACGATTTTAACATGGAAAGGGTTTCTTAAAATGAGCGAACATTCTTCTCTTCTTATTTCCGCAGCTACAACCCTCTTTTATTTAAACGATATGAACACATTTGTGTTAAAAAAGGACGGTTCAATCCTTTTAGCGTTTGAGAGGAATCCATTGCCGGAATTTATGAAGGAGATTCAGCACAAGGATTTTTCGATCCTATGGATGGAGACCCTGCAGCATGCGGATTCTTGCTGCCTTTATACCAATGCCTTCGGTCTTTCCTATTTAGCTAGTTTGGTTAAAATAGAGGGAGAAAAAACCGAGCTTTTTGTCATGGGTCCCTTTTTGAAGAAAACACCGGATACCAATAAACTTAGGACAGCTATCGATATCGATCAAAAGAAGCAAATTATACTTGAAGAGTTCCTGCGGGGACTCAAACTGATGGGCAGTTCAAAAATAAGGAGCTTGGCCAACATCCTTTATAATAATAGCGGCCTATTCCAGCATGCTCCGCTTCATGCCGTGAATGAACAGCCTGAGACTTTTCATGCGCGAAAAGTGCCATCCATACACCATGCCTTGCAGCAGCCGGATGAAGAATATGTGGATTTGATTGAACTGAGATATCAGCTGCAGAAAGAATTGATGCATGCCGTTGAGCGCGGCGATAAGGATAAGGTACAGGAAACTTTTCTAAAATCCATCGATCTGTTTGATTTTTCCGAGCGTCTTCCGAATCAACCGATCCGGATAATGAAAAATGCAGCTATCGTTTTAAATACTCTCCTGCGCATTGCAGCGGAAAACGGAAAAGTCCAACCCTTCTTCCTTCATCACTTGTCGGAGAAGTTCGCCATTCATATTGAGAGAGTGGAAAGTTTGGAATCCCTAAATAAGCTGATCGAAACCATGTGTTATGAATATTGCGATTTAGTGAAAAACCATTCCATCGTTGACTATTCCCCGCTTATTCAAAAAGCGGTAAGCTTCTTGACTGTGCGCTTCAGCCACCCATTCAACCTAAAGGATCTTGCCCAACATTGCTTAGTCCACCCTGCCCACTTATCCAGGCAATTTAAGAAAGAAACCGGAATGACCATTACCGATTTTCTTCATAAGCTCCGGATAGAGGAAGCCAAAACCATGCTGAAAATGGAACGCACTCCCATTGATATCATTGCAGGGAATGTTGGTTTTGATGATGCCGGCTATTTCACGCGCGTCTTTAAAAAGTGGGAAGGCATGACCCCAACAAAATACAGAAACTCTAACTAAGGACAAAAAAAAGCCTTGAGACTCTAAATCCTCTCAAGGCTTCTTTTCATTAATGGATTCTTCCGGATAGGGCTTGCTCCGCAAATCGAACCAAACGCTTCGTGATTTCTCCACCGACAGATCCATTCACGCGGGATGTTTGATCCGCCCCTAATTGTACTCCAAACTCTTGAGCGATTTCAAACTTCATCTGATCAATCGAACGGGCTGCTTGCGGAACAAGCTTCTGATTGGAATTACGACTTTCTTGTTGCCTCATGAAAATCAACCTCCATAGGTAAAATTATGAATATCATTGTGAAGGTTAGGATCTCACCTTTTTGGAGGGTTATTCACAGTTAATTATGTCAAATATTTACAAGTGCACGATCATGCTGTAAACCTATTTAAAATAAAAAAACATCCCGTCCATATAGGACAAGATGTTTATTCGATAATATTTAGGAACAAATAAAAAACTCCACCAGTATGTATGGTGGAGGCGGTGGGAATCGAACCCACGTCCGAAAGCAACGCAACATAAGCTTCTCCGAGTGCAGTCGCTGCATTGAGATTCGCCGCCCCGACGCCCAACGACAGGCTTCAGGATTGGCTAGTTACCTACATTTCACTTTCCGGTCAGTAACCCTCCGGACGAGCTATCCCACTGAGATGACCTTCTATAGCAAACATGGGCGATCTGCTATGGAAGGATTAAACTGCAATTAAGCAGCTAATTGTAATTTAGGTTGTTTTGCAGTTATATTTAACTCCGCGTTGTTAACGAGGCCCGCAGCCCCCCGACTCGCTACTCATGCCCGAACTACCCCCGTCGAATCCAGAACGCCCCCGTAAAGGGATATCAAGTACTTCAAGCACGTACTAATAATATAGCATAGGCTATAGCACATTTCAAATGGTAATTATCGTAAACGTTCCTTGATTGCCTTGGCCATCTCGCGCTGGGCATCCTTTTTCTTCAGATCTTCCCGCTTATCGTATTCCTTTTTCCCTTTGGCTGTAGCCAGCTGAACTTTAGCTAGTCCATTCTTTAAGTAAATCTTCAAAGGAACGAGCGTATATCCCTTCTCCTTAATCAACCCGATCAGCTTGTTGATTTCTTCCTTGTGCAGGAGAAGCTTTCGTGTTCTTAACGGTTCATGATTATAACGGTTCCCCTGCTCATACGGACTAATATGCATGTTATGCAGGGTGACTTCACCCTTCCTGATCTGAGCAAAGCTGTCACGCATATTAACCTTGCCCTGGCGGATCGATTTGATTTCAGTTCCCGTCAGAACAATGCCAGCCTCATATTTATCTTCAATATGGTAATCGTGGAATGCCTTTTTGTTTTGTGCAACCAATTTTTCCCCTCGTGTGATCGCCACTTTCTTCACCTCATCATGCTTTAGCGTGTTCCTATTATACCAGAGGACCGAGATGAAAAAAAGCGAGGATCCATTTTGAGCAATTATAAAGGAAAAAAGTTCCCATAATACAAAGGGCTTGTTCCAAAAAAACTCTACTTATTTAGAAAATGGCTCTGTTAAGGCGGACATAGGGTTCGCTAATCTCGTGAAAAACAGCTATAGGAGCCTTTTTCGGACATTGAGTTTGTTATTTACTAAAAAATGGTGAAGTAGAGCAGAATCTTAACAAAATAACGGAACTTATGTCCACTCTACTCTCAATCAAGGCGATTTTTTCCCATTTAACGAATCTTACGTCCGCAATGGAACAGGATGGGCAAAATCAACCATGACAGATAACAGAGCCTAAAAAGGAAGAAAAGTAATAAGAGAATAGTTGGAAAAAGTCCACTTATCATCAATAAAACGATCTAAAACTCAGTCTTTATCGTGATTAGTAGTACAATTTCCAACTATTTCATATCAAATCTCATAAAATTTTATTGTAAGTGGAGATTTTCCAGCTATTCCATTGGCTCCACCTAACCTAAGCTACTTTTGAGAAACCTGATTACTTCTTCTTTTTCTTCTTCGGCTTCGCCTTCTTCGGCCCTTTCTTATTGCCGGCTTTCGCAGCTTCTTTCCAGAAAGGCTGGTCGCCTTTTTTCTTGCCAGCTGCTACCGCTACCTTGCCAGGCTTGGCTTTTTTCTCCCGCTTGCCAGCTTCGATCACGATCTTGGCTTTCTTCGGTTTCCGCTCGGCTCGCTGTGCCATGCCCACGACTTCAAAATCAACGGTATGCTCATCTTTATTGACACCCACGACACGGATATTGACCATGTCGCCAATTCGATAAGATTTTTTCGTCCGTTCACCGACAAGGGCATAGGTTCTTTCATCGTAATGGTAATAGTCATCCGTGAGGTAGCTCATATGAACGAGCCCTTCAATCGTATTCGGAAGCTCCACGAACATCCCAAAGTTGGTTACGCTGCTGACCATTCCCTCAAATTCCTGGCCAACTTTATCTTCCATAAACTCAGCTTTCTTCAGGTCGTCTGTTTCCCGTTCCGCATCAACGGCTACGCGCTCCCGTTCTGAGGTATGGCGGGCGATGTCAGGCAGCTTTTCGGCCCACTCTTCCTTTTGCTCCTCCGTCATCGGGCCTTGCTCCAGCCAATGGCGGATCAGGCGGTGTACGATCAAATCGGGATAACGGCGGATAGGGGATGTAAAATGCGTATAGTACTCAGCCGCTAATCCGAAGTGGCCATTATTGGCTGCCTCATACTTCGCTTGCTTCATGGATCGCAGCATGACTTTGCTAATGACGGTTTCTTCCGGTGTCCCATGTACCTGATCTAGTAGCATTTGCAGGGCACGAGGATGAATGTCGCTAGGTGTACCTTTGACTACATAACCAAAGTTTTGAATAAACTGGAGGAAGTTGCGCAGCTTTCCTTCGTCCGGGTCTTCGTGTGTCCGGTAAATGAAAGGCTGATTCAGCCAATGGAAGTGCTCAGCCACCGTTTCGTTGGCAGCCAGCATGAACTCTTCGATGATCTGCTCAGCAATCGTCCGATCGCGCAAAATCACTTCGGTCGGTTTGCCCTCCGGATCAACGAGGATTTTCGATTCTTTAAAATCAAAATCAATCGCCCCTCGCTCCATCCGCTTGTTCCGGAGCCTCAATGCCACATCTTTCATCATCCGGAACATCGGAACGAGCGGTTCGTATCGGTCAATCAGCTCCTGATCTTCCTCTTCGAGGATTTTATAGACATCCGAATAGGTCATTCGCTCATTCGTTTTAATTACGCTCGCGTAGATATCATGGCGAACAACCTTCGCGTCTTCATCCAATTCCATGTCGCACGTCAAGGTGAGCCGGTTAACCTGAGGATTCAAACTGCAGATTCCATTGGATAAACGATGGGGCAGCATCGGAATCACGCGGTCCACCAGATAAACACTCGTTCCTCGTCGATAAGCCTCTTCATCCAAAGGAGAGCCTTCCTTTACATAATGGCTTACATCCGCAATGTGAACTCCAAGCAGATAATTTCCGTTATCCAGCTTTTCTAGAGACACCGCATCATCCAAATCTTTCGCATCGGCGCCATCAATGGTCACCATCACACGGTCGCGAAGGTCTCGGCGGCCTTGGCCCTGCAATTCTTCTTCCGAAATTTCATCAGGAACCGACTCAGCTTGGACCATGACATGGTCATCAAACCCTTCGGCCAGCTCGTATTTATGAATAATCGACAGGATGTCGACACCTGGATCGTTCTTGTGGCCAAGGATCTCCACAATCTTACCTTCCGGGTTGGTACGTCCATCCTCGGAGTACTTGGAAATCTCAGCGATGACTTTATGCCCATCGACTGCTCCCATACTCATGTTTTTAGGAACGAAAATGTCCTTGGACATGCGCTTGTCATCCACAATGACAAAGCCATAGTTCTTTTCATCAGAGTAGGTTCCTACAAAACGATTATTCGCCCGCTGCAGGATCCGGATAATCTCTCCTTCCACCCGGGAACCGCTTTTTACTTTCGGGCTTGGACGACAGAGCACGATATCCCCATTCAAGGCACCGTTCATATCATGAGCTGAAATGTAAATATCCGGTTCACCGGCCGTTTCCTGAATGACAAAGCCGAACCCCTTTGCATTACCCTGCAGCTTTCCTTTGATCAGATTCATGCGCTCAGGAACACCATAGCGATTCGAGCGGGTACGGATAATTTTACCTTCCTCTTCCAAGAGGTTTAAAAGCTTGATGAACTCCTTGAAATCCGTCGCCGATTCGACGCCAAAAGCTTCCTCCAGCTCTTGGACCGTCATCGGATGGTAAGCCTCTTCCCTCATAAATTCTACAATTCTTTGTTCAGTGACCACACTTGTCACTCCTTTTTCTCTATATAGTTATCAGACCAGAAAACTTGGTGGGGGCCATGCCCTCGATAAGGATAAAAAAAGGAGGTTATCTCCCCTCCACATCCCAAGTAATCTCTTCAAAATATGTGGCAATGTCCATAAATAGCTGATGCCGATCATGGTCTAACGTGATGATATGGCTGGATTGAGGATAATAAATGATTTTCTTATAGTTTGACCCAATTTGGTTGTAGATATAATCAGCACTTGCCGGATTGACGGTTTCGTCCTGCCCGCTCTGGCCAATGAAGATGGGCGTCTTTATTTGCGGCAAGTCTTGCTTGACGGTTTCAATCAACTGCTGGAGACTATGAACGGAGGCCAGCGGCGTCCTCGAGTAGGGAAGGATGTGCTTTTCAATGTGAGGTGCTTTTTTCTCCCGTGACCCTGGGACATAAGGAACAATCCACTTAGCCCAGCGGGCATGCTTGATCCGGGTATCGCGAACGAAAATGGGCGAACTGAGGGTAGCTATGGCGCGAAATTCATATTGCCTCGCCAGCTTCAAAGCCAGGATCCCACCCATCGAGAGACCGACGGCATATACGGTATGACATCCGGCATCCACCAGCTGATGGTAGCCTTCTTCCGCTGAATAAAGCCAATCTTTCCACGTTGTTTTTCGCAATTGCTCAGGAGAGCTGCCATGACCAGCTAAAAGAGGAGCGGAAATAGCAAATCCGCTCCCTCTAAAAAATTCCGCTGCCGGCTTCATTTCCATCGTGGTTCCAGTGAACCCGTGCAGCAGGAGAATCCCTCGACCATTATGACCTTTATGAAAGATGGAACGAACTTCAAACACGAACCTCCGCTCCCTCCAATTCCTTTGTAAGAAAATCCTCAACCAAAGCGAAAACCTGCTCTTTCTCACAATCATGGCATAGTATATGCTTCGATTGGGGAAAAAAATGAATTTCCTTCACTTCGGATTGAATCTGCTGATAAATGTAATGGGCGCTTCTGGGTTCCACCAAGTCATCGCATTCCCCTTGGAGAATGAGGGTGGGCACCGTCACTTTATCCAGTTCAGGTTTCAGAACCTTCACTAATCTACGAAAATGAACGACCGCACGTACAGGGGTAGACATCGTCTTCTGCATGTAGCGCTTCATAAGATCGCGTGAATCCGCTTTAAAATTGGACTTAATAGCTTCTGCCATATTCGCGAACATTTGTCCCGGATTCATATAAAATACGCTAGCATTCAACAGAACAAGCTTCGCAACAGGATATTTTGTAGAGAGATAGGCAGCGATCATGCCTCCCATCGAAAAACCAATCACATAAACGACAGAACATTCCTGGAGCAACTCACGAATCTCTTCTTCTGCTTTCTGGATCCAGTCTTTCCATGTGACTTTCTTCATGTCTTCCTTGAAAGCACCATGGCCCGGTAACGTTGGCATGGCGATTTTCCAGCCATGCTTGCTCAGATGAACGGCAAGGGGTTCTACTTCATGAGGGCTGCCCGTAAAGCCATGAAGAAGCAAACAACCTATCATAGTACCTCTCCTTATTCCATGTGTGGCATATAATACGCAAGATTGGGTTTGTACCCACATTTTCCAATATACCATAAATCCTCTCGAAGTTACCTTACAATTTTGTAACAATTTGAAACCAAATAGAAAAGGAAGTAACCCCATCCGGCTACTTCCTTCCCTATTTCCTATTATACTGCGCCTCTAGTAAAGAATGCTACAGCAATCGCCAAAATCATAAAACCAGCTGCCAGTACGATGGTGATTTTATTCAAAATGGCATCAATGCCACGCGCCTTCTGCTTACCCATCATCTGTTCCGCTCCCCCTGCAATCGCGCCAGACAAGCCTGCGCTTTTACCGGATTGAAGCAATACGACTACGATTAAGCCAATGCAAAAGATAACCAGTAAGACTTTAAGAAAAAGAGCCATGCCCAGTACCTCCATACTCCTAGCCCATATGAGGCCTAGGTTGTCCATTCTAAGTATATACTATATAACTTTAGCATAAAGCTGGCTGGCTTACAAGAACAAAAGGGATAGCTCATTCGCTATCCCTTTTTTCAAAAACTTATCCCTTTAAATTATAGAAAGCCTTTCTTCCGCCGTATTGGCTCACTGGACCTAGCTCGTCTTGGATGCGAAGCAATTGGTTGTACTTCGCTACGCGATCCGTACGGGAAGGAGCACCGGTTTTGATCTGACCTGCATTTGTCGCAACTGCGATATCCGCAATGGTAGAATCTTCGGTTTCCCCGGAGCGGTGAGAAATAACCGCTGTATAACCTGCACGCTTCGCCATTTCAATCGCATCAAACGTCTCAGTCAATGTACCGATTTGGTTTACCTTAACCAAGATGGAATTCGCTGTGCTGGCTTCGATTCCGCGAGATAAGCGCTCGGTGTTGGTTACGAACAAGTCATCTCCAACCAGCTGAACACGCGATCCGATTCGGTCAGTCAGCATTTTCCAGCCATCCCAATCATCTTCGGACAAGCCATCCTCGATCGAGATGATCGGATATTTATCCGCAAGGGTCGCCAAGTAGTCAACCATTTCCGCTGTTGTCTTGGTCACGCCTTCGCCTTCTAGATGGTAAGCTCCGTCCTTGTACATTTCCGTTGCCGCCACGTCAAGCGCAAGGAAAACATCTTTTCCAGGCTCATAGCCCGCTTGCTTGATCGCTTCAAGGATCGTGGTAATGGCTTCCTCATTCGAACCTAGGTTAGGGGCAAAACCGCCTTCATCCCCTACTGCTGTGTTCAAGCCTTTTTCTTTTAATACGGATTTCAACTGATGGAAGATTTCAGCGCCCATGCGAAGAGCTTGAGAGAAGTTTTCGGCTCCCACAGGCATAACCATGAACTCTTGAATGTCTACGTTGTTGTCCGCATGCTCCCCGCCATTTAAGATGTTCATCATCGGTACAGGCAATTGCTTGGCATTGAATCCTCCAAGATACACATATAAAGGAATATCCAATTCATTCGCTGCCGCACGCGCTACCGCCATGGATACGCCAAGGATAGCATTCGCTCCCAGCTTTCCTTTGTTCGGCGTTCCGTCCAATTCGATCATCAACTGATCGATTCCCACTTGGTCTAGGGCGTCCAGGCCAATCAATTCTGGTGCAATGATTTCATTTACGTTATCTACCGCTTGAAGAACACCCTTGCCTAAATAACGGGACTTGTCCCCATCGCGAAGCTCTACGGCTTCATATGCACCTGTGGATGCCCCGGATGGCACCATCGCACGGCCAAATGCGCCGGTTTCTAAGTAAACTTCAACCTCAACTGTAGGATTTCCACGAGAATCTAGTACTTCTCTTGCGTAAACGTCAGAAATAATGGTCATGGCTTTGTTCGCTCCTTCTTGTCTATGAATGAATTTAGTATAAAGACTTTCCTGTCATTTCCTTAGGTTGGTTTACACCCAATAGCTTAAGCATCGTCGGAGAAATATCCGCCAAAACTCCATCCCCGCGCAGCTCTAGACCATCCTGTGTGATGATCAAGGGAACCGGGTACGTACTATGTGAAGTAATGGGGTTTCCATCCGGATCCAACATTAAATCGGCGTTTCCATGGTCTGCCGTAATCAAGGCTACCCCGCCTTTAGACAGAATGGCGTCGACCACCGCACCCATGCAACGATCCACAGTTTCTACCGCTTGAATGGTAGGTTCCATTCTTCCCGAGTGACCCACCATATCGCAGTTGGCAAAGTTAAGGATAATCACATCATGGAGATCCTTGTCCAACTCCGCGAGCAGTGCATCGGTAATTCCTTGAGCGCTCATTTCCGGCTTAAGGTCATAGGTAGCGACATCCTTCGGAGAAGAAATCAGGACGCGGGTTTCTCCCTCAAATTCCTCCTCGCGGCCACCGCTGAAGAAAAACGTCACATGAGGGTATTTTTCCGTCTCGGCAATTCTCAATTGCTTGAGGCCTTGTTGACTAAGAACTTCCCCAAGCGTATTATCCAGATTCGTCGGCTTATAGGCCACATACCCTTGGACCGACTCACTGAATTTGGTCAGGCAGACATAATAGAGGTTCTTAGGCATCTTTTCTCCGCGATCAAATCCTCGGAAATCCTCATTCGTAAACACTTGAGACAATTGAATAGCCCGGTCTGGCCGGAAGTTAAAGAAAATAACGGCATCGTTGTCTTCTACCAGGCCATTAGGGCGACCTTCGCTGTCGGTAATGACGGTTGGCATGACAAACTCATCAAAAATACTTTTTTCATGAGATTCCTGTACTGCACGCAATGGATCTTCATAGGCCGGTCCTTCGCCATAAACCATGGCGCGGTAAGATTTTTCCGTGCGCTCCCAGCGCTTGTCCCGATCCATGGCATAATAGCGCCCTTGGACTGTCGCAAATTTCCCAATGCCCAGCTCTTGCATCTTTTGCTGCGTTTCCTGAATGTACCGTGTCGCGCTGTCCGGGGTAACATCTCGCCCGTCCAGAAAAGCATGTATGTATACATTATCAACCTGCTGTTTCTTGGCAAGCTCCAGTAACGCAAAGAGGTGGCGAATATGGCTATGCACACCGCCGTCCGACAGCAATCCATACAAGTGCAATTTGCTGCCCTTTTCCTTCACATGACGCATCGCACCTAAAAAGGTTTCATTTTCGAAAAAATGGCCTTCGCGAATTTCCTTGGTGACTCTCGTCAAGTCCTGATAAACCACCCGGCCGGCGCCTAAGTTTAAATGTCCTACTTCAGAATTCCCCATCTGACCGTCGGGCAGACCGACGGCTTCCCCGCTGGCTTGCAAAAGGGTATGAGGGTACTGGTTCCGGAAACGCTCAAAGTTTGGCTTGTTGGCTTGAGCCACCGCATTTCCATAGGTTTCCTCCCGGATGGCAAAACCATCCAGGATAATTAAAGCAACGGGTTTCGATCTGCTCATTATTCGGCTCCTTTCACTAAAGCAAGGAAGGACTCGGGCTGTAGGCTCGCCCCGCCGACTAGCGCTCCATCGATGTCTTTTTGCGACATGAATCCGGCAATATTGTCCGGTTTCACACTTCCCCCATACTGGATGCGCACCTGATTGGCCAAGTCCTGGTCATACTGGTCAGCAATCAGCTCTCGGATGAAGCCAATAACTTCATTGGCATCTTCAGCCGAAGAGGTTTTTCCGGTACCAATCGCCCAGATCGGTTCATACGCAATCACCAGGTTTACGATTTGTTCCGCGCTGACATCCCTCATCGCGGCTTCCATCTGCACCTTGACCACTTTCTTGGTTTCTCCCCCTTCTCGTTGCGTCAAATCTTCCCCTACGCAAACAATCGGAGTGATTCCATGCTTTAACGCTGCATGAATACGCTGATTTACCGTTTCATCCGTCTCACCGAAAAAAGCGCGCCGTTCGGAGTGACCGATAATGGCAAATTGAACCCCCAGCTCCTTCAGCATTAAAGGACTGATTTCTCCCGTAAAAGCGCCTTCTTCTGCCCAATGGACATTTTGCGCCCCAAGAGAAATGTTCTTGCCCTTCAAAGTTTCAGCCAAGGCAGGAAGCAGGGTATAAGGGGCACAAATTACCGCCTCCACCTGATCTCCCTGAGTGGGAAGCGCGTCAGCAAACTGCTTCGCTTCCGCGATGGTCTTGAACATTTTCCAGTTTCCTGCAATAATTGGTTTTCTCATGATCATCACCCTATTTATCTTCCAGGATCGTTACCCCTGGAAGCTGTTTTCCTTCCATAAATTCTAAGGAGGCCCCGCCGCCGGTTGAAATATGTGACATTTTTTCTGCCACTCCAGCTTTTTCTACTGCCGCTACCGAATCGCCGCCTCCGATGATGGTCGTTCCCTGCACCTTCACCATGGCTTGGGCAATGGCTTCTGTCCCTTTCATAAACGTTTCCATTTCAAAAACGCCCATCGGTCCATTCCATACTACGGTTTTGGATGCGGCAACAACTTCCTGATACGTTGCTGTCGTTTCTGAACCAATATCCAAGGCTTGCCACCCCTCTGGAATGGCACTTACCGATACCTGCTGGGTATTGGCATCATTAGAAAAACGATCGGCCACTAGCACATCCGTTGGAATATAAAATTGGACGCCCTTATCTTTCGCCTTTTGGATAAAAGAAGCCGCTAAGTCCACTTTATCCTCTTCCAGCAAGGAAGCTCCCACATCATGCCCTTGGGCCTTAATGAAGGTGTTGGCTAGACCTCCGCCAATGATTAGGTTGTCCACTTTATCCAGCAGACTTTCAATTACCCCAATTTTATCCTTCACTTTCGCCCCGCCGATAATGGCAGTAAAAGGACGTTCTGGTTTGGAAAGCGCTCCGCCCAGGAACTCAAGCTCTTTCTCCATTAAGAATCCTGACACGGCAGGGATGAAATGTCCAATCCCCTCCGTAGAAGCATGAGCCCGATGCGCCGCACCAAAGGCATCATTGACGAAAAGATCAGCGAGGGAAGCAAATTGCTTGGCTAATTCCGGATCATTCTTCTCTTCCCCAGGATGGAACCGCACGTTTTCTAATAACAGCACGTCCCCGTCCCGCATCTCCTGGACTTGGGCCGTTACGGCCTCACCCACCACTTCCTTCGCACTCGCCACCGGACTGCCCAATAATTCTGACAATCTTTCAGCTACGGCTGTCAATCGCATCTCCTCGTTCACTTTCCCCTTCGGACGACCCAAGTGGCTGGCAAGAATCACCTTCGCCCCTTGCTCCTTCAGGTATTGGATCGTAGGGATCGCCGCGCGAATTCGCGTATCATCAGTAATCGTCCCTTCACTCATCGGGACATTAAAGTCTACTCGGCAAAACACCTTTTTTCCTGAGACTTCTACATCTCGAACTGTCTTTTTCTGCATAGCTGGCCTCCTTGATCTATTGAGGGCAATATATACGGAAAAGGGAGAAATCCATATGCAACTTCTCCCTTTCTCAACACACGATTATTATTTTACTTTTACAAGCCCTTTTTGGCAATATAATCCGCTAAATCCACTACTCGGTTAGAATAGCCCCATTCGTTGTCATACCAAGAGACAATCTTGACCATATTTCCTTCCAGCACCATTGTAGACAATCCATCAACCGAAGAAGAATGAGGATCGCCATTATAATCCAAGGATACTAAAGGTTCGTCAGAATAAGCCATGATGCCTTTCAGCGGACCTTCTGCAGCTTCTTTCAGAGCGGAGTTGATTTCTTCAACCGTCACATCCACATTCAGCTCTGCAACCAAATCTACAACGGATACGTTAGGAGTAGGCACCCTCATGGCAAAGCCATTCAGTTTTCCTTTCAGTTCCGGAAGTACCAATCCAACTGCTTTCGCAGCCCCGGTTGAAGTCGGGATGATGTTCTCCGCTGCAGCACGTGCTCTGCGCAAATCCTTATGCGGCAAATCCAAGATCTGCTGGTCATTCGTATAGGAGTGAACAGTCGTCATTAATCCACGACGGATCCCGAACTTATCGTTGATTACCTTGGCAAACGGAGCCAAACAGTTGGTCGTACAAGATGCATTGGAAATCACATGATGATTGGCCGCATCGTATTTATCTTCGTTTACGCCCAAAACGATGGTGATGTCTTCATTATTAGCCGGTGCAGAAATGATGACTTTCTTCGCTCCGCCTTCCATATGCTTCGCAGCATCTTCGCGCTTCGTGAAGCGACCTGTGGATTCCACCACGATATCTACTCCGAGCTCCCCCCATGGAAGCTGTGCAGGATCGCGCTCTGCCAATACTTTAATCTCTCTGCCGTTCACTGTAATATAACCATCTCCTGCACGAACCTCTGCATCCAGTTTGCCATGGACACTGTCGTATTTGAGCAAGTGCGCTAACGTTTCGGCATCTGTCAAATCATTTACTGCAACAATTTCTACCTCAGGATGATTGAGTGCAGCACGAAATACATTTCTTCCGATTCTACCGAATCCGTTTATTCCTAATTTTACCATAAGTCATTCCTCCTCTGGTTTAGCCAGCTATATGTGATTTGAATTTTGCATCCTCTAGACTTTTTATCCTGCTTAGTATGTTTCAGGTATGGATCAAATATTTAAAGGGACAATTTTCGTCCATACATATTCATTTATGTCCCACAAGACTTATTTTCTCATGAGATTTTCCAATTGTCAATGAGCAAATTGGAAAAACCGCACATGAAAAATTTCTGAGAAGAGCAAAAAAAATCCCAAGAAAAGAACACACCTTCTTTTCTTGGGATTTCTATTGAGATATTTGACTACCCCTTGCTTGCCAAACGCTTATCCAGTTCCCTTCGCAGCCAAAGCTCTGCCATTTTGGAGACAAAAACCTCTTCCCCATCAATATGCACAACGGGAATCGTCCATTTATATTTTTCATAAATTTCCTCATCCGTCGTGATATCAAACAGCTCTAGCTCAATAGGGTAATCCTGGGCGACGCGCTCCACCCGTTCCTTGACATCATCGCAGAGACAGCATCCGTCCCGGGTAAAGATCGTCACTTGAAAGGACTTCACCATTTTTTAGTACCTCTTTCTTTTTGCCGAGGATAAAATCCCCAGTTCCTCCCGGTATTTCGCTACCGTTCTTCGGGAGATCTCAATCCCTGCTTCATTCAGCAACTCACAAAGCTTCTGGTCCGATAGCGGCTTTTTGCGATCTTCCTTATCAATCAATTGCTTTAGCTTTGCCTTCACGCTCTCAGAAGAAGTAGCATCTCCATTCGCTGTCGTAAGGCCAGAGGAGAAAAAGTATTTCAGCTCAAATACGCCTCTAGGCGTTTGCACATATTTATTATTGGTGGCCCGGCTAATGGTTGATTCATGCAGATCCACGATTTCGGCGATTTCTTTGAGGTTCATCGGCTTCAAGCAAGCAATTCCCTTTTCAAAGAATTCCTTTTGCTCCTTTACGATAGCCTCGGTTACCTTATAGATCGTCATTCTCCGCTGCTCAATGCTTTTAATCAGCCACATCGCTGAATTCATCTTATCATGAATATACTTTTTGGCATGGCCGTCTTCTTTCAACAGTCTCTCATAGTAGCTGCTAATGCTCAATCGAGGGCTGGTAGAATCATTGACAAGGATAATGTATTCGTCGTCCACCTTTTCGACGGTTACATCCGGAATGACATATTTGGGCTCATCTCGGTAATAATCTGAGCCAGGACGCGGATTTAGCGTACGAATGACGTCCGCCGCCTCTTGAACCTCCTGAGGTGTCACCTGGAGTTCCCCGGCAATTTTGCTTATCCGTCCTTCCGCCAGATCCATGAGGTACTGTTCCACAATAGCGTGTGCCAACGAATCCTTCTTTCCATCGTACTCGAGCTGGATAATCAAGCATTCCTTCAGATCCCTCGCCCCAACGCCTCTCGGCTCCAAGCTTTGGACGACCCACAGCGCCTGCTCAACCGCTTCCAGATCAACTCCCAAAGTTTGGGCCACCTGTTCGAGGGCAAGTTCCAAGTAGCCTTTTTCATCCAGATTGCCAATGATATATTTAGCCGTTTCCCGAATCGATTCAGGCAGCTGACGTATATAAGAAAGCTGCTCCAGCAGGTGCTTCTCTAACGAAACATCATTCCTTGCCACCCAATCCAACGGATTGTATTCGTTTTCATACGATCTTATGGAAGTACCAGCATAATCCCCTTGCGCCCGGTCGCGTATAAACTCCGACCAATCCACGTCCCCTGTTGCCGAAGAGGAAGACTTGATTTCGGTTTCCCTGTTCATTTCCATATCTAAAGGTTCAATGACCGGGTTTTCGCTAAGCTGTTGGTTAATGTACTCCAGTAAGTCCAGTGCCGAGAATTGAAGAATCGTGATCGCTTGACGCAGTTCTGGCGTCATCACTAACTTCATAGACTGCTCTTGATAGAGTCCGTACCCCATCTGCATCATTATCACCCCTTAATTATACTGTCAGTATTTATAACTTCGTTACAAAATATATGGACAGCACGAGGAAAACTTGTAGCTTATGCGCGAGCCAAGTTTTCTTGTGAGAAATCTCCGATACTTGCATTAAGAACTATATATTCGTGATAATAAGCGAAATCCCTGCTTAAATCTACTGGTATTTTTAGAAGAAAGACTTGGTGGCTCGCGTCCAGCAGTTCTGATACTATACATTTTATCAGAATTAAAGGTCTACCCTTGTTGTAAATGAGGGAAAAGCTGCAAGTTTTCTCCTTGCTGTCCAAATAATGTTAAATTGCCTTTAAATAAACAATGCCCTCTTACATGTTACGTTCGAGGGCTTATCCACTTGATGGACTTTTAGTCATTTCTTGGAACTAATTGATCACCCGGAATCGTGCCCGAACAGTTTGGGCAAACATACTGGGAAAAATAATCGCCAAACCCTTTCACGATTGATTCAATATCTCTTACGCCTACTTTGAACCGGCTGGCTTTGGAAGTGTCCCATGACCCTGATGTCGAAGTAATATAGCATGTTGGACAGCAGAACCGGTGAATTCCATCCCTCATCCCTGTCACTCTCCCCTTTTTTCTTTAAGATTACAAGAATCCCTTAGGAGATGTACAGATCATCTTATAGAATCATGTCAAAAAGACAAGAAATTTGTGGAAAACAAATGATTGAAAACGCTTACCCCTTGGGATATACTAGACTTAACCCTGATACCATTGTTCAGGTTTCTCTCCACTCCTATCTTTTATTGGCCACCGAAGTTATCGGTGGATTTTTTTTTCATTTTACCCAGGTATAAAAAAGCGCAAAAACCGTCTAAGCTAGTATCGGGCCAATAAAATGATTTGACCATTATTGACCTTCCCCGAGGTTTGATGTAGTATGAAAGAGTAAGCAGATTTATCCAGTTGAGAGGAGGAAATCCCATGTTAGTCCCTACCGTCATTGAACAAACCAATCGCGGGGAAAGAGCTTATGATATCTACTCCCGTTTGCTGAAGGACCGGATCATCTTTTTGGGAACACCTATTAACGACCAAATCGCCAACAGCGTAGTTGCCCAGTTGCTTTTCCTTGCCGCTGAGGACCCGGAGAAAGATATCAGTATTTACATAAACAGCCCTGGCGGATCCATTACTGCCGGAATGGCTATTTATGACACGATGCAGTTCATTAAGCCGGACGTTTCCACCATCTGCATCGGCATGGCAGCCAGCATGGGGGCCTTCCTATTATGCGCTGGAGCTAAGGGCAAGCGTTTCGCTCTTCCCAACAGCGAGGTCATGATCCATCAACCGCTGGGCGGCGCTCAAGGGCAAGCGAGCGATATCGAGATCAGCGCGAAGCGCATCTTGCGCATGCGTGACCACTTGAATTCCATCATGGCGGAAAGATCCGGCCAGCCGAAAGAAAGACTAGAACGAGACACCGATCGAGATAATTTCATGAGTGCCATTGAAGCAAAAGAATACGGCCTTATTGATGACGTTATCCAAAGAATTGATCAGAAAAAATAAATAAAGCATGAAAAAAGGCTGTTCCAAAAAGGTCGGTAAAACCAATCTTGACGGACAGTCTTTTATTTTTTCACCTCGGGAAAGTTGGTCAATCCAATTCATTCGAACTCACCTTCAAAATCCGCCAACACTTTCCGCCCTAAACTAGGCGGGTACAATTAAATTAAAATGAAAAAACCGCCTACCTCCGTTGATTTCGGTTACAAAAACCATCCATCAACCTTGATAAACGGTGAAACTGAGTACTAAACTTCCTCTTTTTCAACGAGCTTAACTAAGCTGGAAACGGCATCTTCTGCATCATTGCCTTCCGCCAGAATAGCGATTTCCATACCATTGGTAACAGCAAGGCTCATAATTCCCATAATGCTTTTTGCGTTGACCTTCTTGTTCTCTTTCTCAACAAAAATTTCAGACGCATAACGGTTAGCTTCCTGGACAAAGAAAGCAGCTGGACGCGCTTGCAACCCTGTCTTTAATTTTACAATAGCTTGTTGACGAACCAACACCATGACCTCCAATTCTACCTCGTGCTTATCTTATATCTTTTATTATATCATAAAGGTTAGATTTCTTTACGCTGAAGTTTTTCAGCCATTTCATTGAGTTTCCGCAATCGGTGATTGATGCCGGATTTACTCACTTTTCCGCTCGGAAGCATTTCCCCTAATTCGGCTAGGTTCAAGTCTGGGTATTTCAAACGCAATTCGGCTACTTCCCTCAGCTTGTCCGGGAGCTGGTCTAGCCCTATCCCCCGTTCGATCATTCTGATATTCTCAATCTGCTTCATTGCTGCGCTGACGGTCTTGTTCAAATTGGCCGTTTCGCAGTTGACCAGCCGATTGACGGAGTTGCGCATATCCTTCACGATGCGAATATCCTCAAAATAAAGCAGTGCTTGATGGGCCCCAATCAAACTCAAGAATTCCGTTATTTTTTCAACTTCCTTCATATACATGACAAAGCCTTTTTTTCGTTCGATGCACCGTGAATTCATCTGGAATTTGTTCGCCAGTGCACAAAGATCCTTACAATGCTCCTCGTACAAGGTGAAAATTTCCAAATGATAGCTATTCGATTCCGGATGATTCACCGAACCCCCAGCTAAGAATGCTCCGCGCAAGTAGGCCCTCTTGCAGCAGGACTTTTTCACCGTTTCCTTCGGGATCCCCTGAGAGAAAGTCCCTGCCCCGTAAATCTTCAGGCTTTCAAGAATTTCCCTCGCGTGCTGGGGAAGCCTCACGATATACACGTTGTTTTTCTTCAAGCGCATCTTTTTTTGAACGAGCAGTTCCGCATGGGCCTGAAAATACTCTTTCACCAGCATGTAAATCCTGCGGGCAATCGCTGCATTTTCCGTTACCACATCCAGAACAAATCGATTGTTGCCGAACTGCAGGCTTCCATTCATCCGAATCAAAGCAGCCAGCTCGGCCTTTGCGCAGCATGGCGCCGCTTCTAGCTGCGTTAATTCCTTTTTCGTTAAAGCTGCAAAAGACAAACCATCCACCTCACTTCTGCTCCATGAGCGTGGCGATGACTTCCGCCACCTTATGTGCATCATGGCGCAAGTAGGTCTCATACATCACGAAGTTATCTTCCATGATCTGGAATCCGTAATTAAGCAGGCGTTCCCGATCATACCGAACCGGAGAGGCCCCTTTTTCCCGGTACCTCTCGAGTACAGGCTCAGGAATCTTCGCGCTGTTGACCAGTATTGTATCAAACAAATCCGCTCCTACATGATTGTACAGAGCATTCACATGATCTGACGCCGTGTAGAAATCCGTTTCCCCCGGCTGGGTCATGACATTGCAAATATAAGCTTTTCTCGCTTTCGACTCTTTTATCGCTTTAGAAATCCCTGGGACGAGCAAATTGGGCAAGATGCTTGTATATAAGCTCCCAGGCCCTAAAAGAATCAGTTCGGCCTCCTGGATCGCTTGGATCGCCTCTTCTAGCGGCTGAACATCCTTTGGCTCCAAAAAGACTCGCTTGATTTTTTTGCCTATCTTGGGAATTTGCGATTCACCCGAAACGATCGTTCCGTCTTCCATTTCTGCCTTCAGCACAATGGCTTGGTTGGCAGCAGGCAGCACCTGGCCGCGAACGGCCAGTACACGGCTGATTTCCTTGACAGCCATGACAAAATCACCTGTAATTTCTTTCATGGCGGCAATGAATAAGTTTCCTAAACTATGTCCCGCCAAACCGCCGCCACCGGAAAACCGGTACTGGAATAATCCCGCCAGCAGCGGTTCCGTGTCAGCCAAGGCGACGATAACATTGCGAATATCCCCAGGAGGGGGCATGGACATTTCTTCACGGAGACGGCCGGAGCTACCCCCATCATCTGCAACGGTGACAATGGCTGTCAAGTCGAACGGCTTTTCCTTCAAGCCTCTCAGCAAAACCGAAAGCCCCGTTCCTCCGCCAATGACGACCACCTTGCCGTTCGGCATCTCTTCTTCCGCTATCCTTTCTTCCATGCCTTTCCCTCACTTCCGGTCGCGTTCAATATCTCGATGGCTCACTCGAGTCAAATACTCGTCTTTGAATTTTTGTCCCAGGTGCTCCGCAATGGACACGGAGCGATGCTTCCCTCCGGTACAGCCAATCCCGATGACAAGCTGGGATTTTCCTTCCTTCTGATAATGCGGAAGGGTGTAGCCGATAAAATCTATTAAACGATTGACAAAATCGACGGATTCATCCCATTTAAACACGTAACCGGAGACCTCTTGATCCAATCCCGTTTTGGGGCGCAAGTCCTCCACATAGTGGGGATTCGGCAAAAACCGAACATCAAAGACAAGATCGGCATCAATCGGAATTCCATATTTAAAACCAAAAGACGTAATATTTACGGTCATTTGGGATTGCATCGTGGAAAAATAATTCGAGATCTTTTCTTTGAGCTGAACCGGCTTCAATTGGCTTGAATCCAAGATCAGGTTGGCTCGGCCCTTAAGCTCCTCCAGCATCCTTCTCTCCGCAAGGATTCCTTCCATCGGAAGCCCTTCAGGAGCCAAAGGATGACGGCGACGCGTTTCCTTATAACGTTGTACCAAAACTTGATCCGATGAATCCAGGAATAAGATCTGGTAGTGAATATGCTCCATTTCCTCCAACCGGTCCAAGGCATCGGAAAGGGTATCAAAGAACTCCCGTCCTCTTAAGTCGATCACAAGAGCTACTTTTTTAATTCGGCCTCCCGATTGTTCAATCAGCTCTGCAAATTTCGGAATGAGCAATGGGGGCAGATTGTCTACACAAAAAAAGCCTAAGTCCTCCAAGCTTTGTACAGCAACCGTTTTTCCAGCACCGGACATTCCTGTTATAATGAGTAAGTTAATTTGCTTCTCGGACATGGATTCCTCACCTCTTCTCCCTAGAATACCACCAAACCGGTCGATCAACAATTTTTTTGTGGCTTCGCGCAAAAAAAAGTAGCGTGATTCCAAAGAACCACGCTGTGAAAATATATATTATAAGGGGGTCAATTTGATAATTTTATTATATGCAAGGAATGTTTCAAGTGTGTTACAAAAAGATTAAACTTTTATTAAGACTGCTTGGCTTCCTTCTCTTTGAGCTGTTCTTCCAAGTTCTCCACATAATGCTGGGCGCTGAGGGCAGCGACTCCCCCATCCCCTGTTGCGGTAACCACTTGGCGGAGCATTTTCTCCCGAACGTCTCCTGCCGCAAAAATCCCCGGCACGCTCGTCTTCATCTTTTCATCGGTCAGCACATAGCCCGCCTCATTCGTAATGCCAAGCCCTTGAACAGCTTTCGATAGGGGATCCATCCCCACATAGATAAATACCCCATTGCAAGCAAACTCTCTTTGCTCGCCGGTATTGGCATCCTCCAAAAGAACGCCGGTCACCACATTGTCGCCCTTGATTTCCTTCACATGGGTATTCCAGATCACTTCAATCTTCGGATTTTCAAACGCGCGCTTCTGCAGAATCTTCTGGGCCCGGAACTGATTCCTGCGGTGAATGATGGTGACCTTCGTCGCAAAGCGAGTCAGGAACACGGCTTCTTCCACAGCCGAATCTCCTCCGCCGACTACGACAAGCTCCTTGCCTTTGAAGAAAGCCCCATCGCATACCGCACAATAGGATACCCCGCGGCCGGAGAAATCCTTTTCCCCCGGAACGCCCAATTCCCGATGCTCAGCACCCGTTGCCACGATGATGGACTTGGTCAGATACTCTTTTTTTCCGGCGCGAATCGTTTTGTATGGAAAGCCATCCTGGATTTCCGTAATATCCCCATAAGCATATTCGGCACCGAATTTCTTCGCATGCTCGAACATCTTATTGGAAAGATCCGGACCCAGAATATGATCATAGCCCGGATAGTTTTCGATTTCTTCCGTATTGGCCATCTGTCCTCCGGGAATTCCCCTCTCCAGCATTAAAGTGGACATATTCGCACGAGACGTATAAACGGCAGCTGTCATTCCGGCTGGACCTGCTCCGACAATCACCACGTCGTAGATTTTTTGTTCAGACATAATGGTATCCCTCTCTCCCTATTATGGAAAATGTAATATCTGATGTAAGTATACAACATAATTAAAATTATTACAAATAAGAAAAGAAGGAACCCTATGCCTCAGGGTTCCCTCCTTTATTCAGTGCTGTTTCCATTGTTTCCGCATGCTTTTTCAGCGTTTTAGGTGAAGCCTGATAATAGGCCGCCACCTCTTCCAAGTCAGCTCCGGTAACCATCCACTCCAAGGCGGCTGCCCACGCTTCCGGCTTGCGGATCACGGGGATTTCCGGATAAGCGCAATGAATGTATTCCGACCAGAGCTCCCCGACCTTGCCCTGATCGGCCTCAGCCAAGTCAGGTCTCAGCATTTCCAGTACGCGATGCCAGGTCTTGCGCCAAGGGACTTTCGTTTCGGAGGAATAGCCGAGCGTCTTCAGCACAAAGCTGGCGATTTTTTTTAATTCCTCATCCTGTCCGGCTTGCTGCACGAACTCCAGCAGCGCTTCAATAACCTCCTGGTCTCCTAGCCATTCGAAAGCTTGCAGGACTTGCAGCTTGGTTTCCCGGTCGCCATGGCGCAGTGCCCATAAGAAAGACGAACGGATGAAGGGATCGTGCTCCACCTCTTCTTGCAAGGAAGGCTCAGGAAGATGACTGCTGCCTTTCTTTTTCTTCTTTCCGTAGGATGGGAGGTGATAGTAATAAGGAATATCCTTAGGGAGGTCTTCCCCTGCTTTCAGTCGCTCCAAGTAGTAAGAAGCCACCGGAGAACCTGGATCCTCTACTTTAACCAGCTTCCAGTACTTCTCCGCTTCCTTCATGCGGCCGGAATTATAGGCAGCCACCGCACAGTAATGGAAAAGATGAAAATCAAGCTGCCAAGCATAAGCAGCCATCTTCTTAAACAGCGCATAAGCGGTTTCGTGCTCTCCCATGACCCCCAAGGTAATGCCCAGCTTATAGGCTTGATCGTACTGGAGCGGGATCATTTTTCTTAAGTTACTCAGAAGCTTCTCAAGCGCTTCTTGGTCCTGCTGCTGGTAATAAAGAATGGCCAGATTGCATAGCGCATGGACGTTATGAGGCTCCTGTTCCAGTACCTGATCGATCGTCTCGAGGGCCTTCTCAAACTCCCCTTTATAGTAATAACAAAGGGATAAATTGTTGCTGGCTGCCAGGAAGCCGGGATAATCCTGGGTTAGCTTGAGCAAAAGCTTCTCAGCCTGCTGAAAGCTCCCTTCCTCCATCAGGATGCGCGCTTTCTCATGAAGCTGCGTCTGCTCATCCTGAAGGCTCAGATCTGTCTCTGCCTCATAGGCAGGAGGGTACTCCAGCTCCGTACTGAGATACTGAAGCAGCTCTTTGGCATCTTCGGCATAGCGGCCAGCGGGATCGTTCCTCAAATAGGTTAGGGCATGCTCCTCGGCCTTTTCCAGCAAATCGAGATACACATAATTACAGGCGAGAAAGTAGTGGCATTCCACCGCATTCTCATCCATTTTCTGCAGCACGTGATGCAGAATTTCATTCGATTCCTGATACTTGCCCAGATGCCCGAGCACGCCAGCCATATTGCAGAACAACAGCGAATTATGGGGCTCGATCTCTACGGCCTTTTTATAGTAGTGCAAGGCTTTCGGATAGTTATATCGATCAAGGGACTTATTGGCACGCTCAATATAAAAGTCGGCACTTACCGTTAACGGAATAACATTTTCGGGATTTAAAGGCATACTGACTCCTCACTCCATCGTTATGCTACCAGTATACCACAACTAAGGGGGATGGGGAGAATTGGAATATGCTAGAAAACTTGGCTGTCCAAATGATGGAACGAAGTTATCAATTCTGACAGTATGAAAAAAAGTTTTGGCCTGCGCGTCCACAGACCAAAACTTTTTTGATGGATTATTTTTTATGACGTTGGGATAATTCCTTTAATACTTCATCCAGCGGCAAGCGCTGCTCTCTCAATAGGACAAGCAAATGATAGATGAGATCGCTGGCCTCGTAGCGCAGTTCCTGAGGGTCACGGTTTTTTGCGGCGATAATGACTTCGCTCGCTTCCTCCCCCACCTTCTTCAGGATCTTGTCCACGCCTTTTTCAAATAAGTAGGTGGTATACGCTCCTTCCGGACGCTCCGCATCGCGCTTGGCAATTAAGCTTTCCAGATCCGTCAGAATGCCAAAGCGGTCCTGCAGCGGTTCATCCTGGCCATGGATCGGCTCAAAGCAGGTATACGTATTGCGGTGACAAGCAGGACCTGCCGGCTGGACTTTAATGAGCAGCGTGTCCCCGTCGCAGTCCAGCGAGATGCTTTCCACCTTTTGCGTATTCCCCGAGGTCGCTCCTTTATGCCAGAGCTCTCCGCGGGAGCGGCTCCAGAACACGGTTTCTCCCGTTTCTAGAGTCTGCTGCAAGGATTCCTTACTCATATAAGCCATCATCAGCACTTCTTTGCTTTGGGCGTCCTGAACGATGGCAGGCACAAGCCCTTTTTCGTCAAACTTGATGTTTTCCCAGGCGATCATATGCGAACTTCCACTCCTTTTTCCCGAAGATGGGATTTGACTTCTCCGATCGAAACTTCCTTGTAATGAAAGATGGAAGCTGCCAATCCGGCGTCTGCTTTCCCTTCTGTAAAGGCCTCAAGGAAATGCTCCGGATTTCCCGCCCCGCCGGAAGCAATGACGGGTATGCCTACCGCTTCCGAAATGGCGCGGGTCAGTTCAAGGTCAAATCCATCCTTGTGTCCATCTGTATTCATGCTCGTGAGGAGGATTTCTCCCGCCCCCAGCTGTTCGGCCTGGCGGGCCCACTCGACCGCATCTCTGCCCGTTTCCTTGCGTCCTCCGTGCGTGTAAACCTCCCAGCCGGAGCCGTCTTCTTTACGCTTGGCGTCAATGGCCACGACAATGCACTGCGAACCGAACACTTCCGCTCCTTCGCGGATCAGTTCGGGACGCAAAACGGCTGATGTATTCATCGATACTTTATCGGCTCCAGCGCGCAGCACCCGGCGCATGTCGTCTACGCTATTGATCCCGCCTCCTACGGTGAACGGAATCGTGACTTTCCCGGCGGTTTCCCGGATGACTTCGACCATCGTCTCGCGGCCCTCATGGGAAGCAGAAATATCAAGGAATACAAGCTCATCTGCTCCTTCTTGGCTGTATAGCTCAGCCAACTCCACCGGGTCTCCTGCATCCCGCAGGTTGACGAAGCTGACCCCTTTCACCACGCGTCCGTCCTTGACGTCCAGGCACGGGATAATTCGTTTCGTAAGCAATTTACTTCACCTCTACTTCCTTGACCGCTTCCGTTAAGTTCACCCGATCGGTATACAAGGCCTTTCCGACGATCGCCCCGCATACGCCATCGCTTGCATATTGGGCAAGGTTCTCCAGGTCCTTCATCACACTTACACCGCCGGAAGCGATCACCTGTACCTCAGCTGCCCGAGCGAGTCCTACGATTTCCGCAACATTCGGTCCTTGCAAGGTTCCATCTCGTGCAATATCTGTATAGATAAAAATTTCCGCACCTTTTTTAGCCAACTCCTGTGCGAGAGCCTCCGCTTTGACTTCAGAAGTTTCCAGCCACCCATGGGTCGCTACATAGCCGTTGCGGGCATCAATCCCGATGGCGATGCGTTTTCCGCCGTAACGCGCGAGAGCCTCTTCCACAAAAGGACGATTCTGGATAGCAGATGTCCCTAAAATGACGCGGCTGACCCCGCCCTCTAAGTATCTTTCTACCTGTTCCATATTGCGGATCCCGCCGCCCACTTGCACAGGCACCCCAATCGCTTGGGCGATTTCCAGGATGACGGCGTCATTGACCGGAGCTCCTGCCTTCGCCCCATCCAGGTCAACCAGGTGAACCCAAGAGGCTCCCTGCTCTTCCCATTGTTTGGCCATATCGACGGGAGAATCCCCATATACCGTTTCCTGATTGTAATCTCCCTGTACGAGGCGGACACATTTTCCGCCGCGGATATCAATCGCAGGATAAATCAAAAACTCAGCCATGCTTGACGCCCTCCTTCACCATCTTTGCAAAGTTGTCCAAAAGCTTCATGCCTACATCCCCGCTTTTCTCCGGATGGAACTGGGTCGCGAAGACGTTTTTGCGACCGATGATCGCGGGCACTTCCTGAAAATAGTCGGCTGTCGCAATCAGCGTATCCCGATCCGCCGTCTCCGGCTGAAGGAAATAGGAGTGAACGAAATAAGCATAGCCTTCTTCTACATCCTTGACTAACGGACTGTTCGGCTGCAAAAACTTCAACCGGTTCCAGCCCATATGCGGGATTTTATAGTCTCCCTGGAAACGTCGCACCGTCCCGGGAAAAATCCCCAGCCCTTCATGCTGTCCATGCTCTTCGCTTTGGCTGAACAAAAGCTGCATGCCCAGGCAGATGCCAAAAAGCGGACGCCCGGAGTCGGCAAATTCGCGGATGGCCTCGACGAATCCTTGCTCTCTCAGATTGCGCATGGCATCTCCATATGCCCCAACGCCAGGAAGAATGGCCCCTTCGGCTTGAAGGAGCAATTCTTTCGAATCTACAATCTCATACTCATAGCCCAAACGTTCCACGGCCTTGCTGACGCTATGCAGGTTTCCCATTCCGTAATCGATGATGGCAATCATTTATAACATCCCCTTTGTCGATGGAACTCCTTTGACTCGCGGATCAATGGAGGTCGCTTCATCCAAGGCGCGCCCGAGGGCCTTGAAAATGGCTTCGATCATGTGATGGGTGTTCATGCCGTAATGCAGGATGATATGCAGGTTCATTCTTGCTTCCAGCGCCAGCTTCCACATGAATTCATGCACCAGCTCAGTTGGGAATTGTCCCACTTGCTGGCTAGGGTATTGGGCCCGATATTCCAAATGCGGGCGATTGCTCAGGTCAATGACCACTTGAGCCAAGGTTTCATCCATCGGCACGAAGGAATTTCCGTAGCGCTTGATGCCTTTTTTATCCCCGAGGGCTTCTCTTAATACTTGTCCCAAGCAGATGGCGATGTCTTCGACGGTATGATGATAGTCGATGTCAATATCGCCCACGGCCTTCACGGCCAAATCAAATTGTCCATGCTTGGTGAACAAATCCAGCATATGGTTCAGAAAAGGGACTCCCGTATCGATCTCGGTTTTTCCTTCGCCGTCAATGTTGAAGCTAAGCTGAATATCAGTTTCGTTGGTTTTGCGATGGATCTCACTGCTGCGCATGATGAAAAGTTAACCCCTTTCTTTCTTCAAACGGAATTCAATGGCCCTTGCATGAGCGGTCAAGCCTTCGGATTCGGCTAGCGCGATGATCTTGGAACCATTGTTGAGCAAGTCGGTTTTGCTATAGGAAATCAAGCTGGATTTCTTGATGAAATCGTCCACATTCAGCGGCGAAGAAAAACGCGCTGTCCCATTGGTCGGCAGGACATGGTTCGGACCGGCAAAATAATCGCCGATCGGCTCTGAACTGTATTCCCCTAGGAAAATCGCCCCTGCGTTTTCAATTTGCCCGATATACTGGAAAGGATCCTGAATCATCAGCTCCAAATGCTCCGGCGCCAGCTGATTGACGATTTGGATGCCTTGCTGCAAATCGTTCACTACGCAAATCGCTCCATAGTCCCGGATCGATGCTTCGGCAATCTCCCGGCGAGGAAGCTCGGCCAGCTGGCTCTCCAGCTCCGCTTGCACTTGGGCGGCCAGTGTTTCACTGGTGGTAACGAGAACGGCAGATGCCATCGGATCATGCTCCGCTTGAGAAAGCAGATCTGCCGCAATATATACAGGGTTGGCCTGTTCATCCGCAAGCACCACGATTTCGCTTGGACCCGCCACCATATCGATGTCCACCAGGCCGAACACTTCCCGCTTGGCCAAGGCGACATAAATGTTTCCTGGCCCTACAATTTTATCGACCGGTTTGATGGTGTCTGTACCGTAAGTAAGCGCGGCAACCGCTTGTGCGCCTCCCACTTTATAAATCTCGGTTACCCCAGCTATCTTCGCTGCGGAGAGGACGCCTGGATCGATCCGGCCTTCTTTATCCGGCGGAGTCACCATGACGATTTCCTCCACGCCTGCTACTTTAGCGGGGAGGGCATTCATAAGTACCGAGGAGGGATAAGCCGCCCGTCCCCCTGGCACATAAATCCCTACGCGCTTGAGCGGACGGATGATTTGCCCGAGCAAGGTTCCCGTCGGAGAAGTTTGCATCCACGATTGGCGCGCTTGCTTTTCATGGAAGGTACGGATATTTTCTGCCGCTTCCTTCAACGCTTCGAGTACCTCTTCAGAGGTTTCGGCTAGAGCAGCCACGATCTCTTCATTAGTTACGGTGAGCTGCTCTAAGCGAACGCCATCGAATTTTTCCGTGAAGCGGCGAACGGCCGCGTCTCCTTCCTGCTTGACGGCGGAGAGGATTTGCAGGACCGCTTGGCGCTGCTCATCGGTCCCTGTTTCCACATCCCTTTTCGTCGAAAAGTTGTTCACGTCTACAATCTTAATCATGACTCTACTCCTCTCTTGAAACCACAGAGGCAAATTTATCTACGATAAAATCGATCTCTTCATTTTTCATGCGATAGCTCACCCGGTTGGCAATCAGGCGAGTCGTGATTGGAATGATTTCTTCCAGCTCCACGAGGCCGTTTTCTTTTAAGGTACGACCGGTGGAGACGATGTCGACAATCCGGTCAGCCAGTCCAATCAAAGGAGCTAGCTCGATGGAACCGTTGAGCTTAATGACTTCCACTTGGGCCCCTTGCTCCCGGAAGTAGCGAGAGGCCACTTTCGGATATTTCGTAGCGACACGCGGCGCATCCGTCGGCTTCCAATCCGGAAGACCGGCAACGGACAGGCGGCAGTGGCTAATTTTCAGATCCAGCAATTCATAGACATCCCGATCTTCCTCGAGCAAAACATCTTTTCCTACCACTCCGATATCCGCTACCCCATACTCGACATAGGTGGGAACGTCGGTCGGCTTGGCCAGGATAAAATCCATATTCACTTCATCCACAGGGATGATCAGCTTGCGTGAATCTTCAAACTCGGGGGGAATCGAAAGACCTGCCTTGCGGAGCAGTTCTACCGCTTCTTCAAAAATCCGCCCTTTAGGCATCGCAACGGTTAGCCTAGACATGGCCGTTCCCTCCTCTCATATCAATGATCTCGTCATACGCTTGGGTAGGCAGCTCGGTTCCGGTAACCACGATCGCATCCTGGCGCAATTGGGTGGCTTTTTGTATCGCTGCTGTACGGCTTTCCTGATCGAATATAATGTAGACTTTGCGCTGTTCCTGCGGCGCTTGAAGCTCGGAAGACTGAAGCAGGCGATCCATCTTGATCGCAAAGCCTGTGGAAGGATAGTCTACGCCGAAACGGGAAAGCAACTGATCATATCTACCTCCCCCGCAAACGGGCCAGCCTTGGTTGGCCGCATAGCCTTCGAAAAGAATCCCGGTATAATAGTTCATGCTGCTGAGCAAGTTCAAATCAAAGATTACATGTTCCGTTACTTCATAGGCCTGCAGCGCTGCCCATAATTGCTGAAGATTGCGCACCGCTTTGCGGGCTCGTCCATTGATGGTGAGCGCTTCGGCTTCCGCCAGCTTCTCGGCTCCCCCGCGAAGCTTGAGGATCCCATGCAGCCTGGTCTTTTGATCGGCTGGAATATCGAGGGCCTCTACGTCCTGGCGGAAACCTACATAGTCGGAGTTATGGAGCCGTTCTTTCAATTTCTCCCGCTGTTCCTCTTCCGCTACCGTTTCTTCCAGCAAGCCTTCCATAAAGTTCACATGCCCAATGGCAATTTTAAAATTCGTCAGACCGGCCGCTTGTAGAGAAGCTACGGCCAGGGCAATCACTTCGGCATCGGCTTCAACGGTCGCATCCCCAATCAGCTCGACACCGCTCTGAATAAATTCAGCGTTTCGGCCGGCTTCGTTCTGCTGAGCGCGGAACACGCTCGTATTGTACATGAGTCGGAGCGGGCGAGGCTCGTCTTTGAGCAAAGACGACGCTACCCGAGCAATCGGTGCGGTCACGTCAGGACGAAGAACCAGCGTTCGGCCTTGACGATCGAGAAGCTTGAAGAGTTTGCTTTCTAGCGTAGCGCTAGCCTCTCCCACTGTATCATAGTATTCCAATGTAGGAGTCAGGATTTCCTGATACCCCCACCTTTTCATGCAGGTATTCAGCTTTTCTTCCACGAAGCGCTGCTTCGCTAGCATTTCTGGCAAATAGTCTCGCATCCCTAATGGCTTTTCAAAGCCGAGCGGCTTGGTCATGGTGGGTCACCTCAATTTATCCGATTCGCTTTAGTCTGCTAATAAGATAAAGCGTTATTTGTTGTTTGAATTCTATCATAGACAAATAAAAAGCGTCAACCCATTATATAGTATTTACACCGAATGGGGGATTTGCGGTTTTACGCGTAAGCTCTCAAAATTCCGCATAAGCCTGGATTTTTTTCCGCAAATGGTCTCGAGACTTACGCGTAAGTTCTCAATGGCATCTGGATGCCAAAAAAACCGAGCTTGTAGTTAAGCTCGGTCCTTCACTATGTATTATATACATACCCTCGATGGAACAAATCCGCTGCGACCAAGGATCCCGGCACATGCAAATACCAGACATAAAACTCCCGCAGCTTCGGGACGGTGATCCATTCCTCTCCTTTGAGCTTGTTCAGCCCCACCCGAACCGAGAACATCATCCAGTACACGCTCCAATTGATCATCGGAAGATATAAGACAAAAAACCATAGAAAATTGACGGATTCTTTTTCACCCAGATAAAAACGCCATAAGGTGGCAAGGACCAGCATGACTGAAAATTTCCAAAGCTTCATTCCGTCTCCTCCGGCCCTCTCCGAATGATTTTAGCCGGGTTTCCGCCGACGAAAGCCCCGGGAGGGACATCCCGATGAACAAGGGAAGCGGCAGAGACCACGGCGCCGTCCCCGATGGTGACGCCCGGCAAAATCGTCGAGTTCGCCCCAATCATGACATTGGAGCCAATGACCACATCGCCAAGCCTGTACTCCTTAATCAAGTACTCATGAGCCAGGATCGTCGAGTTATAGCCGATGATCGTATTGGAGCCAATTTTAATTCGTTCGGGGTATAAGATGTCTGGCACCACCATAAAGGCCAAGGCGGTATGCTCTCCGATTTCCATGCCGAGAAAGGTGCGAAACAGCCAATTTTTCCATGCCGGAAAAGGGATATAGCGGCCGATTACGACCACGGAGGTATTGCGGAAGGCTCTCCAGAAACCGATGGTCCGATACACCTGCCACAGCGAATTCGGTCCCTGGACAGGATAGCGTTCCGTTCGGCGCATGGATTATTTCTCTCCTTTGACGATAGCAATCAAGTCTGTCATATCTTCAAGGATGTACTCAGGCTGAAACTGCTTCAAGAACTCACTGCCCTTTAGGCTCCAAGCCACCCCTGCGGAATGGGCGCCAGCGTTGTGCCCCGCTTGGATATCAAATTGGGTGTCCCCGACCATGAGCGTCTTCGCCGGATCGGCTCCGAGGTTTTCCATCGCCTTTAACACCGGTTCCGGACTCGGCTTGTGTTTTTCGGTGTCTTGGAAAGTAATAAAGGTACTCATGAAAGGAGTTACCCCACAAACATTGGCTCCCATTTCCGCGGTTACTCGCTGCTTGGTGGTCACTACGCCCATCGTAACCCCCAGCTCCTTCAATTCGGCCAAGGTTTCGCGGACACGGGGAAATTCGCGGATCCATTCGTCATGCACCAGCTCATTATACTCGCGATAAGCTTGGACCAGCTCACCCTGCTTTTCCGTCCCGCCGAAGAGCTCCATCTGTTCATGCAGAGTTTTTCCCATATGAGGAATCAGATGTTCCCTCGTATACTTACCGGGAAAATGCTTCTCCAATACATGGAGAAAGGAAACGATGATCAGCTCGTTGGAGTCGATCAGGGTTCCATCTAAATCGAATAATACCGTGTCATATCTAAGCAAGCTTCATCACTCTCCATATTTTTCCTTAGCATAACCCAGTTTCCGCCTGACCACCCAAAGGACCAGAGCCAAAACGATCAAGAAAATACTGATCACCTGGGCCATGCGAAGCGTATCCGTCAGCATCAAGCTGTCTGTTCTCATTCCCTCGATAAAGAAACGGCCTAAGGAGTACCACATGAGATAAGTCAGAAACAATTCGCCCCGATGCAAAGGCAGCTTTCTGCGGATCAACAGCAGCAACCCTAATCCTAGCAAGTTCCATAATGACTCGTAAAGAAAAGTCGGATGATAATACATCCCATTAATGTACATTTGATTGATAATAAATTCCGGTAAATTCAAGGACTCCAAAAACTCCCGGGTTGTCGGCCCCCCGTATGCCTCCTGGTTCATGAAATTTCCCCAGCGGCCGATGGCTTGCCCTACCAAAAAGCTTGGTGCGCATATATCGGCTATTCTCCAAAAGCTAACCCCCTTGATGCGCGCAAAGACGACGCCCGTCAGGATCGCCCCAATGAGCGCCCCATGAATGGCCAGCCCGCCTTTCCAAACGGCTAAAATATCGCCTGGATGATCCCGGTAATAATCCCATTCAAAGGTCACATAATACAATCGGGCAAACAAAATGGAGATCGGAACGCCATACATGACCAGATCAAGGAACAGCTCCGGATTCATCCCCAGTCTTTTCCCTTCCCGCATGGCCAGGAGCAAGCCCACGAAGGCGCCTGTCCCTAAAATCAAGCCATACCAATGGACCGCAATCGGGCCCAGCTGGATGGCTATCGGATCTATCGGTGTAATGTCCGCCATGTCCTGTCTTCCCCTTTTCTTTAAATTTCTTCGGTAGCTTCTTCAATCGTATCCGTTAATCTCTTGCTGAAGTGGACCGCCGCATTATATCCCATCCGCTTCAGCCTGAAGTTCATCGCCGCCACCTCGCAAATGACCGCCATATTGCGCCCAGGGCGAACCGGAATGGTGATCTGCGGGACTTCCGTATCCATAATCTTCAATGTCTCTTCATCAATGCCTAAACGCTCGTAGTGCTTTTGCGCATCCCATAGTTCCATGCGGATGACGAGAGCAATTCGCTTGTAATTGCGCACAGCCCCTGCTCCAAACAGCGTCATGACGTTAATGATGCCGAGACCGCGAATTTCTAATAGATGCTGGATCAGTTCTGGCGCACTGCCAATCAATTGATTCTCCTGGGTTTGGCGGATTTCTACGGCGTCATCCGCAATCAGCCGATGCCCGCGTTTAACCAGCTCCAGGGCGGTTTCGCTTTTTCCGATTCCGCTTCCGCCGATCAGCATGACGCCCACTCCGTAGACATCCACCAATACCCCGTGCATCGTCGTGACCGGAGCTAAACGGCCCTCCAAGTAGGTTGTCAGTTTACTAGAGAGCTTCGTAGTTGGAAGCGAGGAGTGAAGGACAGGAACTCCCGTTTCTTCGGAAGCCTCCAGCAGCTCCTGAGGAATCTCTAAGTCCCGTGCGACACAAATGCAAGGAGTGGTTGCCGCACAAATCTTCATTAGCCGCTCTTTTTTCTCTTCTGCCGACAGTCCCTGGATAAATCCCATCTCCGTACGGCCAATCAATTGAATACGTTCCGCGTTATCGAATGTATAATAGCCAGTAAGCTTAAGCCCTGGTCGATTGATATCGCTGGTTTGGATTTCTCTAAGCAGCCCTTCTTTTCCGCTAACCACTTTTAATTCAAACTGCTTGACAATGTCTTTGACTACAGTCCTTCTCATAGGTCCTCCCCCTTACGCGCTGTCGATGTATCAGAAAGCTATTCCTATTCTACCATCATTAGAAAAGCTAGTCCAAAAAAGGACTAGCTTTAAGGTGTTAAGGCCTTCTCTTCCAATTGCTTGATCAGCTCTTCTGTTCGCTTTCGATCTCTCTCCAGAATCGGCGCCAGATACTGTCCGGTATAAGACTCTTTCACCTTGCAGACCTGTTCTGGGGTTCCTGTGGCGACAATTTGTCCCCCTTTGTCTCCCCCTTCCGGTCCCAGGTCGATCAAATAATCGGCGGTTTTGATCACGTCCAGATTATGCTCAATCACGAGGACGGATTCCCCAGCCTCGACCAAGCGCTGCAACACCTTCAGCAAGCGGTCGATATCATGGATATGCAAGCCTGTGGTCGGCTCATCCAAAATATAAAACGTGCGCCCGGTGCTGCGGCGATGCAGCTCGGAAGCCAGCTTCACGCGCTGGGCTTCTCCCCCAGAAAGCGTGGTGGCCGGCTGCCCTAAGCGCATATAGCCTAATCCGACATCCAGCAACGTATGGAGCTTGCGGTGGATTTTCGGGATGTTCTTGAAAAACTCAACCGCATCCTCGATCGTCATATCCAATACTTCCGAGATATTCTTGCCCTTATATTTCACGTCCAGCGTCTCGCGGTTATATCGTTTTCCTTTGCAGATCTCGCAAGGAACATAGACATCCGGCAGAAAATGCATCTCGATTTTAATAATCCCGTCCCCGCGGCAGGCCTCACAGCGCCCGCCCTTCACGTTGAAGCTGAAGCGCCCTTTTTTGTAGCCGCGGACCTTCGCCTCATTGGTCTGGGCAAAGACATCGCGGATATCATCAAAGACTCCCGTATAGGTTGCCGGATTGGATCGCGGCGTCCGTCCAATCGGAGACTGGTCGATATCAATGACCTTGTCCAGCTGGTCGATCCCCTCGATCTTGCGGTGAGCTCCCGGCTTGGCTTTAGCCCGGTTCAAGTCCCTTGCCAACGCCTTATGCAAAATCTCGTTCACCAAGGTACTCTTGCCTGAACCGGAAACGCCGGTCACACAAGTAAAAATGCCGAGAGGAATCTTAACCGAAACGTTTTGCAGGTTATTTTCCTTGGCCCCTTTGATCTCCAGCCATTTGCCATTCGGCTTGCGGCGCTCGACCGGTACCCCGATAAACTTTTTCCCAGAAAGATACAATCCGGTCAAGGAGTTATCATCCTGCATGATCTCATCCGGGGTTCCTTGCGCCACCACGGTTCCGCCATGGACACCGGCGCCAGGACCGATATCGATGATATAGTCCGAGGCCATCATCGTGTCTTCGTCATGCTCGACGACGATTAAGGTGTTCCCCAAATCACGCATGTATTCTAGCGTTTTAATCAAGCGGGTGTTATCCCGCTGATGCAAGCCGATGCTCGGCTCGTCCAAAATGTAAAGAACGCCCATTAACGAGGAGCCGATTTGGGTGGCCAAGCGAATCCGCTGGGCCTCCCCGCCAGATAAAGTTCCTGCCGCCCGATTGAGAGTTAAATACTCTAATCCCACATCCCGCAAGAAACGGAGACGAGACTGGATTTCCTTGAGAATCAAGCGCGCAATGGCCAATTCCTTTTCGCTCAGCTCCAATGTTTCAAAGAATTGATAGGCTTCGATGACCGATTTGGAAGTGACAAACGAAATGTTTTCCCCGTTAATCCGCACACAAAGCACTTCGGGACGCAGCCGGTTTCCTTTACAGGAAGGACAGGCCTTCTGGCTCATGTAGTTTTCAATCATCTCGCGCACGTAATCCGAAGTCGACTCCGTATATCGGCGCTGAAGATTGTGCACGACCCCTTCAAAGAAAATCTCCGCATCCCGCTTCGTCCCGAACTCACTTTCATAGACAAAACGGAATTTCTCCGTCTTGCTGCCAAACAGCAAAATATCCACCTGTTCTTTGGACAGCTCTTCCACCGGAACATCCATATCGATATCAAAATGGCGGCACACCGAAGAGATTAGCTGTTCATAGTAATTGGAGGTCGAGCTGTTCCAAGGCTCGATGGCTCCATCAGCAATCGATTTCGTCCGATCCGGAATGACCATATCCGCGTCGACTTCCATTTTCATCCCTAAACCATCACAAGACGTACATGCGCCGTAAGGGCTGTTAAACGAAAACATCCGCGGCTCAAGCTCCGGCAGGCTAAACCCGCACTGCGGGCAAGCCAGGTTTTGGCTGAATAAGAGCTCTTCTTGATCGATGACATCGACAATGACTTTTCCATCGGCCAGCTTCAGCGCGGTTTCCAGGGAGTCCGCCACGCGGGAATGAATCCCTTCCTTGATGACGATCCGGTCAATGACCACTTCAATCGTGTGCTTCTTGTTTTTTTCCAGCTTGATTTCCTCAGACAGATCGCGAATCTCCCCATCAACCCGAACCCGCACATACCCCTGCTTGCGGATATCCTCCAGCACCTTCACATGCTCTCCCTTGCGCCCTTCAATCAAAGGCGCAAGGATTTGCATCTTGGTCCGCTCCGGAAACTCTAAAATGCGATCTACCATTTGCTCTACCGTCTGCGCGCTAATTTCAATGTTATGCTCGGGACAATAGGCTTTCCCGATCCTGGCAAACAAGAGACGCAGATAATCGTAGATTTCCGTCACCGTTCCCACGGTCGAACGCGGATTGCGGCTGGTCGTCTTCTGGTCAATCGAGATGGCGGGAGACAGACCTTCAATCGAATCGACATCCGGCTTCTCCATTTGCCCCAGGAACTGGCGCGCATAAGCCGATAACGATTCGACGTAACGGCGCTGACCCTCGGCATAAATCGTATCAAAAGCGAGCGACGATTTCCCCGAACCGGATAAACCGGTCAATACGACAAATTGGTCGCGGGGAATAGTCACATCGACGTTTTTTAAGTTATGGGCTCTCGCCCCTTTAATCACAATATTTTCAAGGCTCATCGCCAAATCATCCTTCCGCTTTCAGCTCAATCAACAGGTCGCGCAGCTCAGCCGCCCGCTCAAACTGCAAGTGTCTTGCTGCATCCTTCATTTCGGCTTCGAATTTCTCGATCAGGTTCTTGCGTTCCTTCTTCGTTAGCTTCTTGTATTCCTTTTGCGGCAAATAGTCTTCCGGCGTTTCCGCTACCTTGGTCGCTTCAATCACATCGCGGATCGCCTTCTGAATGGTTTGCGGCGTAATGCCATGCTCCTCGTTGTAGGCCTCTTGGATGCTTCTCCTGCGCTCGGTTTCGGCAATCGCTCGTTCCATCGACTGAGTCATGCGATCGGCATACATAATCACCCGGCCTTCCGCATTTCGAGCGGCACGGCCAATGGTCTGGACCAAGGAGCGCTCATCGCGAAGGAAGCCTTCTTTGTCCGCATCTAAGATCGCAACAAGGGAAACTTCCGGAATATCAAGTCCCTCGCGCAAAAGGTTGATCCCAATGAGGACGTCAAACGTACCCATGCGCAAATCCCGAATGATCTGCATCCGTTCAATCGTTTTAATATCCGAATGCAAATATTTGACTTTCAGTCCAACCTCTTTTAAATAACTGCTGAGATCCTCCGACATCTTTTTCGTCAGCGTCGTGACAAGCACCCGTTCGTTCTTGGCAATGCGTTCATTGATCTCCCCGATCAAATCATCGATTTGCCCTTTAATAGGACGCACCTCCACCTTGGGATCCAGCAGACCCGTCGGCCGGATGACCTGTTGAACGACTTCCGGACAGCGCTCCAGTTCGTATGGACCCGGGGTGGCCGAAACGAATACAATCTGTTCAATATGCTTCTCGAATTCATCAAACCGCATCGGGCGGTTGTCTGCAGCAGATGGCAGGCGGAACCCGTGGTTGATCAGCATTTCCTTGCGTGCACGGTCCCCGTTGTACATCCCGCGAACCTGAGGAAGCGTAATATGGGACTCATCTATCACGATTAACATATCATCGGGAAAATAATCAAAGAGCGTATAAGGAGTCGCTCCAGCCGGCAATCCGGTCAAATGACGGGAATAGTTTTCAATGCCTGAGCAAAAGCCCATCTCCTGCATCATTTCAATATCATAGCGGGTCCGCTGCTCCAGCCGCTGCGCCTCTAAAAGCTTCCCATTTTCACGGAAAAAGGCCAGCTGCTCCTCCAGCTCCTTTTCAATATTTTCAATCGCGATTAGCAGCTTTTCTTCCCTTGTGACATAGTGGGAGGCCGGGAAAATCGCTATATGGTCACGTTCACCGACAATTTCGCCGGTCACGACATCAATCTCGGTAATCCGCTCTATTTCATCCCCAAAGAATTCGACCCGAAGGGCCTGTTCACTGCGGGAGGCCGGGAAAATTTCCACGACATCGCCGCGCACTCGAAACGTCCCCCGGGTAAAGTTGATGTCATTGCGTTCATACTGGATATCCACCAGCTTATGGAGCACCTCATCGCGGCCTTTTTCCATCCCGGTACGCAAAGACAAAAGCAGTTCCTTATATTCGGTAGGCGATCCCAAACCGTAGATGCAAGAAACACTCGCTACGATAATGACATCCTTTCGTTCAAACAAGGAGCTTGTCGCCGAGTGGCGCAGCTTATCGATTTCATCGTTCACACTGGCATCTTTCTCAATATAGGTATCGGAATGAGGAATATAAGCTTCCGGCTGATAATAGTCATAGTAGCTCACGAAATATTCCACGGCATTTTCCGGGAAGAATTCCTTGAACTCGCTGCATAATTGAGCGGCCAAGGTTTTATTATGAGCAATCACAAGTGTCGGTTTATTGACCTGGGCGATCGTTTGGGCAATCGTAAAGGTCTTTCCGGTTCCCGTTGCCCCCAGCAGCGTTTGAAACTTTTTCCCGCCGTTCAGGCCTTCTACCAGCTTCAAGATCGCTTGGGGCTGATCCCCTTTCGGATCATACTCGGACACTAATTTGAATTGATCCATCTTTTGTCCCCTCCTTTTAACAAGCCCTATCTTAAACGCAAAGAGTCTTGCCCCTTGGCAAGACTTCATGCTGCTACTCCGTGAGTTTCTTATCTTTAAGCAATCTTCTGGCTAAAAGATATCCTGCAATCAATGAGACGGTTCCAATCGCCATAATCACCGCTCCGTGGCTATACGCTTCAAATACAGCCATCAGAATGCCGATGGTGGCAATCAGGCCCACAATCGTATTTAAGGAAAAGCGGGACAAGCCCGCCATCAGCGCAAATGGCAGAATGAAGGCCAGCAGCACCTTTCCAATCGTTAATCCTTCCATACCCCTCTTCCTTTCTCCCCTATGCACCCTTATCAATCTGCTGCCGAATCAGCTGAACCAGGCTGGTCGGCTTCATATCCACATAGAACGGAGATTGATCATCAGGTGCCATGATCAATCCCAGCTGATGATGATCCCCTTGGTAAAGCGCACGCTGCAAATATTTAATATGGCCTTCCACGTTTCTTACTTCCATTTTACAAAAGGCCGAATTCAGTTGCAATGCAGGATAGAAATCATCCGCCTGACGGATATCGACACCGTTGACTTTTAGGATGACATCTCCTGCCACTATCCCCATCTTTTCCGCTGGTGTCGCCGGCAATACCGCCAAGACCACAATTCCCTGCCCCAACTGGGTGAAAATGGGCTGCCGCTTCCCTTCCCGCCAATTTCCTAAGCGAATAATGGCTTCATAGCCCAATATCGCAAACAGGGCCGCCGCTAAACCTCCCCAAACGGTATATTTGGCTGACCAGGCTAAGGCAAGCAAAACAATGCTAAAGAAAAATAAACGTCTAGAAGACCTTCGGGCTTTTTGCTCGGGCAACTGGGCTAAAGCCACTTCGGTAAAACCCATAACGGCCGGAAAAAGCATCAGGCCAAATCCTGTTCCCGCACCTGCCAGAACCAAAGGCCACCAGACAGGGGCTGTCAAGCCTGCTTCAGGAGCCGCAGGAACGACGGCAACTAAAGGGAGCAACCAGAATTTCTGCATTTGGTAAGCCCCTAACAGCCGTCCGCGCTTCCCGTTGATAAACAAGGGCGAGCTTCCTCGCCCGCGATTGAGCTTAACTAAAAATGCCTCCACAAGATAAAGGATGGCTGCCATCCCTAAAATAGACGGAAGGTGGACCTCCTCCAAAAAGCCTCCTAACGGAGCCAGCCAGGAAATCCACTGGCCTAGCGGCCACTGCTGAGCAAGGAAGCCAAGAAGGCCATACCAGCCCGCGGAATACGCCAAGTTTAAATATTGCAGCTGAAAAAAAGCAAAGACCAGGCTTAATCCGACTATGATCCATAGATCCCACGGCCGAATGACAGCTCCTAAGGCAAACAGCAAGGCCGATGCCAAGAGGCCGCCCATGATGCCGTGAATGATAGAAAGAAACCATTGTTCCCAAGGATTATTGTAACGAACATGATAAAGCTTCCGTTCGAATTGAATCTGCCGATAATAATGCACCCAAAACAGGAGCAAAAACAGATATAGCAACGGATTCAAGAAAAAAGATGGAAGTGCCGTGAAGAATCCATCCACTTTAATGTCCTCCGATCTGATGAGCAAAATGAAAAAGGTAATGATAGTCTTATCTACCATTACCTTTTTCTACATTTTACTACAAACTTCCTGCTATCGGGGAGCTTTATTTTTTTGTCTCTTTATCCAAAACCTGGATCGCTGCCTGAAGCTGCAGGTCATGGGCCGGATCCTTCATTTTCTTCACAAGCTGCTCCTGAAGCTGGGTTGCCGTTTTTTCATCGACTTCCCCGGTAATCGGCAGGTTGTTCAGCTTTTGGAAGGCTTTGACGGCCGTCACGGTTTTTTGATCAAAGTAGCCATCGGTGCGTCCAGGCGGGAAGCCTAGTCCATCCAAGATCACTTGCAGATTATGGATCTGTTCCCCATTCTGGTCGAACTTCAACGCCCCTTCCTCCAGGCTGATCGGAGCGGCTGCATAGTATTTCGGCTGTTCGATCGCTACGGTAGGCTCTACACCTCTTTTATGGATCCAGTCTCCTGATGGGGTTAGCCATTTGGCAATCGTCATCTTGACCTGGCTCTTATCGCCAAGCTCCATCGAGTTTTGCACGGTTCCTTTTCCGAAAGAGGTTTCCCCAACGACCTTATATCCATTTTCCTTAAGTGCCCCCGCTAAAATTTCGGAGGCGCTGGCACTTCCTTTATCAATCAGAACGGTGATCGGATAAGGCTTTTTGTCAGTGAAATTGGAGGCCATGACCTCGCGCTGTCCCGAGGTATCCTCTACCTGCAGGATCACGCCCTTATTCGGAACCAGCAAATGGCCCATATCCACGACGACGTTCAGCAATCCGCCGGGGTTGCCGCGCAGGTCAATAATGAGTCCTTCCACTTGGTCTTTTTCCAGCTTATCCAGCTCTTCCTTAAAACGCGTTCCCGTATTTGTGGAGAACTGAGTCACTTCAATTTTTCCGAATTTCTTGCCATTCTTTTCGATCGTCTCGCTATAGACCGTTTCCAATGGAATGTCGTCACGAACGACGGTGACCGTTAAAGGATCCTTTAAGCCTGGCCGGATCACCTCTAGCTTGGCTTCCGTACCCTTTTCCCCCCGAATCTTCAGCACGGCTTGGTACAAATCAAGACCCTCTAGGCTTTCCCCGTTTACACTAACGACTTGGTCATTCGGACGGAGACCGGCCTTTTCTGCAGGTGAGCCTTTAAAAGGAGAAACAATCGTCACTTTTCCGCCTTCCATCGTCACTTCCGCTCCGATTCCTTGGAAGGAAGAATGAATGGACTCCGTAAACTGTTCAGCTGACTTCGGATCCATATAAACGGAATACGGGTCTTCCAGGGAATTGATCATCCCTGTAATCGCCCCATCCACCAGCTTTTGCGTATCCACTTCTTCTAAATAATTTTGCTGAATTAACCCGTACACTTCATAAATCTTCTTTAAGCTCTCCGCTTCGGTTGGAGCCGCTCGGTTCCCCATGTTGGGAACTGTCGGGGCGGGTGAAGTTAACCCAAACTTTCCTAAAAACGTGGATAAAGTTTGTCCGAGCAAACTTCTCTCCGAGTCCATCGCCACCATGGTAAATAGACTGGTAAACACCACGGTGAGGCCAAGCAGAGCTGCTAACGTGCCGCCCTTGATCCGCAATCCATCCACACCACCTTTTCCCGTGTCTTTCGGTCCCTTTTCTGGGGTACCCATCTCATAAGTTCGTCCCATTTAGTATATGATGGCACCAGACCGGATATGAACTTCAGCTTACTCTGATCTTACCTCATCCTTCTCCATTATGCTACTGGATTTAACGGAGGTAACCCATCGGGCTCACCGCCGTCCTTCCCTTATACACCCCAAAATGCAGATGTGGCCCCGTTGATCTTCCAGTAGAACCGACTTCCGCGATTTTCTGTCCTTTTTTCACGGATTGGCCTTCCTGCACCATCAGTCCGCCTTCTCGAATATGCCCGTAGAGCGTAGAAAGGTCTCCCCCATGATCAATGCTGATCATGTTTCCGTATCCGCGGACATAGCCGGAAATCAGGACCACCCCATCGGCCGCGGCCACAATGGTCGTTCCTTGAGGAGCACCGATATCTAAGCCATTATGACTCGTTGTCCTGCCGGTAAAGGGATCTGTTCGCGTTCCAAATTGCGAGGTAATGCTTGAACTATCCGGAACCGGCCAAGCAAAGCGCCCGCCCGTATACTTTTTTTGCTGCAGAAGCGTATTTTTCTCCGACAAGGCCGATTTCATCTGGCTCATCAGATCCAGCATCGCCGCTTCCTGCTCCGCCTTAATTTCTTCCAGCTCTTCTTCCTGCTGTTCCAGCTGAGCAATCGCAACGGTTCGTTCCTTTTGCTGATTTTTCAATTGAGCCTTGAGCTGGCTGGCTTCCGCGTATAAGCCCTCTAGCTTGTCAAGGATGTTATCTATTTCTTGCTTTTTGATTTCAATGGTCTCTTTATCTTTAATGTTAGCTTCTAAAATTTTCGTATCGGAATCTATGATCAGCCTGACGGCATCCAAACGATTCAGGAAGTCCCCAAAATCTTTCGCTCCCAACAGCACTTCCAGGTAGGATACATCGCCCATTTCATACATGATCTTCACTCTGGTTCTAAGCAATTCGTTTCGCTCGTCCACTCGCTCAATCGCTTCATCCAGCTGGACGGCGGCGTCTTGCGCTTTGAGCGTCGTATCCCCGATCTGCCGATCGAGCGATTGGATTCTCTCCTGGGTGGTATTCAGTTTGACCTCAATCGTAGCAAGGTCCTGCTTGACTTCGGTTTTTCTCGATTCAATCACATTAATCTGGTTGTCAATTGCTGAGATGCGGTTCTCCGTTGCTTTTTGCTGATTTTTGATTTGCGAGATCTTTTGATTAATTTTGTCCAACGAACTGGCTGCTTGTCCATAAAATGGATAAAACAGCATCAGGGATAACGCACTGGCAACGAGTAAAGGGGTTTTCCGCATAATCTCCTCCCACTGATTTTAAATCTTAAATCTTTAAGAATCGATGTATCGAAACGATACTCCCCCAAATGCCCAGAAAGGCACCTAACCCCATGAGCAGTCCAGCGACTTGCCAGGCTAGCGGGTCTAGAGGAAGCAGATCGATAAAATACAAGTTCAAATCTACTTTTACAAAATCTATTAAATACTTATAGCCAACGATAAGTAATAGAGTAGGAATGACCGCGCCCAATCCCCCCATCAGCAAGCCCTCGATAAAAAACGGCCAGCGGATAAAAGCATTCGTTGCCCCTACCAGCTTCATGATTTCAATTTCTTTTCGTCGGGCGACAATCGTTAATTTGATGGTGTTGGCGATCAAAAACATGGCCGTAAAGGCTAAGGCGACGATAAAGGCAACCCCTACGTTCCGGATCACCGTCGTAATGCTGAACAGCTTTTCAATCGTTCCCTCGCCGTACTTGACGCTCTCCACATGCGGGAAACTCTTTACTTGTCCGGCTATCATGCCCGTGTCACGAGGATTCTTTGTCTTTACCACATATTCATCAGACAAAGGATTTTCTTTATCTAACCCTTCAAACCAATAGGCTTTTTCCCCAAAGCTTTCCTTAAACTTTTCCAAGCCCTCTTCTTTCGTGACGAACGTGACGCTTTCTACCTGGGGCATGGCTTTGATCTTCTCACCCACGCTCTGTGCTTGATCTTCTTCTATGTCCGCCTTGAGGATGACTCGCATCTCTACTTGCTGTTCCACCACGTCTGCGATGTGATTGACGTTCATGGCAAGCAATAAGAAGACGCCGAGAATAAATAGGGTAATGGCTACAGAACTCATCGAGGCAAACGACATCCAGCCATTGCGGCCGACATTGCGGAAGCCCTCACGGATATGACGGAAAATCGTTCTAATCTTCATAGCCGTAATCCCCTCTCAACTCGTCGCGGGCAATCCGCCCCGCCTCAATCGCAATAACCCGCTTGCGCAGCGTATTGACAATCTCGCGGTTGTGGGTGGCCATCACAATAGTAGTTCCGCGCAGGTTCACCTCTTCAAAGATGCGCATAATCTCCCACGATGTTTCCGGGTCGAGATTCCCTGTCGGTTCATCGGCAATCATCGTTCCGGGTTGATTGACGAGCGCCCGTGCAATCGACACGCGCTGCTGCTCTCCCCCTGACAACTCCGAAGGGTAAGCCCGAAGCTTATTTTTCAATTTCACCAGCTCCAGTACTTCCTGCACGCGATGACGGATTTGCTTTTTCGGAGCTTCTACCACCTCCATCGCAAACGCGACATTTTCATAGACGGTAAGGTTTGGCAGCAATTTATAATCTTGAAACACAACCCCGATGCTGCGGCGCAGCCTGGGAATGTGCCGCTCCTTCATGCGATCCACCTGATATCCATTCAAAATGATCTTTCCCTGTGACGGCTTTTCTTCACGATACATCAGTTTAATAAACGTCGATTTACCCGCACCGCTTGGGCCGACGACATATACAAACTCACCTTTGTTGATTTTTATATTGATCCCTTTTAGGGCTTCTGTTCCGTTCGGGTACGTCTTGGTTACGTCTATCATCTCTATCATTCTCGTTTTCACCTCTTAGAAGAAAAACTACATATTTTCCTCGTCCTGTCCTCATGCATGATTTGACGAAGGGATCCGTTTTGGCAAAGCCAGCAAGCAACCCCCTCTCTTGGCTTGACTATTACGAAAAAGAACTTCGACATTTTGTTAATGGTGTCAGCAGGTTTCCCTTATATTTCCGAGGAAATGACATTTTTCGCTAAAGAAAAACCCAAATTCCATTATACCATTGGTGTTTAAAAAATTCCTGCGCATATTTTATTAAATTGCACATAAAGATTTTCATAGTGTAGACAGTGGATGAAAGAGAGGAGAGTAAGACAAAAGTGCGAACAATGCATAAGGGTTTACTAGCTTTAGTTTGTTTACTGGGACTATCTGCCGGCTTTTTCGGCTGGGTCTATTGGTATGGCAACCGTCCTGACATTCCGCATGGCACCTATCTTAATGACTGGCATGTCGGGGGAATGCTTCCTAGCCAACTAGAGGAAGAATGGAAACAAAAAGCGGAGACCATTGGGAATAAAGAAGTGACATTCCATCTTCCCGAATCCCTAAAGGATCAAGCGAATCGGTCGATCAAGTTGAAGGAGGTCGCTGATCTTCAGGAAGATCAAGTCCTGGAGCAACTCCTTTCGTATCAGCAGGAGCCGAACATTTGGAAGAGGGCCTGGAATCGCTGGAAGGCACGAAGTGGAGCAGAATACGAGCTGAGTGTCCAATGGAAGGAAGAGGAGCTATCGAAGATCTTCGCCGAAAGATGGCCGGAGCTGTTCAAGCCCCAGCCCCAAGATGCAAAACGAATCATCACGCCCGAAGATGAAGTGAAGATTGAAGAGGACCAGTCGGTCTACCATCCTGATTTAGCTGCATTAAACCAGCGAGTCAAACAGATTCCACCTGAAGATATCTGGTCTCAGCCTGGAATTACGGTTGACCTTCCTATGAAGGAAATCAAAGCCTCTGTCACAACGGAGCAGTTGGCTGAGCAAGGCATTACAGGAAAAGTATCTGAATTTACCACCTCCTACTCCACCCAAACGGCTGGCCGTACGCACAACGTTGAAGCCACCGCAGCCGTTCTTCATGAAACCCTTCTCCGCCCAGACGAAATATTCAGCTACCGCAAAATCGTCCAAGAAACCGAGAAAAAGTTTGGCTATAAACCAGCCCCTGTCATTATGGAAGGAGAATTGCGTCCGGGAATCGGGGGTGGCGTATGCCAAGTCTCGACAACCTTGTATAACGCTGTCCTCTTGTCAGACGTAAAAATCGTAGAAAGAAGAAATCACTCCCTTCCTATCGGTTATGCCCCATTGGGCCAAGATGCCACCTACACCGATTCGGGCATTGATTTCCGTTTTCAAAACACAACCGGCAAACACCTGTTGATCCGCACCGAAAGCAAGAATGGAAAACTAACCGTAAAGCTATTCGGTACCCCTTCTGAAGGCAAAGAGATTAAAATCCAAACGGAAAAAGTAGCCGTCATCCCGCCTAAAACCGAAACCAGAAAGGATGTCTCCCTTAGCCCAGGGGCATCGAAGGTCATCAAGGAAGGAAAGCCCGGCTATCAGGTTATCGTTTATAAACTGGTAAAGGAAGAAGGAAAAGCGGAGCAGAAAATACTCGTATCCAAAGATACGTACCGTGCGCAGCCGCGGGTTGTTGCTGTAGGGAATTGATAGGTAAGGGGAACCTGGTGTGAGGGCACCAGGTTTTTTATTTAGTAGGAGAGGGGGATCCATCGGGAGACTGGATGGCCCTGCAAGGATCCACAAGTGGATCCTTTGCTGAACAGGCAAAGCACACTTTAATGGTTTAATGGTGATCTATTGAGGAAACGTATTTGAGTATGCCGGTAGAGTAAGATTTTTGAAAAATACTCCCAAAGTGACTCCGTTTGATCACGAATTTGATCCTCGTGCTCACGTCCTAGAATCAATATAGTTATCTCTTTATTCCAACCAAAAAAGGAGTTAGCTTAAAATCGCTAACTCCTTATTATCTATGATGTCTTTTTTAATTTAAGTTGTTCGTAATCGTTTAGCTTCTGATCTAGCAGCTGGCTAACTTCAACGAGCCTAGGATTCGAAAAATTACCTACATCTCTGCTCATTTCGTTTAAGCGGCGGCGTAGAAAATAGATCTCTTCCAACAAAGCATCCATACATAATTTCATTGTGGATGATGTAGACTCCATAAAAACCATGGACACTCCCCCCTAACCTGCATGATTAAAGAATCTGCTGAATTTCTCCCCTGATATTAAGCCCAGACTTAACTTTTTCCGTGCGTCTTAGTGCTTAATTCCTACTAAGTATATTCTACATTTGCATTTTAATTCCTGCCAAAATTTCTAAAAAATTTACATTAATAATTTTACTTGCAACATTCATATTTCACTGCACGGTGCCGGGTTAATAAGAAAATGAAAAGAACCGTTTTTTATTCGGCTCTTTCTTATCCTATTCACGTGAGAGGAATTTTTGAACCTTTTTTAAGTGGGGCAATGATCACTTTTTTAACCTGTAAAAATGAGTTCACCCTACTGTCATATCGATCTAACAACTGGTCCTTTCTACCTAATATATCACAATCTGAAATAGAAAAAGAATGGGCATAAATAGGAAAAGTCCAAGGCTATATAGCACTTGGACTTCTCAATATTAAAGTTCAATTTCGATTTTTTGTTTATGTTCCTGAACCCATTGCACGGTTGGAAGCTTGCTTTGTTCCATGTAGGCAATTTGCTTCTCCACCTGGTTCTTTGCTGTTCCGCCCAACACATCACGGGCATTGACAACTTGAACCACGTCGATGGCTTGGTAAATATCATCTTCAAACAAAGGAGAGAACTCCTTGTATTCTTCTAGAGATAAGTCCAGCAAATACTTGTCTTCTTGGATGCAGTAAAGGACGGCTTTTCCAACGACTTCATGAGCCTGGCGGAAAGGAAGCCCTTTATTTACCAAGTAATCAGCTAAATCTGTTGCATTGGAGAAATCCTGCGTAACCGCTTTGCGCATGTTTTCTTTGCGAACCTTCATGGTAGCGATCATTGGAATAAATAAGGACAACGCACCATGTAGAGTCTTCACGGTATCGAACATACCTTCTTTATCTTCTTGCATGTCTTTATTGTAAGCTAGAGGAAGTGACTTCAGAACGGTCAGCATTCCTACTAGGTTGCCATAGACGCGTCCGGTTTTTCCCCGTACGAGCTCAGCTACATCTGGGTTTTTCTTTTGCGGCATAATGCTGCTTCCCGTACAGAAAGCATCATCCAATTCCACAAAAGCAAACTCGTTGCTGGACCACATCACCAATTCCTCACACAAGCGGGAAAGGTGAGTCATCAACAAAGATGCATTCCCAAGGAACTCCACAATAAAGTCCCGGTCACTTACCGCGTCTAAGCTGTTCATGTAAATCGCATCAAACTTCAACAGCTGTGCTGTATACTCCCGGTCAATCGGGAAAGTCGTTCCAGCCAAGGCACCTGCACCTAAAGGCAGCATGTTGATTCGCTTCCAGCTATCCATCAATCGCTCAGCGTCACGCTGCAGCATGGACACGTAAGCCATCAAATGATGGGCAAATAGAATCGGCTGAGCACGCTGCAAATGGGTATACCCTGGAAGAATCGTATCCAAGTTTTCCTTAGCTTGTCCGATCAGGGAATCCTGAAGCTTCGAAACCAATTCAACAAGCTCAATTACTTGCTCACGAAGATACAAGTGCATGTCGGTTGCCACTTGGTCGTTTCGGCTGCGGCCGGTATGCAGCTTCCCGCCTACCGGACCGACTTCCTCTAACAGCATTTTCTCGATATTCATGTGAATATCTTCATTTTCAATCGTAAATTCGACTTCGCCGTTCTCAATTCTGGCCGCGACCTTTTTCAAGCCGGCTTTAATCGTCTCGACATCCTCAAGAGGGAGGATGCCGCACTTGCCCAGCATGGTCACATGAGCCAAGCTTCCAGCAATGTCTTCTTTCCAAAGCTGCTGGTCGAACGTAATCGAAGCTGTATATTCTTCTACTAATTTATCTGTAGCTTTTGTAAATCTTCCGCCCCAAAGCTTCATTGCTTTACCGCTTCCTTTTTATCGATGATGACTGCCTTCGGCTTATCGCTTTCTAGGTGCGCTCGGTTTACTTGAGAGTATACTTTAGTCGGCATTCCGTAAAGCTGGATGAAACCTAGAGCTGCCTTGTGGTCGAAAGTATCTTCTTCTCCATAAGTCGCTAATTCCATATCGTATAGGGAATGCTCGGACTTACGTCCAACCACGATCGCATGTCCTTTGAATAGCTTCACGCGAACCGTTCCCGTTACAAACTTTTGTGTTTCTTCAACGAACGCTTGCAATGCATCCATGATTGGCGAGAACCAAAGTCCTTCGTAAATCATTTGAGCCACTTTAAGCTCGATAACTGGCTTGAATTGAGCAACCTCACGCGGTTGAGTCAAGAACTCCAATTCACGGTGAGCAAGGATCAAAGTCATTGCACCTGGAGCTTCATACACTTCACGAGACTTGATACCAACCAAACGGTTTTCTACGTGATCGATCCGTCCCACGCCGTGCTTTCCAGCGATATCGTTCAATTTCAAGATCAATTCGCTCAACAGCATTTTTTCTCCGTTAAGGGCAACAGGCTTACCTTGAACAAATTCGATTTCGATTTCTTCCGGAGTATCTGGAGCATCTTCCAATCCAACGGTCAAATCATAAGCTCCTGCTGGCGGCTCAGCCCAAGGATCCTCTAGCACGCCGCACTCGCAAGCGCGTCCCCAAAGGTTTTGGTCGATACTGAATGGGTTGTCCAGGTTGACTGGAATAGGAATCCCGTTCTTTTCAGCATAAGCGATTTCTTCGTCACGAGTCATTCCCCACTCACGAACGGGAGCTACGATCTTTAAGTTCGGATCAAGAGCCGTGAAGGTTACGTCAAAACGAACTTGGTCATTTCCTTTCCCTGTGCAGCCATGAGCAACCGCTACTGCTCCCTCTTCCTTTGCAATGTCCACCAAAACCTTGGCGATCAATGGACGAGAAAGGGCAGATACAACAGGATATTTTCCTTCATACATGGCATTAGCTTTCAACGCAGGAAGCACGAATTCTTCCGCAAACAATTCTTTAGCATCTACTACGTAAGACTTAATCGCTCCAACTTGAATCGCCTTGTCCCGAACAAACTCAAGGTCTTTTCCTTCCCCAACATCCAAGCCGACAGCAATAACATCATAATTATAAGTATCCTGAAGCCATTTAATCGCAACAGAAGTATCTAAACCACCGGAATAAGCAAGAACAATTTTTTCTTTACTCATAACATCTATCCCCTTTTACCTATATATAAAGTGAATGAATATGCGTTCTTATTAATAAAAATTCAATTCCTTGTCTCTGTGTAACATTATGCATCATATGTAATAAAAATTCAACCATTTTTTTTCATGAAATTGGAGCGCACCAACCCTTGCCAAACACACCTAGTATACCCGTAAATCCCCCTACAAAAAAGCCTTAAATATCCCAAAAACAATAAAGAGGAATTCAGGTCATGCCTGAACTCCTCTGTTCATCTACTCCAAATGTTCAAATCTTTCTACATTTAATACAAATACCGTAGCTCCACCTACCGTCACATTGACGGGAGGGGATGTCATATTGAGCCCCGTAATACTCGGTGGGTATAATGTCATGGGGATATCTCGCTTTTTGCATTGTCGTTTAATGATTCCCAGTACGGTTTCTATGCTTCCTTCGTCTACACCGATCATCACCGTAGTGTTCCCTTGCCGGAGAAAGCCGCCCGTACTTGATAATTTGGTTACCCCGAAACCATTCTTTGTCAGTTCTTTCGAAAGGTTCACCCAGTCCCGGTCTTGAATAACCGCTAAAATCATCTTCATCTGTATCCCACCACCTTTTTCACTTATGCTTAGTCCTTTTGTCCATTATACTACTCAAAACTGAATTTTTAAATTATTATATGTACATTTGTATAAAATTGTTTGTATAATTTTATAACATCGTTCATATGATGAAGTTTGGGATCCTTAATGAAGGATGGTTTTGGGTCACGATAGTGGGAGATCCTCCAACTACTTGAAAAAAATAGTGCGGAAGATGCAAAAACAGTTGGAAAAAGTCCCGCTAAAACCGAAATCTAATCATTATAAACGATTATTTAGCAGGATAATGGGCGTATTTCCACTTACACGGGCTCCGTCTAGGCCAAAATTGACTTTTAATTGACGAAAATCCAACTAATCCAGCTTCCCCTTCCAGCCGACCACTTGATAACGGTTAGCCAAAGCACTAACCATCAATCCAAACAAAAAAGCATGAACCTCTCGGTTCATGCTTTTCCTACTGTCATAATTTATAACTTCGTTATTTAATTGTGACAGCACGAGGAAAACTTGGAGCTTGTCGCTAGACAAGTTTTCTGGCTATGTATGAGTGGCGGAATGGCTCCGCCCTATAAATAGATTCCGGCGCGTAAGAAATGCTGTAAGCCAGGTTCTGTGCTTCTGTACTCGTATCGGCAGCCAGCCTGGTACTAGAAGTCATAGTCATTTAACTATCGGTCGGTGCGACCGATCCGCCCTTTTGGTTCATTTCCCGCAGGGCGGTGCCCCTACCATAATTTGGGTTGCTCACTCGTGGGGTTTACCGCGTTCCACTTCTTCCGTTTCCGGAAGAACTCCGTCACTGTGGCACTTTCAGGGTATTCACACCATAGCCCTATGGCCTTAGGATATTTTCCCCGCCGTCAGCCGGTCTACCGGCTGCCCTACCTTGCGATAGGCACGAACACTCCGGGCAATCTCAGCTCCGGGTGAGCCTGGACTTTCCTCTACCTGATTCGGTATCAGGCAGCGACTATCCGCATTCCTTACAGGATATCTATATTGTACGCTTAAACGAAGGCAACTTCAAGTTGAATATCATGACAACATGTAATTTATCATGGATCGGAACCTGCAATCAATGGAAAGTTCAGGTTCAAATTCCTCAACAGTTAGCTTGTTTTCGTGTCCCTAATATATCTCATGAGCACTATCCAAATCAATAGCAAATTTCTCCATTATTGCTTCTCATCTTTAGCAGGATCGAGTGCTTTTAAGCTTTCATACATGCGGTCCAAGCGTTCTTCTACTCGCTTGAAAATGGATTCCGGCGTTTCTCCAGTCAAGATTTCCAAACCTTCTTCCACCGTCTTGACGGACCAGATGTGGAAATTCCCTTCCTCCACCGCTTTTACGACGTCATCCTTTAGTCCAAGGTTTTTGACATTTTGATGAGGAATCATGACTCCCTGTTCCCCGGTCAATCCTTTTTCGGCACAAACATAGAAGAAGCCTTCAATCTTCTCGTTTACGCCTCCAATAGGCTGGATCTCCCCTTTCTGGTTCACTGACCCGGTCACGGCAATGCCTTGGCGGATGGGGATGCCTGACAACGACGACAGTAAAGCATACAGCTCGGTACTCGATGCGCTGTCCCCGTCGATCATGCTATAGCTTTGTTCAAAGGAAATGCTGGCCGAAACCGGAAACGGTCGGGTTTGGGCAAACTTTCCGTTGAGATAGCCGCTTAAAATCAACAATCCTTTATCATGAAAGTTCCCGCTTAAAGAAGCTTCCCGCTCAATGCTTAGGATCCCTTTACGGCCTAAATAGGTTTGAACGGTAATGCGATGCGGCTGTCCAAACGCATAGTCCCCCGTTTGCAGCACGGCCAAGCCATTGATCTGCCCCACCTCGGCCCCTTCGGTATGGACCATGAGGGTTCCATCCGCAATCATTTCCCTGATTTTTTCAGAGATGCGATTGGTGCGGTACTCTTGTTCGTCCAATGCTTGACGGACATGAGCCGCTCCGACCACCGGCTGCCCCTCCTGTTCAGCCCAGAAGCTCGCTTCGACCAACACTTTGGCTAAGGTATGAAATTTGGTGGACAGCTTTCGCTGATCCCCGGCGATACGGGAGCTGTAGTTGATGATATGGGCTAGCGCTTCCCGATGGAACGGCAGCAGCGAAGCTTTTTCCGCATACCGCTTCACAAAGCCGGCAAACTCCTGAATATGTTCCGGAGAACGCTCCATGTCCGTATCAAACTCGACCTTTACTTTAAAAATCTTCTGGAAATCCTCATCCCATTGGGCGAGCAAATGATACAGATGCGGATTTCCGACCAAAATGACCTTTACATCCAAAGGAATCGGCTCGGGCTTAATGCCGGCAGAGGAAATTAAGGCCCGTTCCTCCAGCATGTTTTCCATGCGAAGCTCTCTGGTCTTCAAGGCCCGCTTCAGCATCAGCCACGACAACGGATTGGACAAGAGCTCCATCGCCTGCACCAGAAGGTAGCCGCCATTGCTTAAATGCAGCGCTCCCGGCTTAATCATGGTAAAGTCCGTTGCCATGGAACCAAATGCACTTTTATACTCGACTTTTCCGAACAGATTGTAATAGCTCGGATTGGTTTCGAAAACGACCGGGGCTCCCTGTGCTTTGCTTTGGTCTACGAGGATGTTGACCTTATAGCGGTTCAGCTTTTCCTTCGCGTCCCCTTCCAAAAACGGAAACAAGGCCATCTTTTCCGACTTTTCACTGCCTTGGAACAAATGATAGTGTTCAGCTACATCTTTTTGCATCCCTTCCAGGTAATCCAAAACCTTCGGATGATCCGCATAAGATTCTCGAAGCTGCTGAAATAGTTCGTTGGTTTCTTCGCGGGTGGTTTCCTTCTTCAGCTCGTTAAAATCCTCTTCCATCTGCCGTTCAATCAGTTGGATGCGGCGCGCGACCTCTGCGACCTCCGCTTCGATTTCCTTGCCTTTTTGATTAATCTCTTCCCGCATCGACTCGGGCATGGCCTTAAACTCCTCCGGACTTAACGGACGGCCAAAGCGAAGAGGAACCGTAGCCATGCCTTGGGCGGTTTTTTCGATGCCAAAGTTATGGTCTTTCACATATTGCTCCAGCTGCTTCCAGATTTTCTCCATCTGGTCGTTGAAGGATTTATGTACTTCCTTGCGCTTTTTTTCAAACTGTTCGCTGGCGAAGGCTGACCGGATGGTCCGCTCCAGCTCTTTCACCAAATGTTCGATGGCCTGCTTAAACTCACTCGCTTTTCCTGCCGGGAAAGAAAGGGCTAAGGGATGATCCGGGTGCTCAAAATCGTAAACATAACACCAGTCTTGGGGGACGGGCCCCATGCTTGCCACCTCTTGCACTTTCGCTTGAGCATAGGTGCTTTTCCCCGAACCAGAAGGTCCGACAATAAACAAGTTATAGCCTGGCTGCTTTACCTTTAGGCCAAACTCAATGGCCCTCTCCGCTCTTTCTTGGCCAAAGATGACGTCGGTTAACGCCTCAATCTCCTCCGTCGTCTCAAACGGAAAATCCTCTGGCTTGTAAACCCCTTTCAGCTTTTCTGCGGGGACTTTCCACTGGTCACTCATCGTATTCCTCCTTAAAAGAAAAGGCCAGAAAACTGGGCTGATACTAAACGATCATTCTGCGTCAACCAATTTTCCTCGTGCTGTCCAAATAATGTAACGAAGTTATAAATTACAGGACACAAAGAAGCATATCTTTGTACCTGATTGATTCCGTTCTAATCATCGGTCGGCTCGGCAACAGGTTTTTCTTCCGCCAGACTCTGGTGGACGCCTGTCACTTTGTCTAAGGTAAATTTATCGTTTCCGACTGTGATTTCAAGAAGTCCATTTTTGAGCGTGACCGATTGAACGGCTCCGCTTTTCTCCAGCTCACCTAGCTTATAGTCTATCTTTTTCCCGACGAGGGAAAAATAAGCCATCGTATCTTGCAAAAGGTGCTTTTGGTCATGTCCTGCAAAATTCATTTCCTTGATTTCATTCGGATATACGATTCCATCATCGACCTTCAGGAAAATCTTGTCCCCCTGCAGGGATACGCCCTCGACCATCGCCTGCTTGACCACGACAGATCTCTGATTGGTGAGCACATCGACGTTCACCTTTTCATAGGTGATTTCTTTCCCTACCAGATGGGTGTAGTCCATCACATTGAGCTTTTTGTCCGCGACCGCTTCTCTAATTTGATTGACTCCCTCAAGAATCCCAAATGTCGCCGTATTTAAAATTTGGTTGAGATCATTGGATGGCTGCGTGGGGTCTTGATTTTTCAGCTGTTCAATGAGCAGCTTGAAAAAATCGGCTTGTCCCAGCTCTTTTTTGAGCGTACGGCCCTTGCTGTAATAATCTTGGAAGTTCGTTTCGCTAATGACCTTGGACATGTTCAACCACCCTGTTCCTAAGAAAAATGATACCTCCATTATACAGCAAAAAAACTTGGCTCGTCGCCAAGTTTTTTCACTAATGGAACATCTTTAGCCCATGATCGCGGCCATGATCGCTTTTTGCGCATGAAGGCGATTTTCTGCTTCATCAAAAATAACCGAGTGCTTTCCGTCGATCACGCCTGCTGTTACTTCTTCGCCCCGGTGAGCCGGCAAGCAGTGCATGAAGATATAGTCACGATCCGCATGCTTGACAAGCTCTTCGTTGACTTGGAAAGGAGCAAATACTTTTTCCCGTACGGCTTGCTCTTCTTCTTGCCCCATGCTCGCCCAAACATCCGTATAGATAATATCGGCATTCTTTACTGCTTCTACTGGATTGTCAGTAATGGTTACTTGACTGCCGCTGACCGCTGCAAATCCTTTTGCCGTCTCCACCACATCTGCCGCTGGCATATAGTCTTGTGGAGAAGCGATCGCGACGTTCATTCCCAGCTTCGCGCATCCGTTCAATAAAGAGTGAGCCATATTGTTTCCATCTCCGACGTATGTGAGCTTCAAGCCTTTAAGCGAACCTTTTTGCTCGATGATGGTTTGGAAGTCAGCCATGATCTGGCATGGATGGAATTTATCCGTTAAGCCGTTGATTACTGGAATCGAAGCATATTTCGCCAGCTGTTCGACTTTCTCATGCTCGAACGTCCGGATCATGATCCCGTCCAAGTAGCGCGCCAATACCTGTGCTGTATCCGCGATCGGTTCTCCTCTTCCGATCTGCATATCCCGGCTGCTGAAAAACATCCCTTGCCCGCCAAGCTGATACATTCCAACTTCAAAAGAGACCCGTGTTCTCGTGGATGCTTTTTCAAAGATCATTCCGAGTGTTTTGCCTTTCAAAGGCTGATAAGGAATGCCTTCTTTTTGCAATTGCTTAAGTTCTGCGGCCAGGTCTAGCAAATAGGTGAGTTCCTCTGCGCTAAAGTCGGCGAGACATAAAAAGTCTCTTCCTTTCAAATTCACCTGATTGGCTAGCTGCGCTACTTTGGCTTGTGCGTTCATATGTTGACTCGCTCCTTCTGTCTCAAATAGTTTCCGAGATCCAGCGGTTCGGTTGACGTCCCCGCTTTCACTTTGAGATAAGAAGAAAAGGTATCGAGTGAAGTGAAGCAAGGGATATTCAGTTGAACCGCCAATTGTCTCAATTCAAATCCTAATCGGCCTTGCCTGTTCCCCACGGTTGGGGTGTTCACTAACGCTTTAACCTCTTGAGTCGTACAAATTTCCCGCACTCGCTTGGCATCCTCGACGATCTCCGTCACGTTCAGTCCATGGGACTGCAGGTAGGCGGACGTTCCTGGCGTTGCCATAAGGGTTAACCCTTTTAATTCATGGAGGAAAGGAACAAACTCTTCTTTCATCGCATCCGATAAAGAAAGGATGACCAAGTCTCCCTTAGCTAGCGGAGGGCAAATGCCTTCTTTCCAGTGCAGCGCCTTTCCGATCGCTTCTTGCAAATCGGTAGAAAGCCCAATGCTTTCTCCCGTTGACTTCATTTCTGGCCCTAAAGCCGGATCCACACCGCGCAGCTTAATGGTAGAGAAGACGGGGCCTTTGACGGCATAGAAAGGAATGTCTTCTAAAAGTCCCGTTTGCGGGAGCTTTTCTCCCAGCTGGGCTTTCACCGCTAACTCGACCATCGGTACGCCCGTCACTTTGCTGACGATCGGAACCGTACGGGAAGCGCGCGGATTGACCTCAAGCACATAGATTTGTTGATCGGTGATGACCAACTGAATATTGATTAAGCCTTTTGCCTTCATCTCCGCAGCGATTTGATGGGTATAGGCAGTAATGATTTGTTTTTGCTCTGGGCTAACGGATGGAGCTGGGAAAATCGCCATGCTGTCACCGGAATGAACCCCTGCACGCTCAATGTGCTGGAAGATTCCAGGAATCAGGACGTTTTCTCCATCGCAGATGGCGTCGACTTCCACTTCCATACCTGAAACATATTTATCGACTAACAGCGGGAAGCTAAAGGTTGTTTCAGCGAAGTAAGCTTCTAACTCATCCGGCTGATTCAACACTACCATGCCGCGTCCGCCAATCACATAAGAAGGACGGACAAGAACCGGATAGCCCAACGTTTCAGCTGCTTGGTAGGCTTCCTCTTGCGTTTGCACGCTGATCCCTGGGATATGAGGGATGTTCAGCTTTTTCAGCATTTGATAGAACAAGTCTCGATCCTCTACCAAATCAATGGCTTCTACGGAAGTCCCGTAAATGGTCACTCCCATTTTCTCTAACGGTCCTGCTAGATTAACGGCCGTCTGTCCACCGAACTGGACCATAACCCCATTGACGTTTTCCTTTTCAATCACGTTCAGCACGTCGGATAAAGCCAAAGGCTCAAAATACAGCTGGTCTGCCGTGTTGAAATCGGTACTGACGGTTTCAGGGTTGTTGTTGATGACCACCGCTTCCGCTCCCAGCCTGCGGATCGCTTTGGCTGCATGAACCGAGCAGTAATCAAATTCAATTCCCTGGCCAATCCGGATCGGACCAGAACCAAGGACCAACACTTTTTTCTCCGGCTTCGTAACGCTTACTTCGTCGCGACCTTGCCAAGTAGAATAATAGTAAGGCGTTGCCGCTACAAACTCGGCCGCACACGTATCGACCAGCTTATAGCTTGGAGACATCCCCCATTGCTTCCAGCGTCCGCGAACCTCGGATAGTTCTACTCCTGCAAGCTCGGCAATGGTTTCATCCGCAAAGCCCTTGAGCTTCGCTTCTTTTAACAACTCTTCCGGAACGCTGTCCCAGCTATAGGAAGCAATTTCGTTCTCGATTCGCACGATATTTTCGATCGCCTGTAAAAAGAACGGATCGATTTGGGTAATCTGGTGAATTTCCTGTAGGGTCATGCTGCGGCGGAAGGCCTCGGCCACTAAGAAAATTCGCAGGTCTGTCGCTTGATCCAAGCCCAGCTTAAGCTCCTCATCGCTCAAAGTAAGGTTCAGCTTCAAATGATGTACCCCGGTTTCGAGGGAGCGAATGCCCTTCAATAAAGAAGCCTCTAGGTTTCGGTCAATGGACATGACTTCCCCGGTCGCCTTCATCTGCGTTCCTAGCAGACGATCAGCGTGCGGGAATTTATCAAAAGGCCAACGCGGAACCTTGGTTACGATATAATCGATCGCTGGCTCAAAGCTCGCATACGTATAACCTGTAATCGGATTAATGACTTCGTCCAAATGATAGCCAATAGCAAGCTTTGCCGAGATTCTGGCAATCGGGTAGCCTGTCGCTTTTGAAGCTAGCGCACTGGAACGGCTCACCCGCGGGTTCACTTCAATCAGTACATAGCGCTCGCTGTGAGGGTCTAGCGCCATCTGGATGTTACATCCCCCAACAACACCAAGAGCGCGAATGACCTTCGTGGAAACCGAACGAAGCATCTGATATTGACGATCCGTTAACGTTTGAGATGGAGCCACTACGATACTGTCGCCTGTATGGACTCCAACCGGATCGATATTTTCCATGTTACATACGATGATGCACGTGTCATTGCTGTCTCGCATCACTTCGTACTCGATTTCTTTCCAGCCTTTGACGCTTTGTTCGATTAAGATTTGGCGAATCGGGCTGGCTGCCAGTCCGCGCTTCGCCACATTGCGAAGCTCTTCTTCATCGCCGGCAATCCCTCCGCCAAAGCCGCCTAACGTATAAGCCGGACGGACAATGACCGGGTAGCCGATTTCTTCCGCAAAGCTTATCGCTTCTTCCACGGTGTTCACGGTTTTGCTTTCCGGAACGGGTTCGCCGATTTCAAGCATCAATTGTTTAAAATCTTCCCGGTCTTCCCCTTTTTTAATCGTATCCAACGGGGTTCCCAACAGCTTCACTTGATATTTCTCGATAATCCCTGCGTCCGCTAATTCCACCGCCAAATTCAGTCCGGTCTGTCCGCCCAGTGTCGGCAGGATCCCATCCGGCTTTTCCTTCGCAATAATGGCCTCTAGCGACGGAACCGTCAACGGCTCCATATAAATCTTGTCAGCGACTTCTTCATCCGTCATGATTGTCGCCGGGTTGTTGTTCACGAGGATAACCTCGATCCCTTCCTCCCTTAAAGCAAGACAAGCTTGCGCTCCTGCATAATCAAACTCGGCCGCTTGGCCGATGACGATCGGACCTGAGCCGATCACGAGAATTTTCTTGATGTCTTCAAACTTAGGCATATGTCTTTTCTCCTATAGATTGGCATTGCTCAATAAATTGATCGAAGATAAAGTCCGAATCACTCGGTCCCGGGTGTGCTTCCGGATGGAATTGCACGGTCGAGATCGGAAGTGTGCGATGTGCCAAGCCTTCTACCGATTTGTCATTCACGTTAATATATGAAATGTTTAACACGTTTTTATTGACAGACTCTTCTTTCACCATGTAGCCATGGTTTTGAGAGGTAATGTATACTTTGCCGGTTTGCAAATTTTTCACCGGATGGTTCGATCCGCGGTGTCCATACGGCAATCTTCCCGTGTCGCAACCGTAGATCAGCGCGGTCACCTGATGCCCTAAACAAATACCCAGCGTAGGGTAGGCTTCGATCATTTTCTTCAGCTCCGGAAGATGAGCCGTCATTTCCTTCGGATCCCCAGGTCCATTGGATAAAAGGATACCGTCCGGCTGGATCGCGGCGATTTCGTTGAAGCTTACGCTGTAAGGAACGACGGTTACCGCACAGCCTCTGGCGAGTAAGCAATCCAAAATCGATTTTTTATAACCAAAATCGATAAGAGCCACATGAGCGCCGCTGCCTGGATAATATACCGCCTGTTTTGTGGACACTTTCGCTACCTGACCGGTAATCGGTGTGGTATCCGGCTGATCTTGCAGTTCCATTGTAATCTTGGCAAAAACCAATCCTTGCTCGCGAATGATTTGGGTCACCGTGCGCGTATCCACGCCCGTGATGCCTCCCAAGCCAAACTTCTCCGCCATTTCTGCAAGGCCATTCTGGGAAAGGTAATGGCTTGGCTGCTGGCACAGCTCTCCCACCACGAGGCCTTTGCATGCCGGGCGAAGGGCTTCGTGATCGATGTCGTTGATCCCATAATTTCCGATCAATGGGTAGGTAAACGTCACGATTTGCCCGGAGTAAGACGGATCGGTCAGCACCTCTTGGTATCCGCTCATTCCGGTGTTAAAAACCAATTCCCCCTGGCAAGCATCCAAGTTCCCAAATAATGTTCCCTCAAATACATCCCCCGTGCTTAAAACGAGGTATCCTTTCATATCTCAACCGCTCCTTTGTATGCCTGAACCGCTTCTTGTATTTTTTCTACGGCCCATTCCATTTCATGTTGTGTAATTGTAAACGGCGGCAGAATGCGAAGCACCTTCGGTCCTGCAACAAGGGCGAGGATGCCTTCTTCTCTGAGCTGTGCAACTAACGGTCCGACTTCAAACTCAAATTCCACACCAATCATCAGGCCTTTTCCCCGGCCGCCTAATTTCTCCATAAAGTAAGCTCCCTTTTCCTCGATCTCAGGGAGATACTGTTCGACTGCTTCCAGCGTCCCCAGCCCGGCAGCCATCGCCAGCGGGTTTCCGCCAAAGGTGGTTCCATGCGTTCCTGGCCCAAAGGTTTCGGCTAAGAATTCTTTAGCCATCATCGCTCCAACTGGAAAACCGCTGCCTAGCCCTTTAGCCATCGTGATAATATCCGGTTCAATACCATAGTGCTGGTGGGCAAACCACTTTCCCGTCCGGCCAATCCCGGTTTGAACTTCGTCCGCAATCAAAAGCAAGCTATGCTCTTGGCAAAGCTTCGTAATGCCTTCGACCCAAGACGGATCCGCCGGATGAACGCCGCCTTCCCCTTGGATCATTTCCAGCATGATGGCACAGGTTTTATCACTGATCGCTGCCTTTAGAGCCTCTAGATCGTTATAAGGAACCGTCTTGAAACCTTCAGGAAGAGGATCGAATCCGATCTTCACTTTGTCTTGACCCGTCGCCGTTAACGTCGCCAGCGTACGTCCATGGAAGGAGTTTTCAAAAGTGATCACTTCGTATTTGCCTTTTTCGTTTCCATACTTACGAGCCAACTTAATCGCTGCTTCGTTCGCTTCCGCTCCACTGTTGCAGAAAAACACGCGATCGGCACAGCTAATCGAAGTCAGCTTCTCCGCCAGCTCCTCCTGTTGAGGGATCTGGAATAAATTCGAGCAGTGCCAAAGCGTATCCAGCTGCTCGGCTACTTTCGCTTTTACCTGAGGTGGAATATTGCCTAGGGAGGTCACCGCAATCCCGGAAACGAGATCCAAGTACTTCTTGCCCTTGTCATCGAAAAGGTAGTTGCCTTCCCCTTTGACAATACTAATTGGCCATCTCGCATAGTTCGAAAATAAATGACTCACCCTTTACTCCACCTTTCCGGTAATTTTCGTTCCTACTGGTTCTCCTTGGACTGCTCGACTCAAGTTGCTCGGATCAATAATGATCACTTGATCAGCTGCTTTTAAGGCATCCATCGCTGCCTTCACCTTCGGGATCATCCCGCCGGTAATCACTTCGCTTTGAATTAGCTCATTCACTTTCTCTACCGTCAGTTCCGGAATCACTTCTCCGTTTTCCATCACGCCCGGAACATCGGTCACCACGATCAATTGTGAAACCTGCAAAGCCGATGCCACCGCACCTGCTGCCGTGTCGGCATTGATGTTATACGATTGCCCTTGCGGATCGAGTCCAAGAGGAGCAATGACCGGGATATAGCCCATATCGCTGATTTGCTTGACGATTTCCGGCTTGACCTGCTCAATTTGCCCTACATAACCTAGCGGCCCTGGCATTTGCGAAGCTTGGATCAATTGCCCGTCCATTCCGCTTACGCCAAATCCATAGCCTTGCAGGTTTTTGACGATCTGCTTATTCGTCTGGCCGATGAGCACCATCTCTACCACTTGCAGCGTCGCTTCATCGGTCACGCGAAGTCCGTTTATAAATTTCGGTTCGATATTCAAAGATTTCAATGTATTGGAGATCGCAGGACCGCCCCCATGGACGATCACCGGATCGAAGCCGTCTTTTTTTAGTTGAATCAATTCTTCGTAGAAGGACGCCGAAAGATTATCCAGCGTGCTTCCTCCACACTTCAGTACGAACATGGTTCTCTCTCCTTCTTTTCTCCGCTTATGGGAAGACCGGGCTCAACGTTAATCCTGTCGTTTCATCCAACCCAGCCATGATGTTCATGTTTTGCACCGCTTGGCCAGAGGCCCCTTTTACCACGTTGTCGATGACAGACAAGATCACTAAACGGTTCGTCCGAGGATCAACGTGAATCGCGATATCGCAATAGTTCGAGCCATACACTTCTTTCGTTCTTGGATGGCTTCCCTGCGGGCGAATGCGGACAAAAGGCTTTCCTTCATACGTGCTCTGGTAAAGCTCTTGGAAGTCGACTTCCTTGGTAATTGTCGCATACATGGTGCACAGGATTCCTCTGGTCATAGGAACCAAATGAGGCGTGAACGAAATTATCGGATTTTGTTGGTGAATTCGGTTTAAGGTTTGTTCAATCTCAGGCGTGTGCTGGTGCTTCGCTACTTTATAAGCTGCGAGGCTCTCGTTGACTTCTCCATAGTGAGTGGCAAGGGAAGCCGCCCTTCCGGCACCGGATACACCGGATTTGGCATCAATAATGATGGATTTTGGATCGATATACGGCATCGCTGGCGCCAATCCCAAAGCGGAAGCCGTTGGATAGCATCCTGGGTTGGCAATCAGCTGCGCTTGGGCGATTTCTTCCTTAAACCATTCGGGCAATCCGTATACCGCCTGCTTCAAGTAGCTTTCATCAGCGGTCTTTTTTCCATACCAAGTTTCATAAGCATCGGCAGGTAAACGAAAATCTCCGGATAGATCAATCACTTTTCTCCCCGCTTCAAGCAAGGAAGGAACCAGCTTGCTGCTGATCCCGGATGGGGTAGCGATGAATACCCATTCTGCTGTTGCGTTGATATCTATTTCTTCTAGTGGATAGTGTGCAATATTCGTCAGATGAGGAAAGACTTCCGTCATTTCCTTTCCTGCTTGTGAACTAGCAAATAATGAAGTGACATTGGCTTGCGGGTGGTTATGCAAAAGGCGGATCAATTCGATCCCGCTGTACCCTGTAGCCCCGATAATAGATATATTCATATGGATTCTCTCTCCCTATAGCCGTTAATATTTATGAATCATTATACAGGTGTTATTATTTTTATACAATACATTTTATATTATTTTCATTCATCCGATTTCTAGGAATGTCTACCAATCCAAAACATAGAAATGAGATAAGGGGCTTTCGGGGAATTCGTTTGCTTGCACTCGGGCTCCAAGCGAATGGAACTGACCCCTAAGGTCCGCAAACAAAGGAGGTGAAAAGATGAATACATGGTTTTTTAGGTTGGCGGCGATCTATTTTCTGATTGGCGTATTGGCAGGAATGTGCATGTCGATGACAGGCAATTTCAATCTGGTTGGATTTCATGCACACGTCAATCTGCTCGGCTGGGTGTCCATGGCTTTATTCGGTATTATTTATCACTTATTTCCAGCAACGGCTCAATCCGCTTTGTTTAAATGGCACTTCTGGCTGCATAATATCAGTCTCCCCATTATGATGGTCGCTCTCTACCTCGTATTAACCGGCGTAACAGCCGCTGAACCTGCAATCGGAGTGAGTGCAACAGCTCTTGTCATTGGGGTACTATTGTTTGTGATTAATGTGTGGAGAAATGCAAAAGTCTAAAGTTGAGGGGCTGGCCTATTGCAGGTCAGCCCTGAAGTATGTTCGGTTGGTGGTTGTGCCTTGATAAGGAAGATTCATGGACAGAAGAAGCCGCTTGGCTAAGTCGATAGATGAGATCCCGAGAAAATCACGACATTGTCGGTTTTATGCTTGTGCCGCTTGGCTTGCATGATGGGATCCGGAAACCCCTCTTCTTCCTGCTTCTTATTGGTGCGAATCAGCTGGCGCGAATGCTGATCAAAAAATAAGGTTCCATAGATGTTTTTCGATTCAATAATGAGAGCGAAATGTGGGGAAAGGATAAGTGTGTCCAATTGGCAGGTTTGCTTAGCTTGGATGAGGCGGAGATCTTGAAAGAGGGAATAGTCTTTTTCCGGAAGAAAGCTCAGATGATAGTCCAGATTTTGTTCTCCACGGTAGCCAGTCCATCTTTTTTCTAAATTCCTCAAGATTTCTTCACGTTTTGGATGGTTAAGCGGAAGTCTACGCAGCAAAGCCTCTTCCATGAGGATAATGAGGGGGATCGTACGGGGTTTTTTAATCATAATGGGCTCCTTTTCATTGTTATTACGTTTTTACATCGGTACCTATTTTCCTGCTCCATCTGGCATTTTTTTCGAGGGGTCTGGCAAAAAAATGACACAGTCTGGCAAAATTTCCTTCTCCTTTGTCAAATCGCTGATAATTCCAAACTAATTATGGTAATATAGGAATATCGTGCTTTGAAAAGAGGAGGAAACCTACATGTCTATCGATCAATTAGCAATTAATGCGATACGTGCCCTCTCCATCGATATGGTGGAACAGGCCAATTCCGGACACCCGGGAATGCCGATGGGTGCCGCACCCATGGCGTATGAGCTATGGACCAAGCATATGAACCACAACCCAGCCAATCCGGAGTGGGCGAACCGCGACCGTTTTGTGCTTTCTGCGGGACACGGATCTGCACTTCTATACAGTTTGCTTCATCTGACCGGCTATAACCTGCCGATCGAAGAATTGAAAAACTTCCGCCAATGGGGCAGCAAAACGCCAGGTCACCCGGAATACGGACATACACCAGGCGTTGAAGCCACCACCGGTCCGCTCGGACAAGGGGTTGCTATGGCTGTGGGGATGGCCATGGCTGAGGCTCACTTAGCGGCTACATATAATAAAGAAGGATTTAACTTAGTGGATCATTATACATACACGATCTGCGGCGACGGAGATTTGATGGAAGGGGTATCGGCTGAAGCAGCTTCCATGGCAGGTCATATGGGTCTCGGCAAGCTGATCGTCCTCTACGATTCCAACGATATCTCCCTCGATGGAGAGCTCAGCTTTGCCTTTACCGAAAGCGTAGCGAAACGCTATGAATCCTATGGCTGGCAGTACCTTCGCGTCGAAGACGGTAACGACATCGAGGCGATTGGACGAGCCATCGAAGAGGCAAAGAAAGACGTCAATCGCCCTGCTATGATCGAAGTTCGCACCGTCATCGGCTACGGAAGCCCGAACAAGGCAGGAAAATCTGCTGCTCACGGATCTCCATTAGGAAAAGACGAAGTGACATTAACCAAGCAATCCTACGGCTGGGAGCATGAAGCGTTTGACGTTCCAGAAGATGCCCGCGCTCACTTTGCCCAGATCAAGCAAGAATTGCAAAAGAAAGAAGATCAATGGAATCAGCTTTTTGCTAGCTACAAGCAAGCTCACCCTGAATTAGCGCAACAATTTGAGCAAGCCATGAAAGGCGAGCTGCCTGCAGGCTGGGATGCGGACCTTCCCGTATTCGGAACGGATGCGCCAAAAATGGCTACTCGCGAATCTTCCGGTGCCGCTCTGAATGCCATCGCGAAAAACTTGCCGACTTTATTCGGAGGATCTGCGGACCTCGCTTCTTCCAACAACACCACCTTGAAAGGCTTCGATGTCTTCGAGCAAAAGAATTACGCGGGACGCAACGTGTGGTTTGGTGTTCGGGAATTCGCAATGGCTGCCGCATTGAACGGTCTGTCCTTGCATGGCGGTGTCCGTCCGTATGGCGCGACGTTCTTCGTCTTCTCTGACTATTTGCGTCCAGCCGTCCGTTTGTCTGCATTAATGAAGCAACCGGTAATTTACGTTCTAACCCACGACAGTATCGCAGTAGGTGAAGACGGACCTACTCACGAACCTGTGGAGCATCTTCCTTCCCTGCGCGTCATGCCAAACCTGTTGGTGATGCGTCCGGCGGATGCCAATGAAACAATCCAAGCGTATCGCTATGCGATCGAGCAAAAGGAAAACCCTGTGGCGATGGTCTTAACCCGCCAGAAGCTTCCTGTGCTTGAAGGAAGCGCAGAAAAAGCTCGCGAAGGCGTGGCGAAAGGCGCTTATGTCATCGCTGATCCTGCTGATGGTGCCAAGCCGCAAGTTCAATTGCTTGCTACGGGTTCAGAAGTCAGCTTAGCAGTAGAAGCCCAAAAAGCCCTCGCAGCCAAAGGTATCGCAGCTCGTGTCGTCAGCATGCCAAGCTGGGAGCTGTTTGAAAAGCAATCCAAAGAATACAAAGACTCTGTCATCCTTCCTGATGTCAAAGCTCGAGTGGGTATTGAAATGGCCACTCCGCTAGGTTGGGAAAAATACGTTGGAGACCACGGAACCGTCATCGGCATCAATGAGTTCGGTGCCTCTGCTCCTGGAGACCGCATCTTGAAGGAATACGGATTCAGTGTGGAAAATGTAGTGGCGCAAGCGGAGAAGGTTTTAGGGTAAGAGAAAAAGGAGGGTGGACGTATTGTCCGGCCCTCCTTTTTTATTAAGGGAAAAACTTTCCCTTATCTACCGCTTAAACCCTTCCCCCAACACCTCATTCGCATCCGTTACGATCACAAACGCACCCGGATCGGTTTCCTGCACTAACTTCTTCAGCCCGTTCAGTTCATTTTGGGAAACCACGCACATTAATACAGGCCTCTCCTTCTCTGTAAACCCCCCGTATCCGGGTAGTCTTGTCACTCCCCGGTCCAGTTCATAAAGAATCGCCTTCTGGATCTTGTCGAGATTCTCGGAGATAATGAAAGCCATCTTCGATACGCCCAACCCCACCTGGACCACGTCAATCGTCTTCCCTGTGATATAAAGAGATATAAGCGCGTAGAGAGCCAATTCCGGTCCGTAAACGATAGCCGCCGAGATCACAACCATGCCGTCAATCAGCGCCACTGCAATCCCTAGGGAAAGCCCCGTATACTTATGAACGATCTGCGCTACTAAATCCGTGCCCCCTGTGGAGGCATTTCCGCGAAAGACCAATCCTAATCCCAAGCCTACCCCTACCCCGCCGTATAAGGCGGCCAGGAGCGGCTCGTCCGTAATTGTTGGCCACCCTTCCGTCAAAAAGACGAAAAAAGGCAAAATGATCGTTCCAGAGATCGCCTTCACGCCAAACTGTTTACCCAATAACACAAAGCCCAAAGCAATGAGTAAGCCATTGAGCCCCCACTGGGTAAAAGCCGGCCGCCAGCCAAACAAATCCTTTGTGATAATGCTTATCCCACTGACGCCACCCGAGGCAATATTAAACGCATTGAGAAACAAATTAAAGGCCACAGCCACGATAAAAGAGCCTGCAATCAGAAAGACATACTCCCTTGCTAACGTCATCCAAGGAGATTTAAGTTCCATACATATAATCCTATCTTGTAAATTTTTTTATTAAATCCTATTTTATCCGAACCCTCCCCCCATAAACCGCATCCCCCCCTCGTAATATTAAATAGCAAAGACAATTTTCTACATAGGAAAAGGAGAATTCGACATGAATAAACATATGAAACAAGCAACCATGGGGATTTTGGCTGCCAGCTTACTCTTCTCCCACGGAGCTTTTGCTCAAGGGAATCAGGATAAGGGGAAAAACGATAAAGCAACGGTAGAGGCTACTGCTACAGCAGACGCAACTGTAGCCGCTGACGTGGATACCGAAACTACGGAAGATGAAACCACCAATGAAGAGTTCGCAGCAAAGCTAGAGCGCATCAAAACAAAACTTGATCAATTTGCCGCTCAAGATGTTCCCGATCAAGCTCTTGAAGGAAAAGTAGGTTCTATCCAAAACCGTGCTGCCGCTCTTAGCGCTCAACTAGGTGAACTAGCTGAACTTCAGGTGGAAGTACAGGCTTTAGAAGGGGAAGAAGCGGAAGAAGCTGTCAACTCCCTAGCAGCTGTCTATGCTGAGCTTGGCAAGTTAGAAGAAGCTTTAAAGGTTCAACAGGACTATGCAAAAAAATTGCATAAGGAATCTGATGAAAAAATCCTTAAGCAATATAAAGAAATCGGTAAGCTTCTAAAGCAAATGGGCAAGATTGGCGTCAAGGCGCTTGTCAATGGCGAACAACCCGTTATGGATGTAGAACCAACTATCGAAAATGGACGTACCCTCGTTCCTTTCCGTTCCCTAGCTGAAGCTCTAGGAGCCGAAGTAGAATGGAACGCAGAAGACCGTACCGTGACTGTAACCAAAGATGGGGCAACCGTCGTTCTTACCATTGATAGCATGATTGCTACCGTAGACGGAAAGGAATATAAGCTAGACGTTCCTGCTAAGATCAAGAATGGAAGAACCGTGATTCCTTTACGCTTCTTGAGCGAAGGATTGAAAGCAAAAGTATTATGGGAGCAAGAAACTCAAACCGTAGTGGTGATCGGGGATGAGGAAACAGAAGCAACTACTGAAACTACAACTAAAGCTGAAGCTGAGGCTTCCACTGAAACAACTGCAGATACTAATACTGACTCTGATACAGACGCAGACACTAACACAAACGAATAATATCAAAAAAGGAAGCTCCCGCGAGCTTCCTTTTTTGATCCATTCATCTGCTTTCTCAAAAAGGCATTAATAAACGGACTAATCTCTCCATCCATTACAGCCTCCACGTTCCCGGTTTCTTCTCCCGTGCGGTGTTCTTTCACCATGCTGTAGGGATGGAAGACATAGGAGCGGATTTGGCTGCCCCAGCAGATTTCCTTTTGCTCTCCGCGGATCTTCGCTAGCTCCGCTTCCTGCTCTTCGATCTTTTTCTCATACAAGCGACCTTTTAGAATTTTCATCGCTTTTTCCCGATTTTTAATCTGCGATCGCTCCGACTGACACGTCACCACGACTCCTGTAGGGATATGCGTAATGCGCACGGCCGAGTCGGTGGTGTTGATATGCTGAACCCCTGCTCCACTAGCACGGTAGGTATCAATCTTAAGATCTTCGGTACGGATATCCACATCCATATCATCCTCGAGCTCAGGTACTACAGAACATGAAACGAAGGAGGTATGGCGGCGGCCGGAAGAGTCAAAAGTAGAGATGCGCACCAAGCGGTGCACTCCCTTCTCCGACTTCAAATAACCATAGGCATTATAGCCCTTGATCAATAAAGTCACGCTTTTGACCCCAGCCTCACTTCTGAGCCGCTTCATTATCAAAAAAGGGGCGCCCTCTTCGAATGGGAACGCCCCTTAGCTTTTTTATCGGACAGGAAAAATGGTCGGGCATTGCACTGGGAAGAGATTGCTTGGAAGAGGAGGGCAACTAGCCTCAACCGGTGCAAATTGACAATCAACCGCACGACGGGGCTGACAGAAGCGAGCGAATAATTCGAGCTTGACTTCTGCCTCTACCTGGATTTCTTTGCATACATTTACCGTCAAGAAAATTCCGGGTTCCATGAATGCGCCGGCACCAGCTTGACGGAAGGAAGCATTACAGAGAACATCAAGAATCCGGCACTGTATATTCAGTCCTCTTTGCCAACATAGGGCCACTTCTTCGTCAAATTGGACAAATACATTCTCGCTGCATATAATTTCATTTCCTGCATTCACATCGTGCAAATCCACTCTTACACAAACCGTAAACAGGAACGGGATGGCTTGCAGCATGACATTGGTTCCATCCGGAGCGATGCATCGAACTTCAGTCGCCGCTTCCACATCAAAGTCGCAGCGGGCTCCGGGGCACACGATAGGCGTCGGGGTCGGTTGAGGCTTTGGCAATAAGGGGAACACAGGGAGGAATTGATCAGGATTCGTGCTGCACTGGGCTACCAGCCGATGGCCCAATGCCAATCTTTCTTCGATGATTGGCCGGCAAGCCTCCGAGAATTGTATTTTATTTTGGTACCGGTTTGTCAGATAAACCCAATCGAAAACTTTCTGTACGCGGATGCATTCGGCCTGGAGCGGTTCAGGAGTGGGGGATGGATTAGGTTCCGGGGGCAGGCAAGGATTTACAAGAAGCCAAGGATCAAATAAAACCTCCCCTAACAAATTTTCATCAATGATGGAATCCCCGGTCCCAGGTCCCTCACCAGAAGGCCCACTAGGATCTCCCCACCAGTTGTTGGTAGCGTCCAGCACACCAATATAACTGTTTTCCTGCATATAGAGACCGATATCATTCCCTTGAATACAGTTTTGATGAATTGTTATGTTTGTATTTGGTGACTGGGAGAAAATGATATTAATGTTAATCCCGCGATTGTTATCATAAATGATGTTCTCCAGGATGGAAATATTGTTCGTGCCGCCCGAAATAAAAATGGCGCTTGCCGGGATACCGATCAGCTGATTCCCCCTAATCGTAACATCTTCTGATTCTATGACTGCAATAGAACTGTCGTTAATATCATTGTTTTCAATGAGGATGTTTGATGCGTTTTGTGCAAAATTAACCGAAGCGACATTCGGATCGTGGCCCCGGAACAGATTATCGCGGATGACGACATTGCTTGCGCCCTGCTGATCAGAATAAATTCCTGCAAAATCAACGTTGCGGGCGAAAAAGTTAAACTGCACCTCCGATGCAATGGTGCCGTCGGAAAGCAAATGAATTCCCATTCGATTGTCCTGAATGATGTTATTGTAGATTCCGTAACCGGAGAAAGTTGGACTCGTTTGAATACCTGAGCCTCCCGTATTGCCCTCGATTGTAAATCCGTCAATCACCACATTATCCGCATTGACAATGAATATTCCATTTCCGCCTCCAGCTACAAACGTGACAATAGATTCATCTGCCCCCGTTCGGGTCCGAGCATCCACACCTTGCTGAGCGCCCAATAGTGTAAGGGACTTGTCAATGATTACCTGCTGGTTGTACGTGCCGGCCTCCACGATTATCGTGTCACCGGGACTTGCAGCATTTACAGCTGCTTGAATGGAATCCCCTGGAGAAACTGTGAAAGTTGCCAAACTTGTGAGCCTCCTATCGAATAGTATACGATTTATCCATATTTCCCTAAAAATATACTACTAAGTTATGTCTTACATTGGCGGTTGATCTAAAACATAAGCCTATTTTCAGGGGACTCTACTTAAAATAGAAAATCCCATCTGCCAGACTTTCCATCTATAATCGAATGAGCAGATTTTGGAAGGTGAAGGTGAGAGTAAAAGAAAAAAGGAGCGTTTCAATCAAGCTGAGACACCCCCTCCTAAGTTCACTATTTATCCTCTGTTTTTCCATGCAGGAAAAGCTAGGCAAGCTGAAGCTCCCGTAATTTTAGAGGAAGCAGCTCTACTCTGTCCCCATTTCGCAGTCCGGCAGCGTTAGCTTCATCGATATCCAGATGCATTTCCAGATGAAATTTCTCACTTACTCTGATCACCACTTGATCAAAGATTAAAGCTCGTTCTCCCGAAGTTTTTACCCATACTACCTCTCGGTCCTTTACTCCAAAGATCCTTGCATCTTTCGGTGACATATGAATATGGCGTTTGGCGATAATAACACCCTGGTTTAGTTTAATGCTACCCTTAGGGCCTATAATTTCAATCCCTGGTGTCCCTATTAGATCGCCCGACATGCGAATAGGTGCTGAAATGCCGAGCAGGATGGAGTCTGTCTTGGAAATTTCAAGCTGTGTAGCCTTGCGGACAGGTCCTAAAACGCGAACTTTTGATATTTGCCCCTTTGGTCCGATGATCGTTACCGTTTCCTCGGCAGCAAACTCACCGGGCTGGGACAAATCCTTCAAGTTTGTCAATTCATAGTTCTCACCAAAGAGAGCAAATAGATCTTGTTGACTTAAATGAATGTGCCGATTTGAAATGCCAATAGGAATGATCTTAGACGACATAAACCAAGTCCGCCTCCTTTAATCCAGATATACTCATCGTGTCTCTTGCAATCATGACTTCTTCATCTGTAGGAATAATGAAAGCTTTTACCGGTGAATGCGCAAACGTTATTTCTCGTTCTTCTCCGCGCACTTGATTTTGCGCAGGATCAAAATAGACTCCCATCCACTCAAAATTTTCCAGGATTAGGGAGCGAATCAGCTGACTGTTCTCGCCGATTCCTGCAGTGAAGATAATCGCGTCTACTCCATTCATTTGAACGGCATAGCTTCCGATGTATTTACGAATTCTTTCCACAAAAACATCGATAGCCAGCTTCGCGCGGTCATTTCCTTTCTGCGCAGCCTCTTCGATATCTCTTAAATCACTGGATACGCCAGATAGGGCGAGCAATCCGCTTTTTTTATTGAGAATATCAAGGACCGCTTTCTCCGACTGACCGAGCTTTTCCATTAAGAAAGGAAGAATAGCCGGATCGATATCGCCGCATCGCGTACCCATCGTTATTCCTGCCAATGGTGTAAATCCCATCGACGTGTCCATCGATTTACCTTCCTGGACAGCTGAAATACTTGACCCGTTTCCTAAGTGACAGCTAATCAGCCGCAATTCTTCTAGCGGGCGCCCCATGATTTCAGCTGCACGCTTCGTGACAAAGCGGTGAGAGGTGCCGTGGAATCCATATTTGCGAATTCCGAACTTTTCATAGTATTCATAAGGTAAACTATAAAGATAGGTTTTCTTTGGTAAGCTTTGGTGAAACGCCGTATCAAATACAGCCACATGCGGGACGGAAGGCAATAGCTTCTGAAACACCTGGATCCCTGTTATATTGGCTGGATTGTGCAGAGGCGCCAGTTCAATACAAGCATTCAGTTGCCTTAATACCTCATCCGTGATTAATACAGAATTAGAAAATTGCTCTCCGCCATGAACCACCCGATGACCGACTGCCTGTATTTCCCCTAATGATTGAATGGCACCATGCTGCGCATGCCGTACCATCTTAAGAAGCTGATTGACTGCCGCCTCATGATCGGCAATCCCTTCTGTCACTTCAACTTTTACATCCTTCCTTTTATACGTATGGATGGAATCGCCCATGCCAATACGTTCAATAACTCCTTTTGCCACCACATGTTCTGAAGGCATATCAATTAATTGGTATTTTAAAGATGAACTTCCACTGTTTACAGATAATATTATAGGCATGATGACAACCCTCTTTTTCGATTCATTTCGACAATGTTCTGCAAATCCGATTGTACTCGATTGTATTATTTTTTTGAAGGCTTTGAAAAACAGTTTATATTTTCTTTTAATATAACGTTTCCATCGAAGCCAAAAACCTTCACTTTACGATATGAACAACTCGTAACACAACCTTAACAACTTGAAAAACAGGATAACCCTCAGGAATCGAACAGCTCACTTAGAAAACTTCGATGACGTCAAGCTTTAGTTGTGCGAACTAGTTTTAAACAAAACAGGGTGGCAACATATTAGATATCTAATATGTTGCCACCCTGTTATTTTAAATGGTTTTCCATTAGGTTTTTTGTCTATCCATTCATCTGCTTTCTCAAAAAGGCATTGATAAACGGACTAATCTCTCCATCCATTACAGCCTGCACGTTCCCGGTTTCCTCTCCCGTACGATGGTCTTTCACCATGCTGTAGGGATGGAAGACATAGGAGCGGATCTGGCTGCCCCAGCCGATTTCCTTTTGCTCTCCGCGGATCTTCGCTAGCTCCGCTTCCTGCTCCTCGATCTTTTTCTCATATAAGCGCCCTTTTAGGATTTTCATCGCCCGTTCCCGATTCTTAATCTGCGAGCGCTCCGACTGACACGTTACCACGACGCCGGTTGGGATATGCGTAATACGAACAGCAGAGTCCGTAGTATTAATATGCTGACCCCCTGCTCCACTAGCACGGTAGGTATCAATCTTCAGATCTTCGGTACGGATATCCACATCCATATCATCCTCGAGCTCAGGTACTACAGAACATGAAACGAAGGAGGTGTGACGGCGGCCGGACGAGTCAAAAGGAGAGATGCGCACCAAGCGGTGCACCCCCTTCTCCGACTTCAGGTAGCCATAGGCATTATAGCCCTTGATCAATAAGGTTACGCTTTTGACCCCAGCTTCATCCCCTGGAAGGTAATCCAAGGTTTCCACCTTATACCCCTGACGCTCGGACCAGCGGGTATACATGCGTAACAGCATTTCCGCCCAGTCTTGCGACTCCGTACCGCCTGCCCCTGGATGCAGTTCCAGGATCGCGCTGTTTTTGTCATGCGGCCCGCTGAGCAATAATTGAAGCTCAAAATCATTTACATCCTTGATCAGCAACTTGACCCCATCCACTAAATCAGGCAGCAAAGATTCATCCTTTTCCTCAATCATCAGCTCTAGCATCACCTGAAGGTCCTCGTGTGCACTGTTCAGCTCCGTTACCTTCGTAACGGACTCCTTCAGCGCATTGACTTCGTTGATGACCTTCTGAGCCGCTTCATTATCATCCCAAAAGGTCGGATTAGCCATTTTTTCTTCCAACTCGGCAATCCGCTCGGTCTTATAATCCAGGTCAAAGAGACCCCCTAATATCACTCAGCTTTTTAGCTAGGATGGATAGCTCGTTTCGTACTTCAGATACTTCCACTTCCATCACTCCCCATGGCAGTTCTTGTATTTCTTCCCGCTTCCGCAGAAGCAGGGATCGTTGCGGCCGATCTTATCTTCTTCGCTGCGTACTACCGTCTTCGGCTTCTCATCCTTTGGATTGACCGCCTGGCCCTTAATCACTTCCTGGCGCTCCAGGTTGTTCGTCGTAACTTGGGCTTTGATGATATATGTCGACACTTCCTCCTCAATGCGAGCAATCATGTCATTGAACATTTCAAAGCCTTCAAACTGATACTCGCGAAGCGGATCGGTCTGAGCGTACGCCCGCAGGTGAATCCCTTGGCGAAGCTGATCCATCGCATCGATATGATCCAGCCACTTGCTGTCTACGGAACGAAGAAGAACCACTTTCTCAAATTCACGCATGTTTTCAGGCCCCATGAGAGCTTCCCGCTCCTCATAGATACGATCGATAACTTCCTTGAACTTCTCGGTAATTTCTTCCACTTCCATACCCTTAATATCTTTAACCGTCATTGCCCCTTCGGTCAAGAACGTAGCATGAGCCTGCTCAAGAAGCCCTTCCAGATTCCATTCCTCAGGAACCTCGCTGGCTGGGCAAAACATTTCGACAAGTCGGTTCATGTGAGAGTAGATCATCTTCACCACAATTTCACGAAGATCGTTGCTCTCTAACACTTCCCGGCGCTGCTTGTAAATCACCGAACGCTGCTGGTTCATCACATCGTCATATTGAAGGACGACGCGGCGCACATCAAAGTTACTGCCTTCCACGCGTTTCTGGGCAGATTCGATGGCGCGAGAAACCATGCGGCTTTCAATCGGCACATCCTCTTCCATACCCAAGCGATCCATCATATTCATGATATTCTCAGAACCGAAACGGCGCATCAACTCATCTTCCAAAGAAAGATAGAACTGAGAAGAGCCCGGATCCCCTTGACGCCCTGCGCGACCGCGAAGCTGGTTATCGATGCGGCGGCTTTCGTGGCGCTCCGTGCCCAGAATATGAAGTCCCCCTAATTCATGCACACCAGGTCCCAATTTAATATCCGTCCCCCGTCCGGCCATGTTGGTCGCGATCGTGACCGCGCCTTTTTGCCCGGCACGAGCAACGATATCCGCTTCCTTCTCGTGATGCTTCGCATTCAAGACGGTATGGGGAACTCCCTTTTTCTTCAGCATGGCAGAAAGCAATTCGGATTTATCAATGGTGGTCGTCCCTACCAGAATCGGCTGCCCTGTCTTGTGGCGCTTCACAATCTCATCCACCGCATTGCGATACTTGGCGGCTTCCGATTTATAGATCATATCCGGCATATCGATCCGCTGAACCGGCCGGTTCGTAGGAATGATGACAACGTCCATCCCATAGATTTTCTTAAATTCTTCTTCTTCCGTCTTCGCTGTTCCCGTCATACCGGACAGCTTCTCGTACATCCGGAAGTAGTTTTGCAGCGTAATGGTAGCTAGGGTCATGCTTTCGTTTTGAACCTTCAAGCCTTCCTTCGCCTCGATCGCTTGGTGCAAGCCATCGCTGTAGCGACGCCCCTGCATCATCCGCCCAGTAAATTCATCGACGATGATGATTTCACCCTCTTGCACGACGTAATCGGCGTCTCGTTTCATAATATATTCCGCACGCAAAGCGTTTTGGATATGGTGGTTCAACAGCATGTGTTGAGCATCATATAGGTTATCAATATTAAACGCCTTCTCGATCCGGGAAACCCCTTCATCCGTCAACGTGATCCCGCGTGTCTTTTCATCTATAGCAAAATGCTCTTCATCCTTTAACATCTTCACAAAACGAGCGGCCACATAATACAAATCCGTAGACTTCTGCGCTTGTCCTGAAATGATCAGCGGCGTTCTCGCCTCATCTATCAAGTTGGAGTCTACCTCATCGACGATCGCATGATACAAGTCACGCTGAACCATATGCTCCTTATAAAGCACCATATTGTCGCGCAAATAGTCGAAACCAAACTCATTATTGGTTCCATAGGTAATATCGCAATTGTAGGCTTCTCGCTTTTCGTCGGGACTCATGCCTGAGCGGTTAAGCCCTACAGTCAGTCCTAGAAAATTATGAAGTTGGCCCATCTCCGCTGCATCACGAGCAGCAAGATATTCATTCACCGTAATCACGTGGACACCACGTCCCGTTAGGGCATTCAAATAAGTAGGCAGCGTTGATACGAGGGTTTTTCCCTCGCCCGTCTTCATCTCGGCAATACGCCCGTCATGAAGCACCATTCCCCCGATCAGCTGCACATCATAATGGCGCATGCCTAGCACGCGTTTGGACGCTTCACGAACGACCGCAAACGCTTCGGGAAGAATATCATCTAAGGACTCCCCGTTCTGCAGGCGACCTTTAAATTCCTCAGTTTTGGCTTTTAACTGCTCATCTGTTAATTGCTGTATCTCAGGCTCTAAGCCATTAATCACTTCTACGCGCTTAAAGAGCTTCTTAATTTCACGCTCATCCGAAGAGCCAAAAAGCTTCTTCACCATTCCTAGCATAGGGAGATATCTCCTTCCAAATAAAAAACTTATCCTAACAATTAATTGTACTGTAAATGCAGTTGCAAGACAAGAAATGTTCCGTGGTATTATTCTCTATATACGTAGTGAGGCGTAAGAAAGTTGCGGGAATCTTTTCCAGTTAAAGGATATGATAAAAAGATCTCCCTCAAAGGAAGGAGATCTTTTTTACCATTTATTCTAATTCCGGCTCAATCAAACCGTAACGTCCATCTTTTCGCTTATATACAACGCTTAGTCCCTCGTTGTCAGTGTTGGCGAAGACGAAGAAATTGTGGCCTAACATATCCATTTGAAGAACAGCTTCTTCCGCATCCATGGGCTTCATCGCGAAACGCTTGTTGCGGACGATCTCAATCTTGCTTTCTTCCTCTTCCTCTGCAGCTCCGTTCACCGGCTCTGCAAACAAAGTCTTCAAGCTGCCTTCCTGGCGGAACTTGCGGTTCACTTTTGTCTTGTGCTTGCGGATTTGTCTTTCTAACTTCTCCACAACCAAGTCAGTAGCCGCATACATATCGGTATGTGTATCTTCTGCACGAAGGATGACTCCTGGCATTGGAATCGTTACCTCAATCGTATGTTCGCCGCGTAAAACCCTTAGAGTTACATGAGCTTCAGTGGATGGAGAAATATCATCAAAATATTTCTCTAAGCGACCTACCTTTTTCTCTACATATTCTCTTAAGGCTGGTGTTACTTCAATGTTCTCTCCACGTATGTTGTATCTCATAAATGCAACTCCTCCTTTCGTGTACTTACTAACTTCTCCATCTTACATCAAAATCCTTCCACATTTCGCCAGAAATTAATCAACTTTGATGAAATATTTGTGAACAGATCCTGCCAATTTTTATGTATGGGTAAACAGAGAAAAAGCTTCAATCAAAACAGTCCGGCTGAATGCAATCCATGTTTTGATGAAGCTTTTTCAAGGTCGATCTATTAAGGTAAAAAGTCCCTGGAATCATCCAAGGACTTTATGTGTTTGGCGTTATAGTTTTACAACGTTAGCAGCTTGTGGTCCACGAGCGCCTTCAACGATGTCGAACTCAACGGATTGGCCTTCTTCAAGAGTCTTGAAGCCATCTCCTGTGATTGCGGAGAAATGTACGAATACGTCATCTCCACCGTCTCTCTCGATAAATCCAAAACCTTTTTCTGCATTGAACCATTTAACTTTTCCTTGCATGTGCTCTTACTTCCCTTCAAATGTAAACTTAATGGGCACTTCAAACCGTCCCGTAATTAGTATGTCCAATTTGAGTGTAATCCATTAGAGCAATAATATCATGGGGTTGGTGGCATTGTCAATTATTAGAATCGGAACAAAAAGTACGAAACTTTTTTACTACAAATTACAACAAAATTAGATAAAAAGTATTAAGGTTTATCCCAGAATTGCCGATATATAGAAACATAGATATTTTAATTATCATCTAAGGAGGAGAGTAACAGATGTGGAAAAAATTACTGGCTGTCACTCTCAGTACAGCTCTTATCTTACCCGGTTTTGGTGGGGTCAGTGCTGCTGAGGGAGTAAGTCTAAGCAGTAAAAGTGGGGTTTCCTTATCGGTAAGTGCTAATGAAATGGACTTTGGAACTAATGTCATTAATGTAGTTTCTAACAAATTTGACTTGGAATTTGATCTCGACGATCCATCCAATGGAGAAATCATCCGCGTTTCTTACATTGATCATGAAGGGAATACACAGGATCTGGGTGATTCATCAGGAAGTTACACAATTGAGGATTATCTCGTTGATAAGCCTGGTAAAAGTAAAATTGCTATTGAAGTTGAAGTTAATGTGGACGATCAAGAAAATACGAAAATAGATAAGTTCAACCTGGAAGTCAATTATTTGAATAACCCCATTATTGGTGCTAGATATCAAACGGATTTTGTAGGCGGCAAGAAGGTTGAAGCTTTTTCCGGAAATGTATATGTGCAGTTTCCTAAAAATGCTTATATTACTACATCGGACTCCACAATGGCCCCTAATCAAACACTTGTATTTGAAGTAGAAGAAGGGGAAAAAGAACTCAATGCCAATGGAAGTCTGAATGACGGAAAAACCTTCCTCAGTCCAAATTACATAGTAACCAGTGATGGTGACGCTACTTCAGACGCTATGCTATCTGCTCCTGGATATATCACGTTATCTTATGGCTATCAGGACGTTCTACGAAAAATCGGGAATGTAAGCAGCGACGTATCCCTTTATAATGTTTCCGTTGTTCAATATAAAGACAGCAAATGGACGCCAATTGGCGGAATCGTTGATACAAAAAAGCAAACCATCACAGCCCCTATTTCTGAATTTGGGAATTACTCGGTGGTCTCCAATTCTAAAACGTATAGCGATTTAAGCGATTGGGCCCGGCCAGCTCTAATGGCCCTTGCGTATAAAGGAATAATAACAGCAAATGGCACTGGTTCAAAATTAAGAGATGATTTGGAAGACCCAATTAATCGGTTCGATTATACAGTCATGTTGGCTAAATCCATGAACTGGGCTCCATTACCTTACAATGGACATTTTTCAGACGTGACAGTTACTTCATCAACGTATAAGGAATCTGGATATCTAATGGCGGCTATCACAAACGGGTTGGTTCAAGGTTCAGTTGATGCTGTTACCGAAGAACTAAAATTAAATGCTGGTGATAACTTATCACGCGAGGAAGCTGCTGTATTTGCTACTAGGGCGCTAAATTTAAAAATAGCCACTTATTCAGAGAAAGATGCAGCAAAAACTGATAAGGATCTAGCGAAGTATTATAATGATTATTCCGACATATCCGCATGGGCTAAACCCTATGTACTCGCCGTGTCGAAAGCAAAGATTATGAATGGTGACAGCACTAAACAGTTTAACCCTGAAGATCCTCTTACTTTCGAAGAGGCAGGAGCATTGATTTATAAGATTATGCTTGAAAACAAACAGTTTGGGAAGTAATTGACATTCTATTAGGCTTGACGGTGATTGACTGCTGTCGGGCTTTTTTCTTTGAATAAACAATAGCCCCTTCTAAAAGCTATTGCTTCTAGAGGGGGCTATCATACCTAAACTTAAGATTTCAACAACTGCAAGACCCCTTGAGGCAGCTGATTCGCCTGCGACAGCATCGCCTGCGCAGATTGGTTAATGATATTCAGCTTAGTAAACTCCGTCATTTCCATGGCCATATTGGCATCGCGTATGCGAGACTCAGCAGCTGTCAAGTTCTCGGTTGATCCACCAATCATTCCTAGATGCTTTTCTAATCGATTCTGGAATGCTCCCAGCTTTGTTCTTTCATTGGAAACGGAAGCTATAGCGGCATCGATGGACTGGAGTGCTGAAGTTGCGTTTTGGTGAGAGCTCAGGTTCAGGGCGTTGACTCCTAGAGTTGCTGATCTTAAATCGGGTAGAGGGAGGTCCACTGTTTGTCCTCCGTTGGCTCCGATTTGAAAAGTAAAGACGCCGCTTCTGCCGCCGGTTTGATCCAATAGATTTTGAGTATTATAATGAGTCGATGTAGCCAACTGATCGATTTGCTGAACCAATTCATTCACTTCAAGCTGTGTTGCGTTTCGATCATCAGCTGTATAAGTATCGTTTGCAGCCTGCACGGCCAATTCTCTCATCCGTTGCAGGATATCATGTAGTTCGTTCATTCCACCTTCAGCTGTTTGGATAAGTGAAATTCCATCCAGCGTATTTCTTTCCGCTTGCTGTAGCCCTTTAATTTGCCCCCTCATCTTTTCCGAAACGGCCAAGCCTGCCGCATCATCAGCTGCTCGATTGATGCGGAGACCGGTAGATAGCTTTTCCATGGTTTTGCTCATTTGAGACTGGTTCGTATTATATTTGGAATAAGCAATGAGGGCCTGAATATTATGATTGATTTGCATGCTTTAGACACATCCTCTCGTTTTTTACTTATGCTTTTCTATTTCATAGTCTAGCTTTTCCTGTTCTAGTTCTCTTCGTTGATACGGATTCATTCGACTGGAAGCTAAATTCACAGGTTGACAAGCTTTCTCTTCCTTTTCCATCGCCTGCGTCCAGCCTTCATCCAATTGGGAAACGATATTCCGTATCTCCAATATAATCTGACTGTCCTTCTTCAAATTCGCTTGGAGGATACGATCTGACACATAGTGATATATCAGCTCTAATTGATCCGCTATAATACCGCCTTCGTATTTAATGCCAAACCCCAATCGTTCTACAATGTCTTGGCTTAGCTGAAGGTGATAGTTGGCATCATCCAATCTTTTCTCTTGAATCTTCTGTATCGATAGTTCCAGCTGCTGGAGTAACTTCTTATATAGAAGGGAGGTAATCAAGACAGGACGTCCCACAATATCTTGGTATTCGAGCTGTTCAAAATCAACGGTTTTACTCAAAGTGTTCCCTCGCTTTCTCTCTTCTCCATTCCAATGGCGCAATAGGCTGTTTAGATGGTTTCTCCTCTTCCATTTCCCCTACATTCGCTCGACGCACCATGAGGAGCACTTCTGCGACCACATGATAGAGCTGCGGTGGAATTTGGTTGCCTAAATCGAGCTGAATCAAACTGCCCAACAGCATATCATCCTGTTGCAGAGGAATGTCATGCTTTTTGGCCTGCTGAATGATTTTTTGAGCGATTTCCCCACTGCCTTGAGCCACCACAACCGGGGCCCGGTCCCGATCTTTATCATACCGGATCACAGCAGCATGCTGAGGAGGTTGGTTCTTTTTTGGGATTTGATTTACCTGTTTATAGATCATACTGTAAAATCCAAGCCTTTCTGCGAAGAGTATGGAGGATATTTCGGCAAAGCTTGTGATTCCCGTTTAGATAGTCCTTCTTGGTGGGCCCCCTTATTCACGGGCGCGAACTGTACATCTTGAATTCGATAGCCCAACTCCTTCAGCTTATCCCGCATTTGCGGGATATACGGGGAGAAAGCCTCTTCGATCCCCGACTGATCATTTTGTATTTTTAAGGTGACCTCACGGTTCGTTACACGAACCGAAATGCCGGTTTTACCAAATCTCGGGGTATCAAGATAAAAGAAAAGCTGACAGTTTTCCCAATCCACCTTCTCCCCTTTGGAACGGGAGTGGATCTCCAGCTTGACGGACTGCATTCCTTGCTCCCAAGGGACCGGTAGTTGAAGAAAAAACGTTTGGCTATTTGAACCTTGTTCCGGTTTTGATAACAGCTGCTGCCCCGTCAAATGGGACAGCGCCTGATCGGCTGCCTGACGAACCCGTGGTGAGGAATCCAGCTCTGCCTGCTGGAAAAGCATCGACTTAATATTTCTGGGTTCTTGCTCGAGTTCTAAAACAGCTTCCGCTTGAGACAGCGAAAACTCTCCTGCTTCTTTTCGAATAAGAAAATCTACCGTATCCCGTTCATGGTTCAACCCCATGTGACGAATGGCTTCCTGCACCCCTCGCCCTGTCAACGTTTCACTTTGGAAATCTTGGATATAAGAGGCCAATGGATTCCTCATGGATCCCTCTTGGGTGAACTTGGTTATGGCTTGTTCCATTTTGATATAAGAAGGCTGCCAATGAAGCTTTTCCAAATCCGATTTAATTTTCTGGAACGTCTTTAAGGCTTCTGCCTGATTTCCCTCATCAAGGAGACCTTTCACCCGTTGAAGCTCGCCGCTTAACTTTAAAACATCCGATTCAAACTCCATATCCGCAAAAAGGGCAAATTCATTTTTCTGCACGAGCTTATTGATCATCTCGATAGTTGGTTCAATCACTCTTTGCACATAAGATTCCGCTTGAGGAAACTTATTTTGAATAAACAAGGACATCCGTTCCACATTTTTTATCACTTGCTGCTTAATTTCTCTAAATTCTTCTCCTACTTGCCTTAAATGCTGGGGAATATGCTCCCAAATCCGGGTAAAGTGAGCAGAAAGCACATCTACCTGAGGCATCATGTTCGCTTCTTGCTGAAGAGCCGTTAGGAGTTGCTGGGCTTTATCCTTTACCGAAAGGATAAGAGAACGGGAACCTAAATCAGCAAGATTTAGTTCATTTAATTTTGCATTAACCTCACCAGCATGCTCTAACCTGTCTTCGGCCCGGTCCATCGCCTGAACGAGTTCCTGAGCCATCTTTTCTAGATTCGGGTTCCACGATCTATTTTCCAGACCTTCTTTAACCGTTGGAATGATCGATGTGATCAAGGGACGATCGATATGAGATAGATCCTTTAATGATGACACAATGGCTGTGAGGGAATGAAGAAGCTTCTGCACGGATGCGTCTCCTTTTGATGCCAGTTGTGCATTCGGATCAACCTCAGGCAGGACTTTCTTTAACAGTTGATCAATATTCGGCCCATGAATCGCCTGATAAACAGCATCAAAGCTTTTCGCTGTAATAGGGATCTGTTTTTGGATCAGCATGTGAAGTACATTTATTTTTTGCGCCATAGACCCTTCCGCCTGTTGAAGGATTTGGCTCAAGTTTTGGATCAACTCTCGGGTCATTGCATCCCCTTGCTTCAACATGTCTCCGAGCAGCTGCCGAATTTCTGGTGGAAGCTTGACACCCGATTCAGCCAGCAGTCGTTCTATAACCTTATCTTCCGCTTCTCTATAATTGGGGCTTAACACCGCTTTCCGGGACGTTTCTAATCCTTTCCCTATCCCATGGAGCGGTTCTCCAGCACGGATCTCCGAGATATTCATCTGGTATTCCTCCGATCAATTCTATAGGATATATATCGGAAATAACTTCCCACTTTTGCAGTTTTTCGAGATGAAAATTCATAGGAGAAAGAAAAAAACCTCGAAAAACAAAGTATCCGAGGCTTCAGTCAAACTTTACTTTTTTATCGAAGAAGGCTCCATCATAGGAATACCCTTGGGCTTGATAGACTTGATTGACTTTTTTTGCCGCATTCATTCGATTTCTTTCTGCTTTCAATTGCTCTAAGCTCATTTGCATGAGTTCCTTGACCCTGGCTTCGTGTCGAATCATTTCTGCAAGGAGGGGCAAAAGCTCCTGCCTCGCCCTTTCCATGTCAGCGGGGCTAAAAGCAGCATCCAGAGTATCAATCTGTTCAATGATGCTTGCTCTTTTTCCAAGGAATACTTCTAATCTTTCATATTCTCCAGATTGAACAATCTTCTCTAAATGAAGCGTTTGATCCAGGTACAATTCTAGTAATCTCTTTTTTTCGTGTATATACACGGGATTCACCCTATCTCTTAGCCATTTTCATCGCTTGGGCCCATGTCACGGCAAATTCTTCACAATAGCCTGTTACTTCTTCCAAAATGGCTTTATCTTTTTTAATATTGGCTTCGATTAAACGTCGAATCATATAATCGTACATGGCAGCTAAATCTTTTGAAAGAGGTATATCCATATTTAAAGTGATGAGTAACTCGCGAATAATCGCTTGGGCTCTCTGATTATAGTTGTTGGCTTCTTCAACATTTTCCTTATCGATGGCAGCCTTTGCTCCGTTAATAAATCGAATGGCACCTTTATAAAGCATCAGTGTTAACTCTGCCGGCGATGCCGTATTGACTTGGTTCTGCTGATATTGTTGTTGTGCTAACGCGCTCATTTCATCGTTCCCCTTACCTTTTTACTTTCTTTAACGCTTCTCATCAACAAAGAGTCCTGCAATTTCCCACATTTTTGCTACCATATCAAGTACTTTTTCCGGAGGCAGCTCTCGGATCACTTCATTCGTTTCCGAGTTCATGACTTTGACCATAATTTGCTTCGTTTTCTCATGGATCGAGAATTGCAGATTCGTTTGCATTCCTTTTAAGGCTTTATTGGCTTTTTCAATGGCTTCAATGACGGATTTTTCGTCTATGTCCTTGCCTTTCTTTGTCTTTATCGCTTCTTCTGAAACCACGGGCTTTACTCGTTCTTCCGTTCGTGTATCCTTCTCTGCTGAGCTGGGGCTCTTTTGAACCGAAGAGGACAGGCGAGCGTCCTGGGATCCCAAAATATTCATCTTAGGCCTCCTCTCTCGAGAGCCTCAACTATTGCATTCCCATACCAAACTGGGTTAATAGCCAAGAACTCTGGGAATTCATATTATTTAATGCTTTTTCCATTGCTGCAAACTGTTTGTAGTAACGATCTTCTTTCGTCATTAGTTTTTGTTCCCAGCTGAATATTTGTGTCGTCAGGCGGCTGATATCCTTTCCGATAAGACTGCTATCTACACTTACGGAGGAATTAGCAAATCCCGCCTTTTTATTAACTCTATCGATTGTTGTATTCAAGCTATCATAAAGCCTTTGGGCAATCCCATTTTGATTGGCGGATCCACCTTTGGCCGTAAAAAGGGAAACGACTTGATCCAGATTATTGGAGATAGCCTCTCGAAGCTTTCCTTCGTCGATCACCAATTTCCCGTTATCTCGATAGTTAGCAGAGGTGGTAATCCCTATCTCGGATAAAATCTTAAAACCGTTCAATCCTTCGACCGGTTGGGACAATAACTGCCTCATACTATCCCTTGCAGATGACAATATAGAGTCATTTCTAAGAAGACCGCTTTTCGCCTTTTCTTCCCAGAGCTCAATCTCCTTTTCTTTCATTTCATGTTTCTGCTCGTCGGTTAGGGGCGTAAAATCTCTATATTTTTTTTCGGTTAATTTCGTACTTACATCCGCCACAATTTCATTGTATTTATCGACGAAGCCTTTAATCTTATTAAAGATCTCATCGGTATCATGACGTGACGATACGTTGATTGGCGACGTCGTAGTCTGCAGGAGGGTATACGTTATCCCATCCATCGTAAAGGTATTGGAATTCCTTTGGGTTGTTAGGCCATTAATCGTAAACTCCGCATCCGTCCCTGCGTAACTTGTGCCCGTAATCCCAATCTTTTGAAGAAACAGGTTGTCATCGCCGCTAAAATTAATTTGCGAGTTGCTTCCCGTTGCTTTCGTCCGAAAGGAGAATTTCCCGCTTTGCTCATCAAAGCTCATCGTGACGCCAGCAGCAGAGCTATTGACTTGATTCATCAAGGAATCGATGGTATCGGTTTTATTCGCAGTAAACGTGATATTATTGATAGCGAAGGATACTTGATCACCCGTCATCGAAAACGTATCGGCTCCAAGCCGATTTTGCAGCTCTTCGATCGTTGTAGTTTTACCTATTTTAAAGCTTTGATTGTTGGTGAATCCCAAATCCTGTAGCAGGGTACTCGATCCGGAAGTCTTAACCAGTAGTTGGGGTTCAAATCCAGTGGTTCCAGAAGGGATAAAATTTAGTTTTTCATTGGTAGCATCGAACGCTACGTTTACCTTACCTGCACCGAACACCCGGTCGATCTTCTGTTGAAGCTGACCTATTAAGGTTCCATCATTCCCGATCGTATAAGCCGATCCATCTTCCGGGATGTCCAATGTTATCGTTTTGGCGACACCACCCAGTTCCATAACAAAGCTATTGTTTGTAGTTGTCACGGATAAAGGACTGGTTAAAGCCGTACCTTCTAATTTAACGATATTATTTACGGAGTTGCTCGTTACAGATCCATAGGATGCCAGCCTATCGATTCGGTCCACCACAACCGTACCGGCTTGAACCGTGCCCCCCACTTCAACCTTTAGTGCTTGTTCGTTGGAAGAAGAGAGGATCATCTTATTATTAAAGTTACCGGAAAAACGTAAGTCTTGCATCATCGTACGAAGTTCTAAAAATTTGCTATTGATCGACCGAAAAGCATCTTGCTGCCACCCCAGCGTTACTTTTTTGGCTTGCAGACGATCAACGGGCGCGCGTTCAGCTTTCATCAAATCTCTTATCAGCGTATCTGTGTCCATTCCGGAGACAAGACCTGTAATTCGCATGCGAACACCTCCTGAAAGAAGTTCTATTACTGTTATCGGATGGAATGATGAGGTTTGTTAGTTTTCTCCCATTCAAGGAAACAAGAAAAAGGTGAGAAAGTCTACATTCACTCACCTTTTGCTTTGATACGATAGCTCCCCATCCTCAACCATGTATGTTTAGTCTCCAGCATATCGAATCCATGAATCCATTTGCGTTTTTGTGTCTAATAGCTCCTGTATTGTTGCTTATTCACTCAGATGGAATTGAACCAAAGATTTTTTTCTGCAATCTATCACTTATAGACTCTCTCCCAGTCAATCAGTAATGTTGATCATATCAGAAATAAATATTAAACGGTTATAAATTTTGAAAAAGGGGATTTGAACTAGAGGATTAGAAACCTATTAAGGTTCTTCGGAAAGCTTAATCCGAAATATGAAATTTTAAATTACGATCACACATGATGCAACTATAAAAGCATAGATCAAGTAACAAATTGAAGAATCATCTTTCTAAAATAGATCTATATTTAACTCGTAGTGTTCATAAACCACTCCACCTGCTCCAAAGCTGGCTTTAAAGCGGTGTAACCCTTCGTTCAGGAACCTACCTTGATTTTCCGTGCTAATTCCAAAATCGAAATAACGATAGCCTTTTTTTATACTCTTGTGAATGCAATCATCAAAAACAAGATCCAGCGCAGAGTACTCGTAGCCTTTCTTATTAGCTGCAATATATTGAACATGAACCGTTGGGAGTGTAAAAAATAGAATAGCTCCGGCAATGACCTCACTCTTTTTTTTAGCAACAACACATTCGATATTATCAGGAAACATTTCAGACAATTGACTGATTTCCTGGATAGAATGAGTCGGTTTGTTTTGATATTTATTAAATAAATTTTCGACAAGTATATCCCAAAATTTGTTTAGATTTTTTTTCCCGTACTCTATATTAATTTCACTTCTTATAGCCTTTTTTAAAGAGTGTACTCTAGATTTTCTTAATGCTGGACGATATTCAAAATCAATTGTTGCCGCCAAATCCCTTCTATAGAGATGAGCATTCAGACGAAAAAGGGCATATAAATCATCCGAAGAAGGAATCCTGTGGTAAATGTATGGTATTGGTTTATATCTTAGTTTTGATAATTCTTGTTCCTTATAAAATCGACATATGTTCTCTAAAACATTTTGTATATCAGCCCCCTTCAGTTCTCCCTTATGGATAATACCTCCATACGTTAGTCCAGGGTGGCTCGAAACGCATCCTAAATTTAAAGGATCCAATGCTGCTGGAAATACACCAATGATTTTATTTTGGTTATTTTCAACGACCAAGGACTTATCTTTAAATCGGCTACCATGATATGAAAGAAAGCGACGACTATGTAGAAAAGTTCCATTAATGGATGTAGCAACAATTTTATCCCAATTACTTTGGTCTTCATTATTGTATTCCCTAACAAATAGCACCTATTTTTTAGTCCTCCCCACCCTGTATGATTTTTATAAAATCGTCATAACTCCTTATATAATCATTCTCATCATAATACTGATTTGCTATTACTAACAAAACACAATCTGGTGTAAAATCATACATTTCTCTCCAAACCATTGAACCAATATATAGTCCCTTTGTTGGGGTATCTAAACTGATACAGGTTTGATTCTTACCATCATCACACCAAATCCTGCAACCTCCGCTCACAGCTATCAAAACTTGATCTAAATTTCTATGGGCATGACACCCCCGTCTTACATCTTCCATTGTTCCAAAAATGTAGTAAACCCTCTTTATATCAAACGAAATATTGCGATTACTTTCTAAAGCTATAAGAGATCCCCTATAATCCCCTTTAATGACAAATTCATGTAATTTTACCTTCATTTACTATCACCTATTATACAAATTTAGTATCTATTCACAACCGATATAATCTCGTTTACCATTTGTTCTGTTAAAGTTGGACTCATTGGCAAACTTAGTATTTCTCGATGAATCTGGTCTGTAATAGGAAAATGATAGGCATTCCATCCTTTATATGCCTCTTGCTGATATGGGGGGATTGGGTAATGTACCATAGTATGTATGCCGCTATTCAATAAGAACTCCTGAAGTTTGTTTCTTTGCGTAGTTCTGATTGGGAAGAGGTGCCAAACATGTGATTCCGCTTCGTCATGGACAACCTTTGGAAGTATTATCTTAGAATTTTCTATATGTCTTATATAATTTTGAGCTACTTCCCTTCGACGTTGATTATCCTCATCAAGATGCTTCAATTTAATTCGCAATACGGCTGCCTGAACCTCGTCTAACCTACTATTCGTTCCTTTATGAATATGCTTATATTTTTCAATTGAGCCATAGTTACGAAGGGACTTTAATTTGAGCGCCAATTCATCGTTATTGGTTGTTATAGCTCCCCCGTCTCCCAATGCACCCAAGTTTTTGCTAGGATAAAAACTAAAGCCAGCCGCATCCCCTAAATTCCCTACTCGCTGCCCCTTATACATGGCTCCATGGGCTTGAGCAGCATCTTCTATAATTTTCAAGTTGTATTTGTGACTTATTTTTTTTATTTCTTCAAATTCAACTGTTTGACCATATAGATGAACAACCATTATTGCTTTAGTATTCGAGGTTATTTTATTTTCAATTTTTTGTGGATCTATATTATAAGAATCTATATTTGGTTCAACTAGTACTGGTTTTAAACCACTATTTGTAATCGCCAAAATAGAAGCTATGTAAGTGTTTGCCGGCACGATGATTTCATTTCCCGGTTTAAAATCAAAGGCTTTTAGAATCAACCATAAAGCATCAAGACCATTAGCTACACTAATACAATGTTTAACACCACAAAACATTGCAAATTCTTTTTCAAACTCTTCAACTTCTTCACCAAGTACATACCATCCACTATCAAGTACTTTTGTTATCGCATTTAGAATTTCCGTTCGGTATCTGTGATTAATGCTCTTTAGATCCAAAAATGAAATCATTTAGACACTCCTTCTTTTATTTAACTAATATTGGAGATTCCATATTTGAAAATATCCTCTCCAATTTACTTATTTCGTACTTATTAAAATAAGTTTTCCACAGATCAACTAACTCAAAGTTTTTCCCAATAATATTATAGTCCTCCTGCATATACGGTTCGAAATCAAAAGAATCCAAACCAAAGTAACCGGTCACTTCATTAAAAGAAGAATTGGGGTTCTCCATTATTCTTTCATAATAAATTGTCTTTTTTGTTGAGCGACGCATAACGGAAGTTCGAACTGCAATAATTACTCCCATCTTTTCCAAATCATCCTTTGCGTCGTAAACACATGCCCGGAGATTTGCAGAAATCTTGTCGTCCTTCTTGACATACTCACATATTGCTTGATATGCATCTTCCCCATACCACTCTTGATAGAAATTATTCCTCATTAATGAGCAAACAGTTGCAAAAAAACTCCGTTCTATTGAAAAAATTTCAACTTGTGGAAATTTATTTAGAAACCAATCGATTTTAAAATGTAAGTTTGTTGTCTTAATCACATGTAATTTGCCCGGTACGATTTTTTGAGTTGTACTATGTTTTTTGAACCAATCTGAGGCTATAAAATTTTTATCAATATAACCATTTAACATGTGACCCATAAATTTCTCCACTCCATAACACATGTGATTTGGTTCCCAATAATCCCATTGTGTAGTCCGTAGAATCGTAGCATTAAAAGGCTGAAATATTGCTTCAATCTGTGGATGTTTAGCAAGAACCTTTGCAATCATAGAAGTTCCAGAACGGTCAAATCCATTGATAATTAAAAACCTTACTCCCCCTAGATCATTGCTCATTTGAATCTCCCCTTTAATACGTTGATTTCATTTCATCTTTTAATTCCTTTATACACCAATTCATAATGTTTATGATAGTGTCACAATCTGAGTTATTACTAGATTGAATCATTCGATTTAACAAATCTGCAGACTGTTTGATTAATGAATTTGCTGATTGTTGAAGGTCCTTTTTATCTTCCAAAAAACAATCTTGTCTACCTTCTTGTATTAGTTTTTTCCAACTTATCAATGATTTGACCGCAGTAGATAAAGAATGAGTATTTTGTCCGGGATGCTGCCTAAAATAGCTTAAAGGATCCGATATATAAGCTATCTTTCCTTTTGATAATAAATGCATCCAGGATGCTAAATCATTAATACCATAATATTTTTCACCTTTATATTCGCCAAATGGTTCACACAGGTCCTCCTTTCGAAACAATGCAGTTGTCGCTTCTCCAATAAAATTGACATTATTTTTCAAAATTAAATTTCCAAACTCCTTGCCGTCAATAATAACCGACTTATCAAATAGTCTCTTTGTAGTAAAAAAATCAGGAAGTTGATTTCCTTTTTCATCGATAATTTCACGGTAAGATGTCACAAGTGTAATACTGCGATCATTTTGCATATATGAGATCATCTTCTCTATTTTGTTAGGATGAAACTGATCATCATCTAATAAGAAATTTATATACTTTCCTGAAGCAAGGTTAAAGCAATGCTGTAAATTGGAGAAACCACCCAATCTGTTTTCATTCTTAAAGTATTTTATATTTGTGAATTTTTCCATATAAGGAGTTATCATTACTCCAACCTCATTATTTGTACTATCATCACAAATGATAATCTCTATATTCCTATAAGTTTGCTCAAGAACACTTTTTAGAGCTATTTCCAAATAATGTGGTCGATTGAAAGCAGGGATTAGTACGCTAACAAGAGGAAATTCATTCGTATCTTTAATATGTACTGAATAGTCATTCAAGGAACTAAAAATATTTCTATAAGCCCTTAAAAAAATTCCCCTGCTTTCTTCATAACCATTCTTTATATTGACAATTCCGCAATCATGCATGCACCAAGGCATTTCCTGCTTAGGAATTCCCACCTCGTAGCCTGCCTTTATAAATTCGAGGGATTGTGATATATCGTAAAAATGCCAGCCCTTAAAAATATCTTCTCTCCAAGGAATGTCATACTGAGTGACCATAATTAGTCCATCAATAGCTTGTACACTTTCATAATCTTTTCTCACTTCATGAAAATGGAGCAACTCCATCTTACCAGTATGACTGTCGTATACTTTTCCACATATATCACCGCTCTCCCACCATACACCATTTTCAGGTAAATTCTTGGCCCCAACGAGACCTAACATGCCTAATTGAGGATACGAGGTAAAAAGTTCAATGATCTCTTCAAGAAAATTTTTGTTCAAAATAAAAACGTCTTGGTGCAGATATACTTTATATTTAGCATCAGTCTCCTTCATTAATTGATTATATCCTGCCGCCATACTTGAAGCGTCTTTAATCGACAAAACTTCAACCTGGTAACCCTCTGGGACATATAATGAACTAATAAATTTTTTGGACTCTTCAAAGAGTTGAAGGTTATTCACGCAAAAAATAAAGCAAACTTTTTTATCGTTCATCTTTATTCCCCTTTATTTCCAAAAGTAAAGTCTGAGCTTCGTCATCCTTGTGTGCTATTGGTTCTAAGAAATTTGCTGCTAGATTCTTTTCCCCTAATTGATAAAGTACAAATCCCAAATTAAACAGAGTATCTGGATTTTTGTTGTTAATCTCGAATGCAGCTTGTAAAAAAGGAAGGACATAATCCATAGCTTTATTTTGATAGCATAGAATGGAAACCATATTCAATATATACTCTTTTTGTATAATATCTTTATTTACAACATGCAATATTTCAAGTGGATCAACTTGACCTTCCAAAATAATATTAAGCAACCGATTCTGATTGCTTTCTCGGTCAATTTCAAACTCTAGTCTCCTAAGAACTTTTTTTAATTCTTCTGTATAATCCTTCTTCCGGACAGTGACCAAATATTGATAGGCATTATACTGGTCTGTTAGTTGTCCGCCATTTGTTATGGACAGTAACTTAATAAATTGTTCATCTGACTCTGTCTTATTTATGGTTGTCATCCCAAAATCTATTTTTTCATAGCCAGATTCCTTAAACATTTTTTTAATTTCTTCTAACGTAAAGAACCTGAGAGGGGTTCGATCGGGATTCCTGGAATGTGTATAAGAAATGTTTCCATTAATTAGATCGCTCAGCATACTATAGTGCATAGCATTACGAATACTTACTAACAACTTCCCATTGCTCTTAAGATGTTTTTCTAAATTTTTGACCACTTTCCATGGATTGAATAAGTGTTCAAGAACATTCGGTAAAATAATATAGTCAAAAAATTCCTCTGGATAGCCTAATAACTCACTTTCAATATTAACTTTCTGTACCTTAGCAAATTGGGATGCAATGGCTCCCGCCTGATCATTCATTTCAATTCCGTACAAATTTACGTTTTTGTACTTATTTTTAATTTGCATCAATGTTCCCCCGCAAGCACATTCAATTTCCAATACATTTATAGCTAAATCTTGGGGGGGATCAATTAAGTTAATAATATCGTTTCTGATGAGACTGGAATAATTTGGATTAAATCCCCATTTATCTTCAAATTTCATTTCATTGCCTTTGAGAAGGGAATTATAATGGGTTGGATTATCCCTGAAAGAAATACTGCCGAAGTGATGGATAAAGGTATCCTTACACAATAGAAGTTGATATCCTGCACTCAGGATTCTGAAGGAATAATCATCATCTTCAAAATTACCCGGTGAAAAACGTTCATCGAGTAAACCGATTCGTTCTACAACTTCCCTTTTTATCAGCATACAAAAGCCGACAAGTTTTAACCGATTATCCCATTTTTTATAATTAAGTCTATTATTTCGTAGTGCAAAATGGTGCATTTCATCTATACTTTGATAATCTGTAATGATTGATTGGTAATAAGAGGCACTGTTGGTAACAGGACCCACAGCCCCAATCTTATCGCTACTATATAAAGCAACGATTAAATTATTCAACCAGTTTTCCGTGACAATTGTATCATTATTTAGCAGGAGAATATTTTCTCCACTTGCTAGTTCAATTCCTTGGTTACACCCTTTAGGAAATCCCAAATTTTCGTTATTTAGAATACTAATAATATCCTTTTGCGCTGATAACCACTCTACCGTTCCATCCGAAGAATGGTTATCTACAACAATAATCTCATAGCTTCCTTCCTTGGTATATTCGCGAATACTATTTATACATAGCTTAGTATATTCCAGTTTATTGCACGTTAATATAATAATGCTGGTTTTCATCTCTGTCCCCCCATGCACTGCGTAACCGAATCTATTTAAAATTTTTCAGATTGCAATCATCTTCAATGTATTTTATTAAATAACAACCGTATAATCTTTAACTTTATATCTGTGTGAATTAATATTTCTATTTAACAATGAATCTCCCGCATTCATTTTTCAAAGATTTAAGGTACTCAGAGTCAGGGAAAAATTCAAGAGCCTTACTCACAATTTCTTGAGTCTTTGTCTTATTTCCTAATCGTTGGCAAACCTCAAGAGATAATTCATATATTTCATAGTTATTCGGCGTAAGAGCCAGCGCATCCAAAAAAAACTGAAGGGATAACTCCCAATTTGAACTAGTGCGATAAAGACATTCGCCCATTCTTAATAAAATTTTAGCAAGGAGATCACTTTCTACTTCATCATTTTGTCTTAAATACATATCAAATAATTCCAAGCTTGCTTCATAATTCTCAATCTCAAAGGCCGATTCTGCAGCTTCAATAAATAAGCTTTCATCTATTACCAAATTCAATAGCGATGGTAAAGTCCGAATATCTTTTATATACATAGAATATTTTATTAACGTGACTAAGTGATTTCTAGATTCTTGATATAGTTCGTCCTTTTTTCCAAGTAATACTTTTGGTATCACATTAATACAAGGGTCATCTACCTTGTTTCCAATGCTGCTAAGCAATTCGTTATCCTCTAATAGTAAGGCTGAAATAATTGCCTTTAATATATATTCTTCCTTGGTTGTCTCTGAGTAAATATCCATAAAGCTATTTACAACTATAGAATAATGACCTCTTAAAAAATCGAGCTCTAATTTTTCTTTTTTCAGGTATGCTTGCTGGACGGAAGACAATAAATTATAGAAATAATATGAAAGCTCACTGTTACGAATTTCTAATGATGCCTTAAACAGAAAAACCAGATCTTTCAGTTTAGAATTATCATAGACTTTCCATAATAAGTTAACAATATCAACCGTATTCTCATGTTTTGACAGCAAAGATAACAAATTCTTAATGGAAGCATATTGGTATTGATCTACTTTTAAAGATTGGATAAAGGCATCTGTACTTTTATGAAATTGATTGGTCAAATAATAAAGCCGACCAAGTACAAAAAATTTATTAGCTATTTCTAATTGAGCTTTAGATTGGGAGGAATTAGCGTGAGGAATAAGTTCGATCCCCTTTTCAAACACACCGATTGCATCATGGAGACGTCGAGCTTCAAAAAAAACCTCTCCCAGGTAGAATTGAAAATCAGGAAAGGTTGGAAAAGCATCTACAGCCTCTAATATTGTTGCCTTCAAATCATCAACAGGGTATTTCAGTGCCCTTTTACAATCAATAATATTAATGTAATTTTTTTGTTTTAAACCGTAGAGAGTAGAATTATTAAAATCTAATACTTTATAGGCGTACATTAGAGCCTCTTCAAGCTGATAGCCAAGCATGTAAGCTTCTGAAATATAAAAGCAAAGGTCACTACTAGTAGGGTTATGATCCAATTCCCGAAAGAGCATATCCAAATTTCTTTTTGATTTACTTTTGACTTCTAAGATATCTTGGGAATAACCTGTATGAACAATAATGATTTGATTTGTGGCATCTGTATACTTTAACTCTCCATCTTCACGAGTAATTTTTTCATGAATCTTACCTACATATTTAATTTTAGGGTCATTTTTAAATATTCTTATTGTAGGGTTTGAGTTAATCATTACTTTCTTTTTTTTATCCCGATTTATCATTAATGACAATACTACATCTGCACTAGAGGAGACAGCCTGCTTGAGGACTGATGGTAAAGCAAATGTACTCTCCCAAGTTAGCTTCTCATCAGCATCTAAAAAAACAATCCATTCCCCTTTAGCTTTTGAAAGGGCAAAATTTCTAACCTTTGAAAAATCATTTTCCCATGTGGTGTGAAAGATCTTTGCACCATATTCAGCAGCTATATCTACAGTCCGATCGGTTGAACCCGTATCCACAAGAATAATTTCACTAGCTATAGAAGCAATACTGTTCAAAGCATCCGAAATGCAGTTTTCCTCATCTTTTGCAATAATACATACTGAAATATCCATATTTCTCACCTACCTAAGCACAAGATATTATAGAAAAAAGAGAGCATGAAAATTGCTCTCCTCAGAAAGATAATTTTAACGAAGCAATTGCAAAACACTTTGTGGTTGTTGATTAGCTTGAGCAAGCATAGCTTGTGCAGCTTGAGAGAGAATATTATTTTTGCTATTAGTCATCACTTCTTTTGCCATATCGACATCACGAATACGTGATTCGGCAGCTGTTAAATTTTCGGATGAAGTTCCAAGATTACTAATAGTATGTTCAAGTCTGTTTTGATTTGCACCTAAATAAGCTCGTCCTTCAGAAACCTTTTTAATTGCATCATCTATATAGCCAAGCGATTGGGTTGCAAATGAGTTAGAGCTTACTGTAATTGAAGCTGACGAAACACCCAGAGAAGAAGCTGAAGCCTGAATTTTCGTTAAATCCAAATCCATTTTATCGGCAGCATCATTTGTAGCACCAATTTGCAATGCAAAGGTTGTTGTCGTAGATTCAAATAACGTAGTTCCATTAAACTTTGTCGAATCGGAAATATGGTCAATTTCTTTAATTAATTCATCAAGCTCACTTTTGATTGCCGCACGATCTTGTGTTTCATTTGTATCACTTGCAGCTTGAACGGTTAATTCACGCATTCTTTGCAAGATTGAATGTGTTTCATTTAACCCTCCCTCTGCGGTCTGGATTAATGAAATACCATCCTGTGCATTTCGTTGGGCTTGATCCAATCCGCGGATTTGTGCACGCATTTTCTCTGAAATAGCTAAACCCGCAGCATCGTCCGCAGCTTTATTAATCCGTAACCCTGTAGACAATTTCTCCATAGATTTCGACTGGGCAGCACTATTCGAAGTTAAATTACGATAAGCAGTCATAGAACTCAAATTATGATTAATAATCATTTCAATCTTCCTCCCTGAATTGGCTCCTCCCACATCCTTGTGGATCGGATACTCTTAATTTTGAAACTCCATCCTCCTACTCGCGCGCTGTAGTTAGATATTGTTCCTTATATCTCTATTATCGGACAATCTCCGACAACCTTTTAGCTTTTTTACAGAAAAAAAATTATTCTTTTTTTCCTTTTCCCATCTGCTGTAACAGCTCTGCCACATTCATTGGAGCAATAGGTACTTTCCCCGCTTCTTCATTAGCGTTTTTGATATCCAAATAAACCTCTTTCCGATGAATATCCACATGCCGTGGAGCATTAATCCCCAGTTTGATCTGATCACCGTCGATTCCGACGATGGTGATTTCAATGTCGTCACCAATCATTATGGATTCTTTAAGTTTTCGTGTCAGGACGAGCATAGTTATCCTCCTATCTCCTGTACATCGGAGCTAGTTACCTTTTCGAAAAGCGGTTGCCTTATACCAAAGTGTTTTTCATTTAAGATATACTGCTTCCCTTGTCTTGTCGTTACATTCACGACAAGCGGAGCTTTCAGGTTGACGGTTGCCTTTTGGAAGTCTTCTGGAATGGTAACTATGTTGTAAATTAACACATCCTGCGGTTTTTCAATTCGAAGTGTTTCTATCACACTGTCCGATAATTGCACATCATAATCCTGATAAAAATCATACGGGTTCACCACATAAAAAAACAGTTCGTTACTGACCGACTGCATAATAAAAAAAGGGGTATCCGGCAGTTCCAGAAAGACATATTCTTTGGATTCTGGAAATCCAGGGATACCTCTTTCAAACGTGACTATCTTGTCTCGATCAATTTCCAACTCGCCGAATAACAGGCTATCTATTTTCATATTTCTCTCCTCTCACCTAATGACGATTATACTTAACGGAGAAAGTCTACCAATGTTTGCTGGATCACCCTTGCCCCTGCACTTAGCGCTGCCTGATGGGTATTTTCTTGTGCTGTTAGTTCCATTACCGCCTTTGCGATATCGGTATCTTGTATATCTGAGCAATACTTGTTAAAGCTCGTCCATTGCGCAGCCAACCGGTCAATGGATTGCTCCACCCGGTTTACCCTGGCACCCACCGTAGATTGCATGGTAACAAAATGATCCTGCTGGGCTTCTAGTGTCGTAAGATGATAGGTTATCTCTGCTCCCGACCTGGAAGAGTCCCGCAGATCAGCGATCACCTGATCAAACAAAGCAAAAATCCCTTCATCCTGTCCAAACAACTCTTTTCCCGGCACATTGATGGGGAGATAGCTGCCCTGCGTAACTTCCACCATCCGCTGATCCAGATTTTCCGTCACAAGGTTCTGCCCATCAAAGGGGGCCCTGTTCGTTTCCCCACCTGCAAAGATAAACCTGCCTTTGTAGGTAGTATTCGCTATATCCCCCAAATTTAACTTGAGTTGGCTCAATTCATCAGCTACTGCTTCCCTAGATTGCATCCCGAACGAGTCTTGGCTCCCCTGTACGATGATTTCTTTGGCACGGATTAAAAGTTCATTCGCTTTAAGAAGCATGTCATCGGTCATATCCAGCCAATTCAGCGCTTCGGTCGTATTCCGCTGAAAGGTTTCGATTTCCCTGATTTTCGAGCTATAGTCCATAATTCTCGTCGCTCCATAGGGATCATCTGACGGTTTATTGATTTGCTTTCCGGTGGCAATTTGGGTTTGCAGGCTCTCTAATTTACGATAGCTTCCATTCACCTGCCGAATCATATTTTGGTTCAGCATCGTTTGCGTAACCCTGAGGTTCATTTCATCTCACTTCCTTATCTTCCGACTACTCCCGTACCATTGATGAGCTTGTCTAGCATTTCATCTACGACGGTGATACTACGAGCTGCCGCATTATAAGCATGCTGGAACTTGATCATATTAGACATTTCCTCATCCAAAGAAACCCCTGAAACGGACTGCCTTCTGGTTTCAATCGCTTCCTTTGTCAATTCAGAATTCTCCACGAAGCGCTTAGCTTGTTCCGTATCGACTCCAATCTTGGAAATCATGGACGAGAAAAATTGATCCATCGTCACAGCGCTACCTAAGCCCGGGAGCTCGGTAAATTTCAAAGCTGCGATCGCTCGGGCTCTATCCGAATTCCCTACTACCGGAGAACCTGCAGCAGCTAAACGACTCGGCGAAAGGAGGAGTTCCGGGTTCATCTGAATCGTGGTCGCATCATTTCCAATGAATAAAACCAATCCACTCTGATTCCCATTCAGATCATAACCGGCACTATGAAGGCGGTTGACCTCTGTTGTTAATACAGTTGCTAGTTGATTTAACTTCTGCAAGTAGCTATCAATTTCTCCAGGCGTCCCTACCATCTCTCTTAAGGCTAGCAGTTCTCCGCGCTGGACTGGTGAATCGACCGTCAATGGAGTAATGGGATCTCTCCCTGTCACTAACGGCTGTCCTGCAGCCACAACATTAACCATCCCCTGGGTGGAAGGGGTAACGGTCACATCAACAAATTTAGAAAGCTGATCGATAATTTGATCCCTGCGATCATATAAGTCATTGGGTGTATAGCCATGGGGAACCAGCCTAGAAATATCTTCGTTGACTTTTCGCAGCTCTTCAGCCAACTGATTTGCCTGATCCGTTTTTTCTTGCCGAACGGTTGTCAGATCTTCCTTAATCGCTTGAATAGAACCGGACAGATGGCGAAAGGAGTCGACAACCGCTACGCCACGCTGCATGACAATTTCCCTCGCTGACAAGCTCTCGGGTTCATTCATCAGGTCCTGCCAGGATTGCCAAAACTTATCCATGGAAGCATGCAGTCCGTGTTCAGAAAGTTCATTAAATACGCCCTCCAGCTGCTCCAAGCTGGTTTGTCTCGTATCCCAATAGCCATGATGACTGTTCTCGCTCCGATATTGCCGATCTAAATAAGCTTCCCTCATTCGCTCGATCGTGGTGACTTCGACACCTGTCCCGATCTGACCTGGCATCATCCCGTTATTCATACCGGGATGAGGATACGGATCCGTGGTTTTTAAAACCGCACGCTGCCGGCTAAATCCCTCGGTATTCGCATTGGCAATATTATGGCCGGTGGTGGACATCGCAGCCTGTTGCGCATAAAGGGCCCGTTTTCCTACCTCTAATCCCCCAAACGTTGAGGCCATGGCTCTCTCTCCTTTTTATCACGCCCGGTTATTAAAGAAGCTATGGCCATAAGAGGTTCTCGCCTTCAATGGCTTTCCATAGGTCATATCCATCTGATGATCTTCCATAAGGACCTCCAATGTATCCTGGATAAAAGCCATCGATTGCTCCACCAGCTCATTGTTGAGATCATTGGCAAATTTGAGATCGCACAGCACTTTTCCCAGCTCGCTCCCCAACTCTGCAAAGCTTCTTTGGTAACCTGGATGAGAAATATTTCCGATAAATTCCGATAATGTCGTTGTCTTTTGAGTGACACCTATTTTTTTAAAGTAATCCTTCAACAGATACTGACGATGTTCTTCCAAGAACTGAATTCGTTTGATTACAGGGGACTCTTTCGCAAGTAAAGAGGGTAATTCATGGATCGGCCCATGAATCAACACCCTCTTTTTTTCTAGCGTCATTTCCAGCAAGGTATGATGTTCACTTAACAGTTCCATTAGACACGTTTCAATCTTTTGCAAGCTGTCCATTAGAATTCCCTCTTGAACTGTTCATACATTTTTTCTGCCAGCTTCTGACTATCTACCTTGTACGTGCCTGATTGTACCTGTTCTTTCAGTTGCCGGATTCTCTCGTTTCGTTCGGTACTTTCTGTTTTCTTCATATTCATTAATTCGAGAGCCTCCGATGAGATTTTAACCTCATCCTTGCCAAAAGAGGTCTTGTTCGTTTTCTCCGCGGCAGGCTGGTTCAGCTTTTGGTAAGGATTAATTCCGTTCATTCGATTACTTCCGTTTATTTTCATGTAGACACCTCTTTTCTTCTCGAACTGATCTATATTAATACTATCGGTAACTTGAGTTGTTTTCTTTAATTTATCCAGCTAGGCTTTCATTCCTATTTTACCATACGCTTCTTCTAGATCTTACATCATAAAATTTCCTCATAGCCGATCCCATGTTCCTATGTTAGGATGGAGATAACTGTACACACGACCGTTTCTGGAGGAAACAATTATGCGCATTGAAGATAATCGATCCCCCCATGCCGTTAATTCAAAAAAAAGCATCGATTCCCTTCACCAAATGATCGATGATGGGATACACTTTCAGGATGTCGTACGCCAACAACATAGCAAAATGACAACAGACAAGCTGAAAAAAATGATTTCGGATATCGATGCCGCGGGGGAACGCTTAGCCAAGACCCGAACCGTCCGTGAACTGCGCGTCTATAAAAACCTTGTAAAGTCTTTTATGGAAGAAGCCGTCAAGCACGGGGTGGGCCTAGAAGAAAGACAAGGATTTAATCGACGCGGAAGATCCAAAGTATATAAAATGGTGACCGAAGTGAACGAAAAATTGGTGGAATTGACAAATGCCGTCCTCAGTAAAGAGCAAAAGGGTTTAGATATATTGAATCAAGTAGGAGAGATTAAGGGGTTATTGGTGAATATGTGGTTGTAAAAATCAAACAAACGGCCTACCCGTCGTATTAGGGTGGTCGCTTGTACTGTAGGCGGCAAAGTCTTGTTGGCTCCGCTTTGATTTTTCTAACTTCTAATCCGCCAATTTATTCTTTAAAATTGTGACATCCGCTTCTAATACATCAATCCTGTCCGTAGTTTTCGCCTGCCTAACTTCCATCCGTTCCACCCGTCCAGAAAGACGATTTTCGAGAGACTCCATGGCCTCAACTACAAGACGGGTCTGATCGTTTCCATGTTTAAGAATTTTACTTTCAAACTGATCAAACCGTTCATCCATCTTGGACAAGATACTTTGCTCAACCCCGTCAATCTTTTGATCTAAGTTGACAAACCGCTCTTCGAACTTCTTGTCCATACGATCTAATTTTTCAAGTATCTTTTTAGTTATTTCGTTTTGATCCATAGTAATCAGCCTCCTTCCTCAGTGTTTTGCACTCACTTAAGTCATGTTTTTTCCGTTCAAGTTTGCTTTTATTATATCACATCCAACGACATAGAATTTTTCGATCACCTAGACCATAACAATAAAAAAATCCCCCACTTCAGAAATAACCATCTCTGCCGCGGAGGCTTTATTGTTTAATTTTCTTATCCTATTTAGCTCCTACCCGCAGGAATTGGGTTGCAGCTTTTTCTCCCCGGTTGGGGCTGGGAAAGCCTTGTTGGCTCTCCACTGAGGTTTGTAGAGGATTTAGTGCCTTGGTGGGAGATCGTCTGGCTGTATGATTGAAGTAATGTCAAAAGCCAAGTGGCTTGTATCTTGGGTTTGTCCCATGATAAGAAGTCCGAAGAGAAATAACCCCACTATCCATCTTTTCATTTTCTCGCTCCTCCTTATTATCCTTGTGTGTTCCAAACTAGCTCCTACCCGCAGGATCTGGGTGGCCGCCTTTTTCTACCCCGGTTGGGGCTGGGAGAGTCTTGTCAGCTCTACCGCTGAGGGTTGTAGAGGATGTTAGTGCCTTGGCGGGAGATCATCTGGTTGTACGGTTGAAGTGAAATCTAAAGCGAAGTGACTTGTATCTTGGACTTGTCCCATGATAAGAAGTCCGAAGAGGAATAACCCTATCATCCATGTTTTCATTCTCTCGCTCCTCCTTTCTCTATCTGATGAATTAAATATACTAGACTTTAGACCCATATCAAAATTCGATTTAAGAGCATTTAACTAAACCATTTATTCTCCACACCTATATCCCTTCTATTTTTGAACATTCTTTGACAGAACTATGAATATATTCATAGCTAAATGATGAATTTATCAAAATAATTGTTGAATTATGATTTTAAATGTCGTATTTTCTAAATAGGTACAAATACCTATAAAATGGAGGGATTCCGTTGAGTAATGCAACACTGATTAGTCAATTTTTGAAAATGCATAGGGAGATGGCTAAGATTAGCCAAGCTGCCATTGGGAGGGAGGGGTTTATGCATCAATCGACAGTCAGCCTCATTGAGAGAGGCAAACTAACGCCCACACTGGATGATCTTCGCTATTTCAGCAAGAAGTATGGAGTGCCTTTAGAGGAAATGCTCCCCATGCTGGACGAACACAACCAGTCCTTAGGCATAGAGCAATACGAAACCAAGGGGCACGTGCTACTGCGAATGGAAGCATGTGTACAAGAGGAAAAGTATGCAGACCTGGAAAAGTGGTATCGCATGGCTAGCTCTAATCCGGCCTTTAAAAACCCAGTAGATCAGCCCTTTTTGGATTGGGTACAAGCTATCCTTTATCAAGAGCTTTATCATGACTTCGAAAAAGCGGATTGCTACTTACGAAAAGCTACGACTGGCAGCGAAGCAACTAAGCGAACTGACCGAATGACTGAATGTATAAACAGCTTAGGAGTCTTATTGATTCATGAAGGCAAGCTAGAAAAAGCCCTGCCCACCCTGCAGGAAGCATTGGCTATTATCGAATCTCTCCCTTTACATACTAGAAATAAATGTTTTATGATTAACGCTCGCATCTTGTATAACCTCGCTGTTGTTTCCTACCAACAGGATAACTTCCAAGACACTCACAATTATTCCCAACAAACCCGTGCCATTAGCAAACAGCATAATAGTTTCTACCTTATGGGCGAGGCAACCTATTATGATGGAATTAGTTACTACTATGACGGCAACATCGAAAAAGCCCACTCCCAGCTTCATAGTGCCTTATACCTCTTTGAAGCCTCTGAGAAAGATCATTATAAAACATTTACGGAGAATAAGCTAATAGAGTTGAAATTAACGGAAAAAGCCCAATCTCCAAGAGATTGAGCTCTTCAACTTACAAAACCCGTTTCACTCCAACAACCTTATAATTATTCAAATACCAATCCATGTCATCAATGCGAACGGAGCTTCCAGTACTCGTGGCATGAGCTATTTTATTATTGCCGATGTAAATACTCACATGGGAAATAGCTCCTCCACCGGTATTGAAGAAAATGAGATCTCCCTTTTGCATCTCATCAATGGATACTTTTTCGCCCACACCATATTGGCTGCGGGAATCTCTCGGCAAATCGACGCCAAGCTGGCTGAATACATAACCCGTAAATCCACTGCAATCAAAGCCTTTTGTCGTGGTCCCCCCATACTTATAAGGAACACCTAAAACAGATTGAATCGTCTTGTTCATCCGCTGTTCAATTAAATCATTCGAACGTGAAGTCATCTTGGGTGCAACATAAGGCTCAGGCTGTCCATATAAAATATGATGGAGAATCACAGCTACTTCAGCCCGAGTAATCGGCTTTTTCGGTTCCAGGCGGTCTTTGAAAATCGCTAAATGACCTTGAGCCACTAATCCTTTTACACTATCTTTTGCCCAAGAACTAATTGCGCTTTGGTCACGGAAAGGTAGCTTATTATCCCCTTTTAAATCGAAGGCCTTTGCAAGGATAACCACGGCTTCCTCACGGGTGACGTTACGTTCGGGACTAAATTCGGAAGCGCTTACTCCCTTTAGCAATCCTTGGCGATACATCTTTTTAATAGGTTGATAGAACCATTGCTCTTTATGTACATCTTTAAACGGGAAATCTTTGTTTTTCAGGGGCTTGTCTGTTAATTTAGCCAACACGGTAGCAAATTGCCCTCTGGTCATCGGGGAATTCGGAGCAAACTGGGTGTCATTGACCCCTTTAATCAGCCCTTCCGCATATAGCTTTTCGATGCTGGAAGCAGCCCATGGAAGCTGTGCAGCGTCTTTGAATTGATATTCTTGAGCTACCGCTGTATTACTCCATAAAGAAAAAGCTAGAATACCGGAAAGACATACTTTCATTATGTTTTTCATCGTTGCTCTCCTTTTTGCTCTTGGAAGTCTTTTACTATACTATAATATAGTTCCATGAACCGAACAATCGACCAATTTGCCCATTTTTCGACCTCAGGTGCCATATTCTCTCCCATTTGGTTTTTTCATTGAAAATCTGTACAATAAGAACATTGTGAGTGAGAATCATTGGAGGTAAGAGAAAATGGCAACCTATTCCTATCAAGGATTTCAGATTCACTATACTCAAGAAGGGGAAGGCCAAACGATCGTATTTCTCCATGGACTAGGCGGGAACTCCATCAACTGGCTCTACCAACGCAACCATTTTAAGAAAGAGTATCAATGCCTTGCTGTCGATATGCCCGGACATGGAAAGTCCGAGGGAGGGGAAGAACTGGATTTCTACGACTATCAAGCGGTTTTGAAGGAGCTTTTACTAGATCAACTCCAGTTAGATCAGATCCTGCTCTGTGGAGTTTCCATGGGTGGGCGAGTCGCCTTGGATTTTGCGGCCCGATATCCTGATGCGGTAAGCGGCTTGGTCGTCGCAGACTCCTTTGCCGGTTTGGATGAAGAGGAAAAAAAGCGGAGAAAGGACATTTTTGATTTGATCTATGATCCCAATGGCGGCGTGGAGCGATGGGTGAACACCGTCATTGAGCAAATGGGGCTAGACCCCCAAGGGGCCATTGCCAGAGGCTTTCATAAAGGGATATTGGATAATCAACTCGACTTTATGTATAACCTTTTTACGATGCTCTTGGATTATGACCAGCGAAACCTATTGACGAGCATTTCTGCTCCCGCCCTCATCATCCATGGGGAACGAGACCGCTTTATTCCCTACGAATGCTCGCAGGATATCCATCATCGTCTCATTGATTCTGAACTCGTCGTCATCCCCGACTGCGGGCACCTCCCGAATGTGGAACAACCCAAGGCTTTTAATGCCTTACTCGAGGGGTTTGCAGAAAAAGTATACAAGAAAACTTGGTAGCGCTAAGCTACAAGTTTAGAAGTTATCATTCAGACAGTATAAAAGAAGCCTGTGATCTCTTCCTAGAGATACAGGCTTCTTTTGCTCATACCCTTCCTCGGCCCACTCGGATAAAAAGAAAAAAGAAAGCAAGAAATGACACACAGCTAGCCAAAGATAAGATCGTGGTTAAGGATTGAGCACCAAATTCTCGAACATGATACACATAAAAACAAATCGTACACAAAATAACGAAAAGATTAAAATACCTTGCCCTTTTCATGGTTCTCTCCTCATCTAAGACTCTTTTCTCTATCAATAAGATACAAAATTTTGGCACAAAGTAAAATACCTTTTTATCCTTTTTTCGACAAGAAAAATAAAAAAAGACCGTTTCCCTAAGGACAACAGTCCAAGTGTTGAAAGAGATGCTGCTATACATCACACGATAGTAGAGACAATTTATGAAAATGAAACCACTTACATTTACTATACCGATTTAGTGTTGGTATGGAAAGAACCAGATTCCATATAGAGGAACAACAGGAAATTAGTTGAGTTAATCAATGTTAACCCCTCTTTTTATAGTTTCAGGTACAATTATGGGGATTATTCCTATTATGAATAAACACGCCTTGTAAAGTGACATCGCTATTTTAAATTTAACCCGAATTTCGAAAGTAACCTGATATCAATCTAATGAAAAAAGTGCCCAGTCT